>NZ_LWEX01000299.1 GCF_001634885.1 Sulfitobacter sp. HI0040 | reverse complement strand
GCGGCGCGCCACCGTTTCGATCTTCCCGCTGTCCACGTCGATGGAGCAGGCGAGGTTTCCGCCGCGCCAGAAGTTGTCCGCGATGTTCCCGCCCTGTGGCAGCTTGATGATCGCCATGGGGCAAAAAACCCCGTCGTCCTGTACGAGGTTGACCATCCGCACCGTCGCCAGTGCGCTCGCATAGGGAGTAAGGGCGCTGTGGGTATCGAGACGGCGCTGAAGCACATAGGCATTGTCGCCCACGATATCCGTCATGAAGG
>NZ_LWEX01000298.1 GCF_001634885.1 Sulfitobacter sp. HI0040 | reverse complement strand
ATCATCATCGGGGCCAATCCCAACGACGGTTCGTCGATCGCGATGATCTTGGGGCTGGCCATCATGGCCCGGCCGATCAGCAGCAGTTGTTGTTCGCCACCAGACATGAAGCCAGAGGTGCGGTTGCGCAGGTCCGCAAGCCGGGGCATCAAGGTGTAAACATGGTCCAGGCGCTTTTTCAGCTCGGCGGAGTTGGGCACCATGTGCCCGCCGACGATCAGGTTTTGCTCTGACGTCAGATGCCGCAAAACGCGCCGGCCTTCCATCACATGGATGAGACCTTTTTTCACTACTTCCGAGGCTTCCATGTTCTGAATGGGGGTTCCGTCCAGAACGATGGACCCCGCCGAAACGGTTCCATCCTCGGATTTGAGCGTTCCC
>NZ_LWEX01000297.1 GCF_001634885.1 Sulfitobacter sp. HI0040 | reverse complement strand
GTTAGGCTGGGTGAGGTCGAGCACATAGACCATGCGCTGCGCGCCCAGCAGATCCTGCCGGCCCAGCACCTGTTCGGCCACTTCCTCGGGTTCGTTGCGGAAGATGAAGACGCCGGTGGGATCGGCGCTGAGCGGGTTCAGGCCGCCGACCTGCGCGATGCCTTCCAGCGCCGAGAGGTTCTGCGATTCGAAGGGCACCTGTGCCTGCCCGCCTGTCGCGCCGAGTGCTGTGAAGGAGCGCGAGTCCTCCTCCACGAGGATCTGGTCGCCGCCGCGCAGCGCGATGTCGAGTTCGGGGTGATCGTAGAGGTCTTCGAACCAG
>NZ_LWEX01000296.1 GCF_001634885.1 Sulfitobacter sp. HI0040 | reverse complement strand
GCCTCGCGGTTGGCTTTCGTCAGGCTGGCTGGAGCATTGCCTGTGCCAATGACATGGATTCGGCAGCGTCAGAGACATTTCGCCTAAATTTTCCTGAGACGTCATTTATTGAGGGCGCGATTTCGTTAGTCTGCGCTGACGACATTTTGCGCGCGAGTGCGCTGGGCCGTGGAGAACTGGACTGCCTTATTGGAGGGCCGCCTTGTCAGTCGTTCAGTCATAACAATCACAAGAGAAATGCAATCGACGACCGTGCCCGGCTCTTTGAATATTATTTGACGCTGGTGAAGAGGCTTCGCCCAAAAACGCTGGTGATGGAAAATG
>NZ_LWEX01000295.1 GCF_001634885.1 Sulfitobacter sp. HI0040 | reverse complement strand
CTCGTCCATGAACGCCGGTTTGCCATCCTTCCACAGCGACTGGTGCACATGGCTGGAGCTTCCGACCCGGTCCTTGTGCCACTTGGGCAGGAAACTGGCGGCATGGCCCTGCTGCCACGCGATTTCCTTCACCGCATGTTTGGCGATCGTGTGGTAATCCGCGCAGTCCAGCGCCGGGGAATAGCGGATGTTCAGCTCCTCCTGCCCGGCCTCGGCCTCGCCCTTGGAATTCTCGATGGGCAGACCCGCGGCATATAGGTGATTGCGGATGGGCCGCATCACATGCTCTTCCTTGGTGGTCTGGAAGATGTGGTAATCCTCGTTGTAGCCGCTGATCGGGCGCAGCTCGCGAAAGCCCCCCGCCCGGATCGTCTCAAGACTGTCGGCAAAGAGGAAGAATTCCAGTTCAGTCGCCATCATCGCGTCAAAGCCAAGCTCGGCCAGCCGCGCGATCTGCTTTTTCAGCATGGCAC
>NZ_LWEX01000294.1 GCF_001634885.1 Sulfitobacter sp. HI0040 | reverse complement strand
CCGCTGTAACAGGAAGTCACCCTGCCCCAGAACAACGAAGTTCAGGGTCGCGAACGGCCCCTCCTCCTGTGCCCGCAAAGGGGGTGGCAGGAACAGCACAAGAGACAGGGCAAGGCAAAGTATCTTTAGCATGACAAGAAAGAAAGACACAATTTCCTTGCTTTTGTCCAGTTTATATTTCAATGTATCCTTGCAATCCATGTTTATACTTGCATCGCATAAGGACAGGAGCACGGCGCATGACGGAAGCAAGCTACCTTGGCATGTCCCTTGCCGCGTCTTTGCAGCGCCAGCTCGACGTCACCTCCAACAATATCGCCAACGCGAACACCGCCGGGTACAAGGGCGAACACGTCGTCTTCGAAACCTTTGTCCAGCAAAACGCCGGCGCGGATCAGGATCCGGCCAATTTCGTGCGGGATCGCGGCTCCTACGTCGACATGCGGCCC
>NZ_LWEX01000293.1 GCF_001634885.1 Sulfitobacter sp. HI0040 | reverse complement strand
CGCCGACTTCATTCCTTGCCATCCTATTACGGCTATGCCGCCGCGATGCTCACGGCGGTTCCGGCGCTGCTGGTCCTTGCGGTCTGGCTGATCGTGCAGCCTTGGCTCGTCCAGATGCAGGTGGCACAGACGATCCCGGCGGCCAGCGTGCCCGAAGGATCATCCGTCGAACTGGTAATGACGGACGTGCGCCGCGTTTCCGACGGGATCACCCTGCTGCGGGCGGACGGGCGGCTGTCCGACGCCGATCTGGCCGATGGCGCACGTGCCGTCGAAACGCTGCCCGCGCTCCTGTCTGACGCGGGCATCGCCCTTGGCGGAACGTTGGAGCCGGCAATCGTCGAGGCTGCCCAGCAGCACGCAAGGCTCAGGGCGCTGGGGCATGCGGGCCGCAGCCTCGTGGTACTGGTGCTGGCCATCGCGGGGCTTGTTGCGGCGCTGCGCATGACCGACCCGACCTTCCGGGCGCGCAATACTGTTGAAAGCGG
>NZ_LWEX01000292.1 GCF_001634885.1 Sulfitobacter sp. HI0040 | reverse complement strand
GCTGGCGAAGTTGTAGGCGGGGGGGGGGGACATGGTGGCCCACTCCAGCGTCCCGGCCTTCCACGGGTTGCGGGGGCCACGGACGGCCACGAAGATGTGGATCAATATGTCGATCAGCACCATGCCGAGGCCGATGGCGAGGATGAAGCTGCCGACGGAAGAGGCGAAGTTGATCGCACCCCAGCCCGTTTCGGCGTCATATGTCTCTATCCTGCGACGTTGACCCAATAATCCGACCCAATGCATCGCCAGAAACGTGCCGTGAAAGCCAAGGAAGATGAGCGCGAATGCAGTCTCTCCCATGCGGAAAAACCGCTTTCGGCCTGTGAAGAGCGGCAGCCAGTAATAGATGCC
>NZ_LWEX01000291.1 GCF_001634885.1 Sulfitobacter sp. HI0040 | reverse complement strand
CGAAGCCCCCGCCCACGCGGTGCCCTTCCCCTTCAACCTCCGCCGTGGTCTTGGTTTGTGGAAACTGGCCTTCATGCCGGAGGACTACGCGGTCACGGGTGACCTTGCGCCAGAACAGGCGCGCGGGCGCTACCTTGCCGAAGCATTGGCCCACTGCGGTGAATGCCATACCCCGCGCAACGCCGCGGGCGGGCTTGAACTGCAACGCTGGCTGGCCGGCGCGCCGAACCCGGACGGTAAGGGGCGTATCCCCAATATCACCCCCGCCGAACTGACATGGTCACAGGCCGATATCGTGGGCTATTTCACCACCGGATTCACGCCCGACTACGATACCGCCGGCGCCCAGATGGCGGAGGTCGTCGAAAATCTCGCCATGCTCCCCCCGCAGGACCGGGAGGCGCTGGCCGCCTATCTCATGGTGGTCCCGCCCGT
>NZ_LWEX01000290.1 GCF_001634885.1 Sulfitobacter sp. HI0040 | reverse complement strand
CCGACCAGGGCGCAGAGGTGCGGCGGGAGGGGGCCACCTACGAAGCCAGCATGGCCGCCGCCGAAAAGGCCGCGGCCGATCAGGGGTGGGAACTGCTCTCTGACGGGTCGTGGCCCGGCTATACCGACAGGCCCTTTCACGTGATGGAAGGCTATCTGGCACTGATGGCGGAAGTCATCGAAGAGATGCCCGCCCCGCCCAGTCATATCTTCCTGCAGGCCGGGGTCGGGGGCCTCGCCGGTGCCTGCGCGGCGCTGGCGCGGCAGCGCTGGGGCGATGCGCCCCGCATCGTCGTGGTGGAACCCGAAGTCGCCCCGGCGCTGCATGGCTCCATCGTGGCGGGCTGCCCCGTCGAAAGCAGCGGCCCCGAAAGCGCCATGGGTCGGCTCGACTGCAAGATGCCCTCGCTCAT
>NZ_LWEX01000289.1 GCF_001634885.1 Sulfitobacter sp. HI0040 | reverse complement strand
CAAATATTCGGATCCCGATACCGAGGTTACGATCCGGATCGAGCGCATCAAGGAAGAGGCGATCATCTTCGTCCAGAACACCGGCCCGGGCGTGCCTGAAAGTTTCCGGCAACGGATTTTCCAAGCGTTTTCGCAGGCGGATGGGTCCGATACCCGTTCCAAGGGGGGCACGGGGCTCGGTCTCAATATCACGCGGCAGATTGTGTGGCGGCAGGGAGGCAACGTCGGTTTCGAAAGCGTGCCCGGCGGGCTCACGGTCTTCTGGTTTACCTGTCCTATTTCCAAGGTCGATGCGCTGATCCCGAAGGCGGAGACGCCGGCATTGCGCAAGGTCGACACCGGCCCCATCCGCATCCTCCACGTGGAGGACGATCTCGACTTCGCGGAGGTCTTCCGCTCCGGCATAGGGGAGGCGGCCGACGTGGTGAGCGTGCCCAGCATCTCCGAGGCCCGCGCGGCACTGGCGGACGGTCAGTTCGACGTGCTGCTGCTGGATTGGTCCGTGCCCGACGGAAGTGCGAGCGAATTGCTCGATGCGGTGCGCGAGTCCAACAGCCGGGCAAAGATCATCGGCCTTTCCGCAGACAGTACGCCGGTCGAGGATCCGCGCATCGTTTGCAACCTCATCAAGTCGAGAACGGATATGGCGCAGCTGGTTCGCACGATCATGGACAAGGGAGCGAAAGGGCCGGTGAGCAACCTACGGGTGATCGGCAATTGAATCATCTTTCTGCCTTAATCTTGCCCATTTAGACTGCGACAACCGGTCAAGCATACAAAAAGATTTACTTGGTGCTTTGACTGGCGGAACGCCCGCAGGCGAGGACGACCTAATGAAACGACCTATTTTCTCGGCACATGATGCCAAAGTACTTATTTCAGGAAGCCTTTTGGCAACAGGATGGTATGCCACCGCAGACACCCTGCTGCCCCCCTCCCTCCTCGATATCGGACCCATCATGGGGGCCATTGCCATTTCCGGGCTCGTTCCGGTGCTTTTCGTCAAGAAAAACCTGAACGGCGGCAAATCCCGAACCTCCGAAATCGCTATGGCGGAACGCTTCGCGAACCTGAAATCCTCGACCCTCATCAACGTCGTGGATGCTGAAAACCGCATGACCGAAGTGAACGACGAAATGCTGGCCTTTACCGGGTATACCCGGGATCAACTGATCGGCCAGCCTGTCCGGATGCTCTATGGGCCAACGGGCTACCAGACCGCGGACACGATTCGCCGGGGTCTGGCCGAAGGCAAGATCTGGCAGGGGGACACCCCGCTCGTTTGTTCGGACGGTTCCGTTCGGGTCACGCAGACAACCGTGATGCCGCTCTTCGACGGGGAGGGGAACTGGTCCGGCTCGATCTCGGTCCGGAACGACCTGGCCAAGAATGAAGCGTTTCTTTCCGGCAAGATCAACTCCACTGCCTTGCATGAACTGCGCGACAGTATCTGGATGGTCGACGTGCAGACAGAGCACTTCCACTACATGAATCGTGCCGCGCTGGACTGGATGGGCCTTGGCGGCGGTTCATATGACCGGCTCTCGCTGGATGATATCCAGACCAAGATGGACATCTCTCCGCTCATCTCTGCTTACCACGCGGTGCGCGACAAGGGGCGGGAGGACGTGCAATGCAACCTCGTGCTCAAGGGCATGCAGTTCGAGGTCAGCGTCAAGCGCGTGGCCATCGACGATCAGAATGACCAGATCCTTTTCGTCTTCCAGGATATTTCGAACCGGGTCGAAAAGGAGCAGATGAAGGCTGAATTCGTCTCCACCGTCAGCCATGAGCTGCGCTCGCCCCTGACGTCGATCAAGGGCTCGATGGGGCTTTTGCTGTCCAACGCCGCGGGTGAGCTACCCGAAAAGGCGCGCGGCCTGCTGGAGATCGCGCATCGCAACGCGGAACGGTTGGTGCTGATCATCAATGACATTCTCGATCTGGAGAAGATCGTCGCCGGTGGAATGGAGTTCGAACGGGTCCCCACCGATCTGTCGGATCTGATCAACGAGGCGGTGCTGTCTTCTTCGATCAACAGCCAGCGGTTCGACGTGACCATCGAGACCGTAGGGACCGAAGAACCCGTAGAGGTGCACACGGACCCGAACCGTACCATCCAGGTCCTGACGAACCTGCTTTCAAACGCCTGCAAGTTCTCCCGCCCCAATGGGAAGATCATTGTTTCGCTTACACAGCAGCAGGGACGTCTGCGCGTCAGCGTCAAGGATCACGGGCAGGGGATTCCGGCCCGCGACAAGCACAAGATCTTTGAACGGTTCGCGGATATGACCAATTCGGATCGGGCCAGCAAGGGCGGTACCGGGCTTGGCCTGAGCATCTGCAAGGCGATCGTGGAGAACATGGGCGGAGACATCGGATTCGAAAGTCAGGAAGGCGTTGGAACGACCTTCTATTTCTGCCTCCCCACGGAGGAGGCTGTGGTATATCATACAGAGAACGCCCAGCCCGGTCTGCGGGACGCAGGTTGACCAAGGAAACGTCATGATCAAACTGTTACATGTCGAAGATGACGCGGATATCCGCGAAATCGCGAAGATGTCGCTCGAACTTACGGGCGATTTCGAGGTTGTGCAGTGCAACTCCGGTCAGGAGGCACTGGATACCGTGCCGAGCTTTACCCCGGATGTGATTCTGCTGGACATGATGATGCCCGGGATGACCGGCAAGGAAACGCTGGAGCATCTGCGCAAGATCGACGCACTGAAAGAGACGCCCGCGATCTTCATGACAGCGCGCGCCCAGAATGCCGACGTGGAAGAGTTCCGCGCAGTGGGCGCCGTTGAAGTGATTTGCAAACCCTTCGATCCCATGTCGCTTGCCGAACAGATCAAGACAGCGATGAACGCCTGAAGATTTCACACCCCGCAAAGAACGCCGCAGCCTTGTCGCTGCGGCGTGTTCGTTTGTGGACTTGTGGTCAGGTAGGGCCGCTTTGGCACTGTGCTGGTGGGCCGGTTGAAAGGCCCGCAGTATCGGTGGAGTTTCGTGATGGTGGGGGGCATCCTCGCGCCGGGCGGCAACCTTAGCTGTGCAGGGCGCAGCGAAGTGTGCATCGCGAAGCGCAGAGAATTTCAGCGAAATGAGGGAGAGAGGCGGAGGGCAGACCGATTGGCCAGTGTCTTGTTCAGCAACACACTTGGGGGCTGTCTGTCTTGTTCAGGTCCTGAAGGTTGCGGGCCCAAAAATAGCGCAGCCTTCAAAGGCTGACGCAGCAAAATGATCGGGGGTCAGGCGGCGTCGCTGATCAGCTCGGCGCAGTTGCGGACGAAACTGTCGATGTGAAAGACCAAATCCCCGGGGCAGGCGGTAATGCCGTTTTCCATATCCCTGAGGTGTTCGATGATCTGCGCTTCGCAGGCGCGGGCGGTGCTGCCCAGTTCGGCAAAGCCGATGGAGCCGGCGCTGCCCGCGATCTGATGCAGGATTGCCTGGGCGGCGGCCAGGTTCTCGTTGATTTGCTCAGGCGTTCCACCGTTCCACGCGTCCAGAGTATGCTGCGCGATACGGGCCTGACGGTCGGAAAGCATTTCGACGAAACGCGCGCGAATGCGCTCCAGACCCGGTAGGGCGTTAGCTGTCGTGGCTGTCATGCAGATTGTCCGTACAGAAAAAGATCACTCATCGAAGAATCGTAGCGGCGGGCGGTGTCTTCGGCGCTCGATTGAGCAACACCAAGAGAATCAAGAATTTGTTCGTTCGATTTCCAGACTAGCCGAATGGCCTTGCCCGCGCAAAGACGCGGTTGGATGCGCTGTCCATCGTTCGCGAAAAGCTCGGCCTGCGCCAGCGACAGGTTCACCTGCTCTGTCACGCTGGCCATTTCAGGGCGCCATCCCGCTTCGACGATGCAGACGAATGTACCGTTCCCCGCATAGGACATCAGGAACTGGTGCTCGGACAGCGTATCGGAGATGACTTCGGCCACATCGGAAATCATGCTGTGAAATTCGAACCCTGTCAGGGCTTCGTGAAATTCGTTGATCCGCCGGATCGACAGCGCAAAGACGGTGGAGCCGAATTGCGCGGACCGGGAAAGCTGGGCCACGTAGTTTTCCATCGCCACGCATTCGATGACATTGTCCACATCGTAGATGGAAATGGGTTCGTGCAGGGCGATCGTGGTCTCGGCAGGTGCACTTTGGGTCGCGAGTGCCTTGGTGGAGAAAATCTTGCGTGTACGCGATTTACGCGACATGACGATTTTCTGCATCGCGGTCAGCCGCGATTTCAGTTCAACAACCTCGAACGGTTTTGTCACATAGTCGGTGGCGCCAGCAGTAAAGGCAGCGTCGATATAGCGTTTTTCCGACATCGCGGTGAGCATGAGGATCGGCGCATCGGCGTAGCGCGCCGTGTCGCGGATGAGGCCCGCGAGTTCGACACCGTCCATCCCCGGCATCTGGATATCGAGCATGAAGCAGTCGAATTTGCCGCTTCCCTTTTCGGCAATGATTTCCAAGGCCTCGAACCCGGATTCGGCTGTCGTCAGAGTGTAACCGCCGAAGGCATCCACGAATTGGGCCAGCAGTTCCAGAATGATCGGGTCGTCGTCGACCGCCAGGATTTTCATCGATTCGTCCTCTTGTCATACCGCGGGTTTGGTACGCGTTCTTCCCAACAACTATACCGTGAATAGTGGCACAAGTTTGACGAAGTATGAAAAAGGGGCGAAGAAATGGCGGTGATTTCGCGATTCTCCCGCTAAAATTGCAATAAAAATCAACGGCATATGGGCGCCATTGAAACGTTTATGCTCATTTTGGGGCCAAACGGGCGAATGCCACAGGTCATCCGATACGAGGATCGGTATATCATGCCCCGGCGCCTCCCCGCCACCGGAGCATGACGTCCCGCACCCCTTTCAGGGGGGACTGCCCGGCGGGAGGAGACGCTCCCGCCGGGGTCGGTGTCAGGCTTTTTCGGAAGCCAACGCGCCGACGGTGACTTTCAGGGTCACTTCCTCGCCCTTCTGCAGGACGACCATCTCGGTCGCGGCGTCCGGTGCGGTTTCAGCGACGGCCCGGGTCAGATCACGCAGTTCCTCGATCTCGGTGCCGTTGAAGGACAGGATGATATCCCCCTTCTTGAGGCCTGCGGCCTCTGCGGGGCTGTCTTCGTTCACCATCTCCACCACGGCTCCCTTGGGCGCGTCGTAGCCGAGAACGGTCGCGACCTCGTCAGTCATCGGGCGGATTTGCACACCCAGCCAGCCGCGCTGGACCTCACCGTCGTCCGCCAGATCGGCAACGATGGTCTGGACCAGATCAGACGGCACGGCAAAGCCGATGCCCACGGAACCGCCGGCGGGAGAGATGATCGCCGTGTTGACGCCAATGACCTCGCCATCGTTGTTGAACAGCGGTCCGCCCGAATTGCCGCGGTTGATGGCCGCGTCGGTCTGGATGAAGTCATCGAAGGGGCCTGCGTTGATATTGCGCGACATTGCAGACACGATGCCCGATGTCACGGTGCCGCCAAGGCCGAAGGGGTTGCCGACCGCGACGACTTCATCGCCAACGCGCAGCGTTTCGGACGTACCGAAGGACACTTTCGGCAGTTCGACGTCAGCCTCGACCTTCAGCAGGGCGATATCCGTCATCGGGTCGCTGCCGATGACCTTGGCATCGAGCTTGCGGCCGTCAGCCAGCTTGACGGTGACGGTTTCCGCACCCGCCACCACGTGGTGGTTGGTGACGATCTGACCATCTTCGGAGATGATGAAGCCCGAACCGAGGCCCTGCTGGGGCATGGGCGCGCCGTTCTGGCCGGGAACCATCTGTTCGAACCGGCGGCGGAGCTCTTCGGGCATTCCTTCGGGGAGGGAGCCCTGAAAATCGGTCTCGCGCGCCTTTGCGGTCACCTCGATGAACACGACGGAGGGCGATACCGCCTCTACCAGATCGGCGTAGCCGCCTGCGGGCACGGCCATTGCCGTTGACGGCAGCGTCGTGAGGGCGGAGGTCGCGGCCAATGTCGCGGCAAGCGCCATCGCGGCCGCCCGCGGTGTTCGGGGAAGTGTTCTTGTCATTTGAATGCTCCTCGCATCTTGTAGTGATGCGCTCCAGATGACCTGCCGGGCTAACATTGCCCTTCTTCCGGTTATACAAATCTGTAAGGTTACGAATGGCCCGCGCTTTCCTATATGCAGAGCCGGACCGCAGGAAAGGGCAGGCATGAAGCTGCTGGTGATCGAGGATGATGCAACCACGGGCAATTACATCGCGCGGGGCCTGCGCGAAGAGGGGCATGTCGTTGATCTGGTCACCGATGGGCGGCAGGGCCTGATACAGGCCACCGGCAATACATATGACGTGCTGGTGGTCGACCGGATGTTGCCGGAGATCGACGGCCTGACATTGCTGAAAACCCTGCGCGGAACGGGCAACCTGACCCCGGCGCTTTTCCTTACCGCCATGGGCAGCGTCGAAGACCGCATCGGCGGGCTCAACGCGGGGGCGGACGACTACCTCGTGAAACCTTTCGCCTTCGGAGAGCTTTCCGCCCGTGTCGCGGCACTTGCACGCAGGCCGCAGGCGCTGGATCAGGAGACGGTGCTGCGGGTGGCGGATCTAGAAATGGACCTGCTGGCGCGCAAAGTGACCCGCGCCGGGCAGGAGATCGATCTGCTGCCGCGGGAATTCGCCTTGCTGGAGCATTTGCTGCGGCGCAAGGGGCGCGTACAGACGCGGACGATGCTGCTGGAATCGGTCTGGGACCTCAGCTTCGATCCGATGACCAATGTCGTAGAGACCCATATCAGTCGCCTCCGGTCCAAGATCGACCGGCCGTTTGATCGCGAACTGATCCAGACTGTGCGCGGTGCGGGCTACAGGATCGACGGATGAGCGGTCGGATGGCGCGGCTCTGGCGGTCTATGCCGCTGCGGCTTGCGCTGCTTCTGGTGATGCTGTTTTCCACCGTCAGCCTGCTCAGCCTCGCGGCCAGCTATGCGGTCACGCAGGCATCCTTCGAACAGGCGATCCGCGCCGATCTGGCACAGGACATGGCAGGCTTTCGCGCCGCACCCAGCGCGCGGGCGGTGGCCTTTCTGGTCGAAGCGGAATCCCGCGCCACCGACCCCAACCGTTCGATCCTCAGCTATGTGACGCCGGGCGGGGTGGTATATGGCAACGGGGCCATCGCACGGGATGACGAAGGCTATCACATCATCACGCTGCGCGACGCGCCGGGCGATTATGCCGGTGATTACCTCACGCTGACTGATACCCTGCATGGCGGGCTGCTTACGGTGGCACGCAGCCGCGCGGAGATCGAGGCGCTGCGGGCGGGCTTCGTCAATATCCTGTGGATCAGCCTCTTGCCGACGATCCTCATCGCGCTGTCGGGGGGCCTTGTCATCGCGCGGCGCTCGAAACGGGATGTGGAGGTGATCGGGCGAACACTGGACAGCCTGACCGCTGGGGACCTTTCCGCGCGTGCGCGGATCGATCCGCGCTGGTCCGATGACCTGCGCAGCATCGGGGGCAAGTTGAACCTGATGGCGGGGGCGCAGCAACATTCGGTGGAGGCCCTGCGCCAGGTTTCGTCCGACATCGCCCATGACCTGAAGACACCCATCCAGCGCGTCGCGGTGCATCTGGACGACCTCGAGCGCGTCGTTCCGCCCGAAGGCGAGACCCGGGAACTGGTGGAACGGGCGCAGGCCGAGGTGAACGGCATCGCCACGGTCTTTCAATCGCTTCTGCAGCTTGCACAGGTGGATAGCGGCTCCCCCCGGCAGAGGTTCGCGCCGGTCGATCTGAATACCCTCTGTGCCACCATGGCAGAGGTCTACGAACCAGCGGCACAGGCCGCCGGAAAGACCCTGACCCTGCATTTGCCTGACGAGGTCCTGAGCGTGGAGGGCGACCGCGCGCTTCTCGGGCAGGCCCTCGCCAACCTTATCGAGAACGGGCTGCGCCATACGCCCGAGGGCGCGCAGGTGGAGGTGACGCTGGAGCTTCAGCCCGAAGGCTCCGGCCCGGACCGGGCCACGGCCCCGCAGCTGGTGGTTGCCGATGACGGGCCGGGCATACCGGAGGCGGAACGCGACAAGGTGCTGCGGCGGCTCTACCGGCTCGACAGCAGCCGCAACACCCCCGGCAACGGTCTGGGGCTGGCGCTGGTCGACAGCATCGTGAAGTTGCACGGGGCAGAGCTTCGCCTGACGGACAATTCCCCCGGATTGCGGGCCGAGATACGTTTCTGATCCGCCGGTGCGGCGTTTTTTCTTATGTCTAACCCTGCAACATGGCCCATAGTGTCTGAAAACCGGTAAAGGGGTTCAACGATGCTGGATGGGTATACCGCGGAAACGCTCGCTCGGGTGCAGTTCGCCTTCACGGTTTCTTTCCACATCATCTTTCCCGCCTTCAGTATCGGATTGGCCAGCTACCTCGCGGTGCTCAACGCGCTCTGGCTGCGCACGCGGGACAGAACCTACGAGCTGCTCTTCGACTACTGGAAGAAAATCTTCGCCATCGCCTTTGGCATGGGCGTCGTTTCGGGCATCGTCATGTCCTATCAGTTCGGCACCAACTGGTCGGTCTTTTCGGACAAGGCGGGGCCGGTCGTCGGGCCGCTCATGGCCTACGAAGTCCTCTCGGCCTTCTTTCTGGAGGCAGGGTTCCTCGGCATCATGCTCTTTGGCCGCCAGCGGGTGGGGGACGGGTTGCATATGTTCGCGACCGGCATGGTCGCCTTCGGAACCCTGCTGTCGGCAACTTGGATCATTTCCGTCAATTCCTGGATGCAGACCCCGCAGGGCTACGGCATGAACGACGTGGGCCAGTTCATACCGCTGGACTGGTGGGCCATCGTCTTCAGCCCATCCTTCCCCTACCGGCTGACGCATATGGTGCTGGCCGCCTATCTGACCACTGCGCTGGTGGTGGGGGCCGTGGGGGCCTTGCATCTGCTGCGCGACCGGGCCGACCGACCGAGCCGAAAGATGTTCTCCATGGCGATGTGGATGCTGGCTGTCGTCACGCCGCTGCAAATCGCTGCCGGGGACTTCCACGGCATCAACACGCTTGAGCATCAGCCTGCCAAGGTCATGGCGATGGAGGGTCATTACGACAGCCACCCGGATGGCGCGCCGCTGATCCTTTTCGGTATTCCCAATTCGGAAGAAAAGCGGATCGATTACGCGGTGGAGATCCCGAAGCTGTCGTCGCTGATCCTGAAACATGATCTGGACGCACCCCTCGCCGGGCTGGATACGATCCCCGACGAGGACGAGCCGCCCGTGGGCATTGTCTTCTTCAGTTTCCGCATCATGGTGGGGCTTGGTTTCGCGATGCTTGGCCTTGGTCTCTGGGGGCTGTGGTCGCGCTGGCGGGGCACGTTCTACGAAAGCCGCTGGCTGCACCGCGCCGCGATCTTCATGGGACCGATGGGCTTCGTCGCCGTGCTTGCCGGATGGATCACGACGGAGGTGGGGCGCCAGCCCTTCACCGTCTACGGCATGCTGCGCACGGCCGACAGCCTCGCCCCGATTGCCGCGCCCGCGGTCGCCGCGTCGCTCGTGGCATTCGTGGTGGTCTACTTTTTCGTCTTCGGGGCGGGGACCTATTATATCCTGCGACTGATGCGCCATTCCATCGAACTGGAGGCGGAGGAAGGGCTCCGGCAGGAGCCGCCCACCCGAACGGCGGGCACGACGCCCGCGTCACAGTACCAGGCCCGGAAGGAGAAGCGCCATGCTGGGGCTTGAACTGTCGTTCATCTGGGCGGGCATCATTGCCTTCGCCGTGCTGGTTTACGTTATTCTCGATGGGTTCGATCTGGGGGTGGGCCTTCTGTTCCCGCTCACCAAGGACGAGAAGGAGCGCAACGTGATGATGAACTCCATCTCGCCCATCTGGGACGGGAACGAAACCTGGCTTGTTCTCGGGGGCGGGGGGCTCTTTGCCGTCTTCCCGCTCGCCTATGCCGTGGTGATGCCCGCGCTTTATATGCCGATCATCCTGATGCTTCTGGGGCTGGTGTTCCGCGGGGTCGCATTCGAGTACCGCTGGCGCACCGAACGGTGGAAACCCCTGTGGGACATGGGCTTTTTCGGCGGCTCCATCGTCGCGTCCATGTGTCAGGGCATCGCGCTGGGCGCATTGGTTCAGGGGATCGAGATCGAGAACCGCGCCTATGCGGGAGGTTGGTGGGACTGGCTCACACCATTCTCGCTTCTGACCGGCGTGGCCGTCACGGTGGGATATGCGATGCTCGGGGCCACATGGCTCAACATGAAGCTGGAAGGCCGCATCCAGCGCCATATGCGCAGATTGGCGTGGCCCTTCGCCGCGGCGACACTGATCTTCATGGGGCTGGTGAGCCTCTGGACGCCGTTTCAGGATCCTGAGTATTTCCGCCGTTGGTTCGCCTATCCCACGGCCATCTTCAGCTTCCTCGTGCCGGGCCTGGTACTACTGGCGGCCTATGGTCTGTTGCACGGTTTGCGGCGGCAGGCGGATGTTTTGCCGTTCCTCTGCGCGCTCTCACTCTTCGTGCTGGGCTTTGTGGGTCTTGGGATCAGCTTCTACCCCCATATCGTGCCCCCCGCCCTCACGATCGAGGATGCAGCAGCACCCGACAGTTCGCTTGCCTTTGCATTGGTCGGTACGCTGGTGCTGCTGCCGATGATCCTTGGCTATACCGCCTATGCCTATTGGGTGTTCCGCGGCAAGGTGGACCCGGAGGAAGGATACCACTGATGCGCTGGCTGATGCGTCTGGGCTGGTTCGCGGCGATCTGGATCGGCAGCGTCGCGCTCCTCGGCCTCGTAGCCTATGTCATCCGCAGCGTACTGGTGCCCTAGGCAACGGCCTGATCGGTCAATTCGTCATGCGCGCGGCGGTCGCTGTCGACCCCTTTCGCCAGAACCTCGCCGAATTCGTGGCTGACGGTGATCCCTTGGGCGAAGGGAAAAAGATGCATGACGAAGGGCAGACCCGCGCAGTAAAGCCCCCGCCACGTATCGTCAGGCCCCGATAGCCCAAAGGAGGGGGAGACCGGCAGCGGCGCCTCCGGGTCGGCCTGCAATTGTTCGAGCAGCGTGGGAAAGGGCAGGGCGGAGGCGGGTAGTGTGGACTGGCCGCGCGAGTCCACGAAATAGTCGAAACGCCGCTCTCCCCCTTCTTCGCGCAGCCGGGTCGGTTCCTTGCCCGTAGGCGGCAGAACCTCGCAGTCATCTTCAACCGAAACGACGGAAAGGCTCCCCGTTCTGGCGAGGGCGAGCAGGCGGCGAATGGTCTGGGGCGGAACTGCGGCGTAATTGTCGATGAAGACGGGGGCCAGATATGTCTTGAACCGCTGCCGTTCGTGTCCGGACATGCCCGGCAGCAGCGGGGCCAGCGTCTCATGCATCCGCAGGATGGCGTAGCGCCATGGCACCGTCGTACGCTTGTTCACGTTGCGCTCCACCTCTTCGAGGTTCGCCGCGGCGAGCGCGAACTGGTCCTTGCCCATTCGGGGCGCGAAATAGGCATCCGCGAAATGTTCGAGCGTCAGCGACGGCAGGTCGATCGCTGCGGCATATTCGGGGTCATTCGCGGTGATCTCTTCGCGCAGCAGATCGAACAGGTCTTCGGTGTCGTAGCCTTCGGGGCGCTGCTGTAGGGCCTCGATACGTTCGGGCGTCGCATATTCAAGCGGCAGATAGGGCAGGTCGCACCAGAAGTCGGCCTCCGGCAGCAGCCCCTTGCGGGACATGAGGGTGATGTGCAGGCCCTCCGCCTCCGGCCCCGGTACGTAGCGGCTGCCACCCTCTTCGAAGCGTCCATGGGCGCAGGCGATGGAAAGCGCCGCATCGATCCCGCTGAGCGAGGAGCCGAGGATACCGATATCCGTCGCCGGTATGGCGTGCAGTTTCACGCTGGGCCAGGGCGAGCCATAATAGCCATGCTCGGGATCGTCCTCCGGCCAGACATGGCCAGTGGCCAGCACGACGGATCGGGCCGAGAAGGAAAGCAACTCGCCCTCCTTCAGCGCGGTAACGGTGTAGCCGCCCGCGACACGGGCGACATCAACCACGGGGGCGCTGTTATATATGTGCAGCCGGTGGCCGCGTTCCTCCGCCAGATCGGCCAGACGCCCCAACTGGCTGCGCAGATAGGCGCCCAGCAGGATGCGCGGGAAGAAATGCCTTTCGTGAAGGTCATCCTCAGAGATGCCCAGATGCGACAGCACCGCATCCGGCAAGCCGGTGATCCAGTCCAGCAGGCTTTCGCAGATCGGGGGCACCTCGATACTGGCGATATTCGCAAGCAGGACGGAATCGGTCTCCTCCGGGCGGAAGGGCATGCCTGTACCGCTCATCTCCTCCCGCTCCAGCACGGTGATCGACAGCCCCGCGGGACGGTCCAGCAATGCGGCAATCGTATAGAGGCTGGTGGGGCCGGAACCGACGATAACGACTTCGAACATGAACTGATCCGGACCCTGTATATGCACAGCGCCATCTGCGGCGCGTGCTTCACGGTCAAACCGTGACGTGGCTGGACGGGTTCCGAAGACCCTTGCCATCAGTGCCCGATTGGGGCCTTTTGCGCGCGAATATGCAAAGGAGTTTAAGATGCGGGCGATGCGGGTCACGGGCTATGGCGAACCACTTGCAATGCAGAGCCTCGAACTGCCGGTGCCAAAGGCGGGCGAGGTGCTGGTGCAGGTCGAAACCTGCGGACTGAACTTTGGGGACCTTCTGCTGATCAAGGGCACCTATCAGGAAAAGCCCGCGCTGCCCTTCACCCTCGGGATGGAATTGGCCGGTACGGTGACCGCGCTGGGCGATGGTGTGACGGGGCTCGAGGTGGGGCAGCGGGTCGCGGCCTATTCCGGGTTCGACGGTCTGGCGGAATATGCGGCCCTGCCTGCCGAAATCTGCGTGCCGATCCCCGACAGCATGTCGATGACCGATGCGGCGGCCTTTCTGGTGGCCTATGGCACCAGTCACGTCGCGCTCGATTACAAGGCGCATCTGAAACCGGGGGAGCGGCTGCTGGTGCTGGGCGCCTCCGGCGGTGTGGGCCTGACGGCGGTGGAACTGGGCAAGGTTATGGGGGCCGAAGTGGTCGCCGTGGCCCGAGGCGCCGAAAAGCTTGAGGTTTGCCGCGCGGCAGGGGCCGATCATCTGCTGGATTCCGAAACCGGCGATATCCGCGAATTCGTCAAATCGCTCGGCGGGGCCGATGTGGTCTACGACCCGGTGGGCGGTGATCAGTTCAAGGCCGCCCTGCGCGCCTGCAACCCAGAAGCGCGGTTGATCCCGCTTGGATTTGCCAGCGGTGACGTGCCGCAGGTGCCCGCCAACATTCTGCTGGTCAAGAACCTGACGGTGCTGGGGCTTTACTGGGGCGGGTATGCCCGCCTGCGGCCCTCCGTCCTGACGGACAGTTTCACGCAGCTGTTCCAATGGTACGACGAAGGCCGCCTGAAACCCCATGTCAGCAACGTGCTGCCGCTGGAGCAGGCAAACGAGGCGCTGGACCTGTTGCGCCGTCGCGAAGCCACCGGAAAGGTCGTGATCGAGGTTTCCGCCTGACGTACCTGCTCCGGGGTCAATGCGGTATCGTATCGGTGTGGGTGACGTAGCGCGCCTTCTGCCGTTCGCGCAGGAACACGAACAGCCCCGAGCCGAGGATCAGCGCGATGCCCACCCAGACTTCCCAATCGGGGATGTCGCCGAAGACCGCGAAGCCCCAGAATACCGCCAGCGGTAATCCGACGTATTCGAAGGGCGCGACGGTGGCCGCATCGCCGATCCGGTAGGCTTGGCTGAGGCAATAGCCCACGATCGCCGAATTCGCCCCCAGCGCAACGAAGACCCAACCGTCCCCCGGGGCGGGCCAGACCCATGCCCGCAACAGGAACTCCAGCGAGGCGGAGCCGCTTTCGGGGGCAAAGCGCCCGTCGCCCGCCACCACGTAGAACAGGATCGAAACGACGATGAAGGCGAGCTGGATATAGACCGACAGCGCCGATGCCTTTGACGCCACCCCCAGCTTGCGCGTCATCAACTGGTTGAGCGCATAGGTCAGCGCGGCCACCACCGGCAGAAGCAGCACGATGCGGGGCGCTTCCAGCGCTTCGCTCCCCGCCCAGGGGCGCTGCATGATGAGAACCCCCATAAACCCCACCGCCACGGCGGTGAGGCGAACCGCGCCCACCTTTTCCCCGAGGATCGGGATCGACAGCAGCGTGATGAAAAGCGGCGCCGCGAAGAAAAGCGCCGTGGCATCCGCCAGCGGCAGGGCGGCGAGCGCGAGAAAGAAGGTCATGTTCGCGATGACGACCAGCAGACCGCGCAGCGCATGCAGCATCGGCCGCCGCGTCTTGAGGATGCGGAGGCCGCCCTCCATCTGCACGATAACCAGCGTCAGCAGGATGCCGATGCCAGAGCGCGCGAAGACGATCTGGTGCAGCGGGTAGCCGCCTGAAAGCTGCTTGATCAGAAGGTCATTGACGGAGATTGCGAGGATGCCCAGCAGAATGAAGAGGATCGCACGCCCCGAACGGGGATCGGAAGAGGAGGTCATGCCGCCAGACCTACCACCGGTGCCGGGGCTGTCCATCGCTTTGTCGTTGGAAGCTCCCCGGCGATTACGCTAGGTTGGCCCCAACCCGAACGGAGGAACCCCCCATGCAGATGTCCGATACCCGCCAGATCGCAGCCAGCCCCGCAGAGGTCTATGCCGCTTTGCTGGACCCTGGCATGCTGCAGAAATGCGTCCCGGGCGCAAAGGACGTGAGCGGTTCGGTCGAAGAAGGCTATGACGCCACCGTAGTGCAGAAGGTCGGGCCGGTGAAGGCGACCTTCAAGGGCCATGTGACCCTTTCCGATCTCGTTCAGGACGAGGCGCTGAAAATCACCGGCGAGGGCAAGGGAGGGGCCGCGGGCTTTGCCAAGGGCAGTGCGGAGGTGAGGCTGACCGAAAAGGATGGCGGTACGGAGCTGAGCTACGAGGTCGACGCCAAGGTCGGCGGCAAGCTGGCGCAGCTTGGCAGCCGCATCATCGACGGTTTCGCCAAGAAGATGGCCGATCAGTTCTTCGACAATCTGCAGACATCCCTCGAAGGCGGTACAGAGACCGCCGAGGGGGAGCCCCCCACAGAAAAGCTGGACGACGAGAAAAAGCGGCGCTGGTTCGGCAAGAAGGACAGCTGACGTCGAGGCAACTGCCTGTTCCTGTCGCGCCATCGCGTGTAGCTTCCGCTCAATTCAACGGAGACGGCCATGCCCCCCATTCTGGACATCCGCGGCCTGCGGAAATCATACGACGATGGGTTCGAGGCCCTGAAAGGCGTCGACCTGCAGATCGAACGGGGCGAAATCCTCGCGCTGCTGGGGCCGAACGGGGCGGGCAAGACCACGCTGATCTCTACCATATGTGGCATCACCATGCCCTCGGCCGGGACTGTGACGGCGGAAGGCCATGATACTGTGGCGGACTACCGCGCGGCGCGGTCGCTCATCGGGCTCGTCCCGCAGGAAATCAACCTCGAACCTTTCGAGAAGGTGATCAAGACGGTCCAGTTCTCGCGCGGGCTGTTCGGCAAACCCGCCGATCCCGCCCATATCGAGAAGGTGCTGCGGCAACTATCGCTCTGGGACAAGAAGGACAGTCAGATCCGGGCACTGTCGGGCGGCATGAAGCGCCGCGTGCTCATCGCCAAGGCGCTGGCCCATGAACCGCGTATCCTGTTTCTGGATGAACCCACGGCGGGCGTGGACGTCGAACTGCGCAAGGACATGTGGGAGATCGTCGCAGGGCTGAAGGCGGACGGCGTGACCATCATCCTGACCACCCATTATATCGAAGAAGCCGAGGCCATCGCCGACCGCATCGGCGTCATTGCAAAGGGCGAACTGCTGCTGGTGGAGGAGAAATCCGCGCTCATGGCGCGCATGGGGCAAAAGCAGCTCGAAGTGCAGCTGACCGAGCCTTTGGACGCTATCCCGGAGGCTTTGCAATCGGACAAGCTGAGCCTGTCGCCGGACGGCAGCGCGTTGATCTACACCTACGACACCCGCGGCGAGCGGACCGGGATCACGCAGCTTCTGTCCAAGGTCGCTGCCGAAGGGCTCGTTCTGCGTGACGTGGTGACCCGCCAGAGCAGTCTGGAAGACATCTTCGTCGGGCTTGTTCACGAGGATGCAGCATGAACTGGACTGCCGTCAAATCCATCTACATTTTTGAGATGACGCGCTTTTTCCGCACCATCGCGCAGAGCATCATCTCTCCGGTGTTGTCCACGTCGCTCTACTTCGTGGTGTTCGGCGCCGCCATCGGCAGCCGCATCGACGAGGTCGAAGGCGTCAGCTACGGGGCTTTCATCGTGCCGGGGCTGATCATGCTGTCGGTCATCACGCAGAGCATCTCCAACGCGTCCTTCGGCATCTACTTTCCGAAATTCATCGGTACGATTTTCGAGCTGCTTTCCGCGCCGATCAACTTTCTGGAGATCGTGCTGGGCTATGTCGGCGCCGCCGCGACGAAGGCGCTTTTCATCGGGACGATCATCCTGATCACCGCCTTCTTCTTCGTGGACATCTCCATCGCCCATCCCGTGGCAATGGTGGCCTTTCTGATCCTCACCTGCATCAGCTTCGCGCTCATGGGGTTCATCATCGGAATCTGGGCGGGCAACTTCGAGCAATTGCAGCTTGTTCCGCTGTTGATCGTCACGCCGCTCGTGTTTCTCGGCGGGTCGTTCTACTCCATCTCCATGCTGCCGCCGGTCTGGCAGGTGATCTCAATGTTCAACCCGGTGGTTTATCTGATCTCGGGCTTCCGCTGGGCATTCTTCGACACCGCCGATGTCCCGATCCTGACCAGCCTTCTGGCCATCGGTGCCTTCACGGCGATCTGCCTCGGTCTCATCTGGTGGATTTTCAAGACGGGCTGGCGCATCCGCGAATGAGCTTTGGTCTGTCGCCTTGTTTGGCCGTAGGGGGCGCTCTATGTGGGGGAGTATGAGAAAATGGCTCCCCTTCATTAAATCTGGCCCGACCGTCGCCATCATCCGCATGGCCGGCACGATCAGCGCGCAACCGCGCGCGGCCCTGAACGACGGCACACTCGGCCCGGTAATCGAAAAGGCGTTCCGCCGTGGCAAGCCCGACGCCATCGCATTGGAGATCAACTCCCCCGGCGGCAGCCCGGTGCAATCCTCGCTCATCGGGGCGCGTATCCGGCGGCTCGCGGATGAAAAGAAGATTCCCGTCTTTGCCTTCGTGGAGGACGTGGCCGCCTCGGGGGGCTATTGGCTGGCGGCGGCGGCGGATGAAATACACGCGGATGCCTCTTCGGTTGTCGGCTCCATCGGGGTCATTTCATCGTCTTTCGGCCTGCATCAGTTCATCAATGAGCACGGGATCGAACGTCGCGTCCATACGGCGGGCGAGTCGAAATCCATGCTCGACCCGTTCCGCCCCGAGGCGCCGGAGGATGTGGAGCGGCTGAACCGGCTCCTCGAAGACATTCACGGCAACTTCATCGATCATGTGAAGACCCGCCGGGGCGACAAGCTGGACGGTTCGGTCAAGCTGTTCACCGGTGAAGTCTGGCTTGGTCGGCGCGCGCTTGAACTTGGGCTGATCGACGGGATCGGGCACTTGCGCACCACCATGAAACAACGGTTCGGCGACAAGACGACGTTTCGCCGCTATGGCGTCAAGCGCCCGCTGCTGTCACGATTTGGCGCTCAGGTGCTGAGCGACGCGGTTCAGGGCATCGAGGAACGGGCAGCCTATGCCCGGTTCGGTCTCTGACGCATGATTCTCAAGATCGTACTTCTCTTCCTTGTGGGCATGGGTTTGCTCGCCTGGTTCGGAAAAATGCATTGGCTGGGCAGTAATCGCCTGCGCCAGACGAAATGCCCTGACTGCGGGCGATATCGCATCGGCAAAGGACCCTGCCGCTGCAAGGGAGTCCGTTAAATGTTGATGCCATGGTTGTTGTCTGGGCTGGGTCTCGCGATCCTGCTGCTTGCCGGGGATGCGCTGGTGAAAGGTGCGGTAAACCTCAGCCTGCGGCTAGGGGTGCCAGCCCTCATCGTCAGCCTGACCATCGTGGCCTTCGGTACCTCGGCGCCGGAACTGCTGATTTCCATCAAGGCGGTGCTGGATGGCGCGCCGGGTATCGCGCTGGGCAATGTCGTCGGATCGAACACGGCCAACATCCTTATGGTGCTGGGCATTCCGGCCTTGCTGGCGACCATGCACACCTCCGAATGTGATACGCGCAAGACCTACAACTTCATGCTGGCGGCATCCGTCCTGTTCATCGCGTTGGCGTTTCGTGGCGTCTTTGACTGGATCGCGGGCCTCGTGCTGCTGGCGGGTCTTGCCTTCGTGCTGTCGGATGCCTTTCGCGACGCCAAGAACCACCGCCGCGCCAATGGCGAGGTGACCGCCGAGCCGACGGAAGAGATCGAAGGCCTCGACCCCGACATGCCGGGCTGGCGCATCGCCGTTTACCTTGTTCTGGGTCTCATCGGTCTGCCAATGGGCGCCGGGCTGCTGGTGGACAATGCGACGATCATCGCGACCGCCTACGGGGTAAGCGATACGGTCATCGGGCTGACGTTGGTAGCAATCGGCACTTCCCTGCCGGAGCTTGCCACCACGGTCATGGCCGCGCTGCGCCGTCAGGCGGATGTGGCCCTGGGCAACGTCATCGGCTCCAACATGTTCAATCTGCTGGCCATCATCGGTATCGCCAGCCTTGTCGGACCCATCGACGTGGACCCCGAGTTCCTGACGTTCGACCTCTGGGTCATGCTGGGCGCCTCGCTGTTGCTGCTGCCCTTTGTTTATTTCCGTATGGATATCACGAGGATCTGGGGGGTCGTGCTCGCCGGGCTGTACGGCGCCTATATGTTCCTCATTCTGGCATGAGGATTCTATGACGCGTGCGTTGATCACCGGGGCAGGGCAGCGATTGGGGCGCGCGATGGCGCTCTATCTGGGGGCGCGGGGCTACGACGTGGCCGTGCACTATGCAACCTCCGCGGAAGGTGCGGAAGAAGTCGTGCAGGCGATACGAGGCAATGGAGGCCGAGCAGAGGCGCTGCAAGCCGACCTGCTTGACGCAGACGCGACGGACGGATTGCTGCCCCGCGCGGCGGAGGCATTGGGCGGACCGGTGACTTGCCTGATCAACAACGCCTCCATCTTCGAATACGACACCATCGCGACCGCGACCCTCGACAGTTGGGACAGGCATATGACCAGCAATCTACGCGCCCCGCTGATGTTGATACAGGCGATGGCCGCCCAGGGGTTGGAGCCGGAGCGGGATTCGCAAGGTGAACCGCTGGCGACCGGGCTCGTGGTCAACATGGTGGACCAGCGTGTTCGCAAGCTGACACCGGAGTTCACCACCTATACGCTGGCCAAAGCCGGCCTCTGGACGCTGACCCAGACGGCGGCCCGCGCACTGGCCCCCGCGATCCGCGTGAACGCGATCGGACCCGGCCCCACGCTAAAAGGCGCGCGCCAATCCGAAGATCATTTCTGCGCGCAACGCAGCAATACGATTCTGGAGCGCGGATCGAACGAATCGGACATCACGGCGGCGCTGGGATACTTTCTGGATGCCCCGGCGGTCACCGGGCAACTGCTCTGCGTGGACGGGGGCCAGCATCTCGCATGGCGAACGCCGGATATACAGGGGGTTGAATGAACTCCTGTGCAATCCCAGTTGTGCACCGCGTTCATAGACGTAACGAAAGTGTTACGAAAACTCTAATACTTTCATACACTTGACGCTATGCGAATGAATTGCACAACGAAATCAGTGCGTTATATAAGTGCCTAAAAATTAGGCAATGCGGTGAAGGGCGTTGAAAACAACGAGATATCGCGATCCCCTCAAACTTATCGTCAGAGTTATCCACAGAAGCCGTGGACATGTTGAGGCTTGCCGCCGAACGCGGGACATTGCAGGCGAAGCGATAGAATCAGGGGGCGCATCATGAACAAGACGACCGAATCGCCCAAGCTTGGTCACGAGGTCATTCAGGGCTACCTGAAGACGATCGATTCCTCGCCTGGCGTGTATCGCATGCTCGATTCCGAAAGTCGGGTTCTCTACGTCGGCAAGGCCCGGAACCTGCGTGCCCGGGTCAGCAGCTATGCCCGGCCCACCGGTCATACCCCCCGGATCGCCCGGATGATCGCCAATACCGCGTCGATGATGTTCCTGACTACCCGGACGGAAACCGAAGCGCTGTTGCTGGAACAGAACCTCATCAAGCAGTTGAAGCCCAAGTTCAACGTGCTGCTGCGCGACGACAAGAGCTTCCCGAACATTCTCGTTACCGCGGATCACGACTTTGCCCAGATCAAGAAGCACCGGGGCGCAAAGAAGGAGAGGGGGGCCTATTACGGGCCTTTCGCCTCTGCCGGGGCGGTGAACCGCACGCTGAATCAGCTTCAGCGGGTGTTTCTGCTGCGCGACTGTTCGAACGCCATGTTCGACAGCCGCACACGGCCCTGCCTGCAGCATCAGATCAAGCGTTGCTCGGCGCCTTGTGTCGGCAAGATCAGCAAGGAAGACTACGCCCGCACGGTACGCGACGCCGAAAGGTTCCTTTCGGGCAAGACGACCGACATTCAGGCGCGGCTGGCGGCCGATATGGCCAAGGCCTCCGAAGAGATGGAGTTCGAACGCGCCGCCGCCCTGCGCGACCGGATCAAGGCGCTGACACAGGTGCAGACCGCGCAGGGCATCAACCCCAAAGGCGTGCGCGAGGCCGATATCATTGCCCTGCACCTCGATGGCGGGCAGGCCTGTGTGCAGGTCTTTTTCATCCGCGCAAACCAGAACTGGGGCAATCGCGATTACTACCCCCGGGTCGGCCCGGACGTTGAGGAAGCCGAAGTACTGGAGGCGTTCATCGGCCAATTCTACGACACCCGCGAACCGCCCCGCCAGTTGATGCTGAGCCACGAGATCGAGAACCCCGACCTGATGGCCGAGGCGCTGACTGGCAAGCTCGGGCGCAAGGTCGAACTGCTGGTGCCGCAAAGGGGCGAGAAGGCAGAACTCGTCGAAGGCGCGTTGCGCAATGCGCGGGAATCGCTGGCCCGTAAGCTGGCAGAAACGGCGACCCAGTCAAAGTTGCTGAACGGGCTGGCAGAGGCCTTCGGCCTCGACGGTCCGCCGCAGCGGATCGAGGTCTACGACAACTCGCATATTCAGGGCACCAACGCCGTGGGCGCGATGATCGTCGCGGGGGCGGATGGCTTCATGAAGAACCAATACCGCAAGTTCAATATCCGTGGTGAAAGCCTGACCCCCGGCGACGACTTCGGCATGATGAAAGAAGTGCTCACCCGGCGGTTCAAACGGCTTTTGAAGGAGGATCCGGACCGGTCGCGCGGGCTGTGGCCGGATCTGCTGCTCATCGATGGGGGCGCGGGGCAGGTCAGCGCCGTGGCCGGCATCATGCGCGAACACGGGGTGGAGGATATCCCCATGGTGGGCGTCGCCAAGGGGATCGACAGGGACGCCGGCAAGGAGGAGTTCCACCGCGTCGGTGAACGGCCCATGGCGCTGCGGCACAATGACCCGGTGCTCTACTTCGTGCAGCGCCTGCGGGACGAGGCGCATCGGTTCGCCATCGGAACGCACCGTGCCAAACGCGCGAAGGCGGTGGGCGCCACGCCGCTGGACGAGATCGCCGGCGTGGGGGCGGCGCGCAAGCGGGCGCTGCTGGCGCATTTCGGTTCGGCCAAGGCGGTGTCCCGCGCCAACCTGAACGATCTCAAGGCGGTGGAGGGCGTGTCGGACGCGCTGGCCGAAACCATCTATGCCCATTTCCACGAAAAGGGGTGACAGCCGCCGCCGGACCGAAGGGACTTTCCGCCCCCTCGGGCTCCCTCGAAAGTATTTTCGATCATGAGAAGGGGCTGCGTTTGGCCCTTTAGGACCGGCAGCCTGCGTTGTAGGGTGGCGCCATGAAGTGGAACCTACCCAATGTCCTGACGCTGCTGCGTCTTCTCGCGGCCCCCGGCGTGGCGGTGATGTTCCTGTATTTCACACGGCCCTACGCCGACTGGTTCGCGCTGCTCCTGTTCGTCATCGCATCGGTGACCGACTGGTTCGACGGCTATCTTGCCCGCGCCTGGAAACAGGAGACGAAGTTGGGCACCATGCTGGACCCCATCGCCGACAAGGCGATGGTGGTGATCGCGCTGATGGTCATCATCGGTTTTTCAAGCTGGTCGCCCTGGCTGGTGCTGCCCGCCACCGTGATCCTGTTCCGGGAGGTCTTTGTATCGGGCCTGCGGGAGTTTCTGGGCGATGTCGCGGGCACGCTCAAGGTCACGAAGCTGGCCAAATGGAAGACCACCCTGCAGATGATTGCCATCGCGGTGCTCTTCGGGCAGGGGGTTTTCGAACATTACCTCGGCATGAGCGTTTTCGGCATGGATCAGGAACTGGTCCAGCAGATCCTGATGGGTGAGGTGGAGGACGTGCTGGGCCTGCGGTGGAAGTTGGCGGGCATGGAATGGTCCGGTATCATCGGGCTGGCGCTGCTCTGGATCGCGGCGACGCTGACGGCGATCACCGGTATCGACTATCTGATGAAAGCCATGCCTTTCCTGAGAGAGGAAAAATGATGGATGTCTTGTATTTCGCATGGGTGCGCGAACGGATCGGCCTGCCGCGCGAAAAGGTGCAGACCGAAGCCGCGACGGTGACGGACCTTGTGGAGGAACTGATCGCGCGCGAACCGCGCTATGCGGCGGCCTTTGCCGATCTGTCTGCTCTGCGCGTCGCGGTGGACCAGCAGCTTGCCGATTTCGATGCCCCGTTGGCGGGGGTGCGCGAAGTGGCGTTCTTTCCGCCCATGACGGGGGGCTGAGATGCGGGTGAGCGTGGCGGAAGCCCCTTTCGATGTGGGGCGTGAGGTCGCAGAATTCAGCGCCGGTTGCAGCGGCATGGGAGCGATCGTGAGCTTCACGGGTATCGTGCGTGACCTGCCGGAGGCCCCGCTGGAGGCGATGGAGATCGAGCATTATCCCGGCATGACTGAATCCGCGCTGGAGGATATGGCGCGCCGCGCGATCGAGCGTTTCTCACTCGGCGATGCGCTGATCATCCACCGGCATGGCAGGCTGGCCCCCGGCGAGACGATCATGATGGTGGCCACCGCGGCGCCCCACCGCAAGGACGCTTTCGACGCCGCGGAATTCCTGATGGATTTCCTCAAATCCCGGGCACCCTTCTGGAAGCGGGAGATCACCGCCGGGGGGGCGGATTGGGTCGCGGCAAAGGATGAAGACGAAGACGCGCTCGCCCGCTGGTAGGCGGGGGTGGCTCAGCTGGCGCGCTGGGCTGCAAGATGGGCGCGCATTTCCTCGGCCTCGTGCCGGGCATCGCGCAGCCCGTCCATCGCGGCGCGCAACTCCGCTTCGGTCTGGGCCAACTGGTTCGTCAGCTCGGCCTCGCGCTGCTGCAGATAGGTGATCGCCTGATCGCGCGTCTCCTCGGCCTCGTGCAATTCCTGGCTCATCCGGTCCAGTTGCGCCACATCGTCGGCGGCGACCCGGGTGAAACGGTGCAGCAGCCAGTTGGCGAACCATCCGAGGCAGAATGCCACGAACAGAATGATCGCCGTCGCGATGACAAACTCAGTTCTGCTCATTCCCGTCCGTGCCTTCCTGATCATCCGTATCCGCTGTATCGCCCGTTTCGGCCACGGATTCCAGCGTTGTTTGCTCAGGCAGATCGACGGTATCGGGCCGGATCAGGCGGAATTCGATGCGGCGGTTCGCTTCGCGGCCCTCTTCGGTCTTGTTGTCGGCGATGGGGTCCTCCTCACCATAGCCGCGGGCGGTGAACGAACTGGTCAGCACGCGGCGCGCGCGCAATTCGTTCAACACGGATTCGGCACGCGACTGGCTGAGCGCGAGGTTCATCTCCTCCCGGCCCTGGCTGTCGGTGTAGCCCTGGATTTCAAGCTGCAGGGTGCCGCAGCGCTTCAGGATTTCCGCGATGTCGTCCATCGTGCCGAGTGCCGAGGCATCGATGGTGGCGCTGCCCGGCTCGAAGTTGATCTTGCCCACGCGCAGAACCTCGCCGATTTCGGCTTCGCATTCGTCGGGGGTGGGCAGACCGGCGACCGGGTCCAGCTTTTCCTGATAGGAAACCGCGATATCGTATTCCGCCCCTTCACCCAGCTTTCCGCCCAGCAGCGCCGCGATCTTGGTGCTGGCGTCCGGGTTGCCGGTGTTGCCGGAGATGGACAGCATCTCGGGCGTGATGCGCACGGCCCCGTTGGACAGTTCGGCCAGTGCTTCCAGCCCTGTCAGCACGCGGTTGCCCCAATCGCCCGGCAGGCCGGGAACGATGCGCGTCGCGGTATAGACGCTTTCCGAACCGAAGCGCGCCCGCGCGTAGCTGTCCGCCAGTTCCCGCAGCCCCTCGTCACTGACGCGCCCGCGTAGCTGGACCTGACCTTCGGGGCTGAGCGTGGCGGTGAATTCGATGGGTCCGGTATTGGGGTCAACCGTTTCGGGCAGTTTTGCATGCAGCGCGAAAAGATCGGGCAGCGCGGTTTCAAGCTCTCCCACCACTCGATCGAAAAGCGCGGGCTCGGTGCCCTCTGCCGCCACCAGCGTCACATCCGCGTCCGACAGGCTGACGGAACCTTCGCCCAGTTCGGCCAGCGCAGAGATGGAGGCCGCGACTGCCTCGGCCCAGTTGGGGCTGGGCACACCCAGACCCAGCGTACAGCGGGGGCTGTCACTTGCGCCGGCCTTGGCGGCGGCTTCGAGGATGCGGGCGCGGCTGGTTTCGGTATCAGCTGAACAGGCATCGAAACGCGCGCCCTCTTCGTCGATCTCGAAGCGCAGGGTGAAGGGCGTGATGACCGGCCGTGGCGCCGCGATATCGAGCGTGACACGCAGCCCCGGCGGGGAGGCCTTGCGCAGCCGGTCCTCCATCTTTGCCTTGGCGGCGGGGCTGTCGGAAATGGCGGTGATGGACACCAGGCCCGCATCTACCGACGCCTTGGCGCGCGGCAGCATTTCCATCGCGGTGATGGCAAAGGCCAGCGCATCTTCCCACCCGCGGGGGGCAGGGTAGTCAGCCGCTTCGAGCAGGTCGGCGACGTTGTCTTCCCCCGCCATGGCCGAGAACCGGTCGATGACCGCTTCGCGGTCGGTTGTCACGGGGATGAGCCCGATGATGGAAATGCCGGAATCGTTGCGCAGGATTTCGGCCGAAAACCGGGGCGGCGCGATGCTGGCCTGTGCCTTCACCTCCATCTCGTCGATCACACGTGCCGCGTCGACGACCGACCCGGCGGTGGAGAGCGCCCTGAAACGGATCGCCTCGGTCGGGGCTGTACCGGCCAGCGTCACCTGCAGGCCGTTGGCTTGTACCTCGGCCCATGTCATGCCGCTGTCGTCCAGCGCGGTGCGCACGCCGATTTCGGAGTTTTCCTCGATCAGCTTTACCGAAAAATTGGCAGCGACGAGTGCCATGATCGCCGCGGCGGTAAAGGTCAGGGCGATGGTCAGGAGGGCAGATAGGCGCATGCGTTCATTTCTGGTGCCGTTTACGTGGTTGCTAGATACGCGCGCAGGCCCTGCGGCGCAATCATGCCAGCAGGCTGGCGGCGAAAAACAGCAGGGGGATCAGGCCCGTGTCGCGGTTCGCCCGGAAGAGCTGCAACAGCTTGGCGTTGTCTTCGGTATCAAGCCCGCGCAGCTGCCACGCCATATGCCACCCCATGGCCCATGGCCCCCCAAGCGCGATGACGAGCGCCAGAACCGAGGCCTGCGGCAACGCCGCGTATATCACCGCGATTCCCATCAACCCGACCGTGGCCATCAGGAAGCGGCGCAGCCATTTGGAGGTCTCACTGCCAAAGAGCCGCGCGGTCGATTTGACGCCGATCAGCGCGTCATCCTCGGTATCCTGATGGGCGTAGATCGTGTCGTAGAACAGCGTCCATGCGATGCCGGAAAAATAGAGCACGATGGCCGCGGGGTGCAGCGCCCCGGTATGTGCCGTCCAAGCCAGTAGCGCACCCCAGTTGAAAGCGAGGCCAAGGAAGACCTGCGGCCACCAGGTGAAACGCTTTGCGAAAGGGTAGATCGCGACAGGCAACAGGGCCAGAACGCCCAGAGCAATGGCCGCCCGGTTGAAAGTGAGCAGGATCAGAAGGGAAATCAGCGCCTGAACCACCATCCACAGCAGGGCACCTTTCACGCTGACCTGCCCCGAGGGGATGGGCCGCGAACGGGTGCGCGCCACCTGTCCGTCGATGTGCCGGTCGGTGATGTCGTTCCACGTGCAGCCCGCCCCCCGCATCAGAAAGGCACCCAGCCCGCAGCCCGCAAAGATCCACAGATCGAAAAGGCGCGGCTGCTGATCGAAGAGTATGGCCAGCGTCAGGCCCCACCAACAGGGCAGCAGCAACAGCCACGTCCCGATCGGGCGGTCCGCGCGACTGAGGCGCAGATAGGGGCGTGCCGCGGCGGGGGCGTACCGGTCCACCCAATTGTCCGCCGGAGCATCGGCGACGCGCTGCGCGTCCGGTGCATCTGGCGAAGGCGGTCGGTCTTGCATATATCTCTGCCCATGACTGCGAAGATCAGGCTGTATGTAGATCACCCGCTGGGGGTGGGGCAATCGGTTCCTTTGGACCGGGGGCAGGCCCATTACCTCTTCGGGGTCATGCGGCAATCTGCGGGCGACGAGGTGTTGCTCTTCAACGGGCGTGACGGGGAATGGCGCGCCCGTGTCGCCGAAGCGGGCAAACGCGCGGGCGTGCTGACCTGTGAGGAAACCACCCGGCCCCAGGCGATGCCCCCCGACCTCTGGCTGCTTTTCGCACCGATCAAGAAAGCGCGCACCGATTTCATCGTCGAAAAGGCGGCAGAAATGGGTGCCGCGCGTATTCTGCCCGTGATGACGGAGTTTACCAACTCTGGCCGTGTGCAGCGTGACCGGTTGCAGACCCATGCTGTCGAGGCGGCGGAGCAATGCGGCGGGCTCTACGTGCCCGAAGTTGCGGAGGCCGTTCGGCTGGACCGGCTGCTCGCTGACTGGGACCCGGCCCGGCGCATCCTTTTCTGCGACGAGACGCTTGCAGGCGAAGCGGCGAAAGGGCTGCCCAACCTTTCGCCGGGGGACGCACCCTGGGCCGTGCTGATCGGCCCCGAAGGCGGCTTTTCAGAAGCGGAGCGTCAGAGGTTGCGGGGCCTCGAACACGCCTATCCCGTCGCATTGGGTCCGCGCATACTGCGCGCGGATACCGCCGCGGTCGCGGCGCTTACCTTCTGGCAACAGCGGTACGGGGATTGGTGATGCAATTCGACAATAATGGTTGGCCCGGCGCGGCCCTTTCCCACCTCGTTTGGCGGGGGCGGGACCGGTGAGTTTTCTGCGCCCCCAAGCGAAAGCCGCGATCTGGCGCTGGCGCGAGGTTCTGGTGGGGCTGGCCGCGATGGTCTTTGGCGTCTGGCTCGTGGCAGGCCCCGGGTTGCTGCTGGCGATACCGGGCTATGCGGCGATCATCGCCGGGGGCGGCCTGATCTGGCTCGGCTATCAGCGTGGACGGTTCCGTGGCCCTGACGGCGGGACCGGCGCGGTACAGGTCGACGAAGGGCAGATCACCTATTTCGGTCCCCTTACCGGGGGCAGTGTCGCATTGCGCGACATGGACCGGCTCAGCCTCGAACGACAGATGTTTCCGGCGCACTGGCGGCTCGATCAGTCGGGCCAGCCGCCGCTTTTCATTCCGGTGAACGCCGAAGGGTCGGAAGCACTCTTCGATGCCTTTGCGGTTCTTCCCGGCATCCGCACCGAACGCATGTTGTTCGAATTACGCAAGACGCGGCATGATCCGGTGCTGATCTGGGAACGCCCGCCCGAACGACCGGCTCACATGCTCCTGCATTGACACCCCCGTCGATTGCCTACATCCAAGCAGGGTCCTCTATCCTACTGTCGGAGCAAAAAAGATGTCCATTCCCCAGTCCGGCGGCGGGCCGATCGAAGATCGCGCCCAATTGGCACAATACCTTGCAGACGGCTGCAAGCCGCGCGCGGATTGGCGGATCGGGACGGAGCATGAGAAGTTCGGCTATTGCAAGGATACCCATGAACCCCTTCCCTATGAGGGTGAGCGTTCCATCCGCGCCATGCTGGAAGGTCTGCGCGACGGCCACGGCTGGGCACCGGTGGAAGAAGGCGGCAAACTGATCGGGCTTGAAAAGGACGGGGCCAACATCAGTCTGGAGCCGGGCGGCCAGCTGGAGCTTTCGGGCGCGCCCGTGGAAAACATCCATGAAACCTGTGACGAGGTGAACGCCCACCTGAGGGAGGTCAAGGACGTGGCCGACCGCATCGGCGCAGGCTTCATCGGGCTGGGTGCTGCCCCGGTCTGGACGCATGAGCAGATGGACCTGATGCCCAAGGGCCGTTACAAGCTGATGAACGACTACATGACCAAGGTCGGCACCATGGGCCGGGTCATGATGCGGCGGACCTGCACGGTTCAGGTCAACCTCGATTTCGAATCCGAAGCCGACATGGTCAAGAAGTTGCGCGTGGCACTCGCATTGCAGCCGGTGGCCACGGCGCTCTTTGCCAATTCACCGTTCTTCGAAGGCAAGCCCAACGGTCACAAATCGTGGCGCAGCCGGGTGTGGCGCGACCTCGACCCGGCGCGCACGGGGATGCTGCCTTGGGTCTTCGAAGAGGGCATGGGGTTTGAGCGCTGGGTGGAATATGCGCTCGATGTGCCGATGTATTTCGTCTACCGCGACGGGGAATACATCGATGCGCTGGGCCAGTCCTTCCGCGATTTCCTGAAAGGCGAACTGCCCGCGCTGCCGGGGGAGATCCCGACCCTGAGCGACTGGGCGGATCACCTGACGACCGCTTTTCCCGAAGCACGGGTCAAGAAATTCATCGAGATGCGGGGCGCGGATGGCGGCCCGTGGCGGCGGCTCTGCGCGCTGCCCGCGTTCTGGGTGGGGCTGATGTATGACCAGACCGCGCTCGACGGTGCATGGGATCTCGTCAAGGGATGGGATGCGGAAACCCGTGAGGGGCTGCGAGTCGCGGCCTCTGTCGACGGGCTACAGGCAGAGGCGGGCGGCGTGCGGATGCACGACATTGCCCGCGAAGCCCTGGCGCTTTCGGAGGCCGGTCTCAAGGCTCGTGCCCGGCCCGGTGCCGGCGGGCTGATCCCGGATGAGACGCATTTCCTCAATGCGCTTAAGGAAAGCGTGGAAACGGGCAAGGTGCCCGCCGACCACCTGCTGGAGGATTACCACGGCAAGTGGGACGGCGACCTCAGCCGTATCTACGCCGATTATTCCTATTGATCGGCCCCCGACCGGCGTGCTTCAGGCAGGCGGGTCGGGCCGGTAGTTCCGCAGGAAGGCAAGCACCTTTTCGGCGGGCATTTCGCAGGGAAAGAGGCGCGGCCCTTTTGCCAGATCATAGTAGTTCATGCTGATGTAATCGGCACCGCCGCGTTCCTCGGCCACCAGCTTCACCGCGCGGCCCCCCGCGTGATGGCTCACGACAACATCGTAGCGGCGGCCCTGCGTCGATCCTGTGGATCCGCCCGTCGGAAGCGCCCGCAGCAGGGCAGGCACATCCGGTGGCGGGGTCACTTTTTCTGGCCGATCTTCGGTTCGGTCCCGGCGCGGATCCGCGTGATGTTCGCCCGGTGGCGCGCGAAGATGATCAACGTCAGCGCAATCCCCAGCAGCAGCCCCTGCGCATAGCCCATGACCACCAGCAGAAAGGTGGAAATCGCCGCGGCAAACAGCGCCCCCATGGAGGACATGCGCGTGACCAGTGCGGCCACCAGCCACGCCACGCAAGCCGCCAGACCGATGGGCCACGACAGGGCCAGAAGGATACCGAGGAAGGTGGCCACGCCCTTGCCCCCGCGAAAGCCGCTCCAGACCGGAAAGCAATGGCCGATCATGGCAAAGAGCGCCGCGATCTGCGCGCCGTCCTCCCCGGCGAAGAGCCGCGCCAGAAGGACGACCACCGCCCCCTTGGCGGCGTCCAGCAGAAGGGTCAGGGCCGCCGCCTTCCGGTTGCCGGTCCGCAGCACATTCGTGGCCCCGACGTTGCCTGAGCCGATCTGGCGCAGATCGCCGAGATTCATGATCTTGGCGATGAACAGGCCAAAGACGATGGAGCCGATGAGGTAGCCCGCCACCGCCCAGAAGATGAGAACGGGAATGGAATTGTCGATGATGGGCATCAGGGGGCCTCGTATATCTGTGAACCGGCGACGTAGGTGGCGCGCACCCTGCCTTGCATGCGCATCCCGTCGAATGGGGTGTTGAGCGATTTGGACCGCAGCGTTGCACGGTCCAGAACGAAGGGTGCATTCATGTCGAAGAGCACCAGATCGGCGGGCGCACCCGCCGAAAGGCGCCCACCCGGCAGGCCCAAACGGCGCGCGGGGTTCAACGACAGCGCGCGCCAGAGCACGGCGAGCGGCACCGCATCGGCATGGACCAGCCGTAGGGCAGCAGGCAGCAGCGTTTCCAGCCCGACCGCGCCCGATGCCGCCTCCTCGAAGGGGAGGCGCTTTGATTCCTCGTCCTGCGGCGTGTGCATGGAACAGACGATATCGATAAGGCCCGAGGCAACCGCTTCGACCACGGCAAGCCTGTCGTCCTCGTCCCGCAGGGGGGGCTTCAGTTTGAAGAAGGTCCGGTAATCGGCCACGTCCAGTGCATTGAGCGTCAGGTGATGAACACCGACTCCCGCGGTGATGTCGAGCCCGTTGCGCTTGGCCCGTTCCAGCGCAGGCAGCGCGCGTGCGGTCGTGATCTGGTCCGCGTGGTAGCGGGCGCCGGTCATTTCGATCAGGGCGATATCCCGGTCGAGCCCCATGCGCTCCGCCATCGGGGATACGGCGGGCAGCCCCCTGAGAGAGGCGAACTTGCCCGAGGTCGCCGCCGCCCCCCGGCTCAGCCCCGGTTCCTGCGGGTGGGCCACGATCAGCGCGCCGAGACTGCCGGCATAGGTCATCGCCCGCGAAAACACCCGGGTGTCCGCGATCACCCGGTCGCAATCGGTGAAGGCCACCGCGCCCGCGTCCATGAGAAAACCGATCTCTGTCATCTCACGGCCCGCGCGCGCCTTGGTCAGGGCCGCCATGGGCACGACGTTGACGGGGCTCGCCTCTTTCGCGCGGCGCGTGACGAATTCGAGCGTTTCGGGGTTATCGATCGGCGGGTCGGTATCGGGCCGGGTGACCATCGTGGTCACGCCCCCCGCAGCGGCGGCCAGACCGGCGGAGCGGTAGCTTTCCTTGTGCCGCTCACCCGGTTCGCAGACCTTTACCCCCAGATCGACGATGCCGGGCGCAAGATGCAGCCCCCCGCAATCCACGACCCTCGCGCTCGCTGCGTCAGCGCCCGCGGGGTCTTCCATCACGGCGGCGATACGACCGTCTTCCACCAGCAGCGATCCCGGAAATTCCAGTCCCCGCTCCGGATCGATCAGGCGGGCGTTCGTCAGCAGCGTGGCGGTCAAGGCGCATCCCCGTTTTGGTTCGTCCTCCGCTTTAGCGGCGAAACCCGGTTTAGAAAAGGCGGGACTGTCGGGAGGTGGCGCACCGGCTCAGCTCGCCGACGGTGCAGGAGGCGGGCTGTCAGGCAGCAATGCCGCGATCTGCGCGGCGGTCTCCCTCGGGTGCGGCAGATACCGCATTGCAACCCGGGTGCCATCCGCCAGAAAGAGGATCACCCGGGTGCCGAACCGGACCCGGACGCGCCTGATATCGGTGAGGGAGATCATCCCCATCCCCTCGGGGCCTTCGTGCAGCAGGCGCCCTTCCGAAAGGGACCATCTATCGAGCCGCGCGTTGCGCCAGCCCTGATAATCCTCCACCGCGAAACCGATCGTCAGAATGGCGGAGGTGGGAAAGACCCAAAGGATACCGGCCTCGAACCACAGGCTGACAAGCAAACCGAGCACGGCAAGCCCGGCAAAGGTAAGGGTCGTGGAAATCGCGATGCGTCGCAGAAAGGCCTGACGAGAAGGTGCCCAGCTGAACTCGGCCTCCATGATCAGGCGAGCCAGACCATAAGCCCCACAACCCCGAAGGCGACCAACAGGGCAACTATGGCAACGCGGCCGGACATCTTGGGATCGGGCTTGGGTTCCTTCATGGCCCTTGATTACCCCATAGGTTCCTGTCGCGCCAGCCCGTCAGGCCATCGCCCAAAGCAATGCGAGTCCGATCAGGATCACGATCGCGATCGTGACCAGCGTCATGGAAGCGCCCCGGCCCTCGGGCGGGACGACCGGCGCGCCGGTGGGAATGCCGGTATAGGGGGCAGCCGCATCGCTGGTCAGCGGGATTGCCGTCATGTCGGGCTGTGCCTCGCCATAGGTGCCGATCAGCGTGAGGTCGGATGAGGGCTCCAGCCGCTCCTCCTCCCCGTCGAAGGCGGAAGAGAACAGCAAAAGCACATAACCGTCGAGCGCCGAAAGCCGCCCGTGATCCTTGAGGATCTGCGTTTCGGGAATGGCGTACCCATCGCTGAGGTAGGACGGCAGCCCCACGCCGGTCAGGTCCGATACCGGGAAAAGTTCCACATCCCGCTCCGTGACATCGCGATTGAGCAATGCGCCGGCAACCTCGACCTTCTCCTGCGTCTTGAGTAGGGTGGTCATCTCCGACATCGGGCGATTGACGGCAAAGACGCGTACAACGCCCGTTTCATTGCGCGGAATGTCGATCGGTCTCATGGGTCTGGCCTTTCCTGCTTCCCAAGACCAACGGGTCAACCCGCCATGTGTTCCCCCGGTTGCATCCGAATCGCCGATATATCTCAGGCCGAACGGGCCATTCGCAGGTTGCGTGCCAGTAAATCCATCGCCGCCATCCGCACCGCGACGCCCATTTCCACCTGATCCTGAATCACGCTTCGATTGATGTCGTCCGCCAGTGTCCCGTCGATCTCCACCCCGCGGTTCATCGGGCCGGGGTGCATCACGATGGCGTCGGGCTTGGCATGGGCAAGCTTTTCCGCGTCGAGACCGAAGCGATGGTAATATTCCCGCTCCGACGGGATGAAGCCGCCGTCCATGCGTTCTTTCTGAAGGCGCAGCATCATCACAACATCGACGTCGCGCAGGCCCTTTTCCATGTCATCGAAAACCTCGACCCCGAACTGGTCGATCTGCGAAGGCATCAGCGTGGGCGGCCCAACAAGCCGGATGCGGTTTTCCATCTTGCCCAGCAGCAGGATATTGGACCGGGCCACCCGGCTGTGGGCAATGTCCCCGCAGATGGCGATGCTCAGACGATGCAGCCGCCCCTTGGCGCGCCGGATCGTCAGCCCATCCAGCAGGGCCTGCGTGGGGTGTTCGTGCCGCCCGTCACCGGCGTTCAGCACGGCGCAGTTCACCTTCTGGGCCAGCAGATCGACCGCGCCGGATTGCGGATGCCGCACGACCAGCAGATCGGGATGCATCGCGTTCAGCGACATCGCCGTGTCGATCAGCGTCTCGCCTTTCTTAATGGAACTGGCCTGCATCGCCATGTTCATCACGTCCGCGCCCAGCCGTTTTCCCGCGATCTCGAAACTCGCCTGGGTGCGGGTCGAATTTTCGAAGAACATGTTGATCTGGGTCAGGCCGCGCAATGCATCCCCATGTTTTTGCGGCTGACGGTTCAGTTCCGCATAGGTATCGGCAAGATCGAGAATGGCGGTGATGTCGGCGGGCGACAGATGCTCGATGCCCAGAAGATGGCGATGGGGGAAGGTCATGGCGGGCCTTTCACGATGCCGCGCCCCTCAATGGCGCGCCTGTCACGATATCGGGTCCTTATAGGGGCCGGGGGCGGGCGGCGGCAAGACGCGGGTGTGCGGGGTATTCAGCTTGCCCGGCGCAGGGCGTAGTGTGCCCCCATGAAGATGGAATCGGCGGAACGATACGCAGCACTCGCGCTGCTGGAATGGCAGATCGAGCTCGGCGTGACCGAGGCGATTTGCGATACGCCCGTGGACCGATTTGCGCTGCCCGCCGCCATGGATGCGCCGGGGCTTGCACCTTCCGCCGCACATGCAGGGGCTGGGGGAGATGCCCAGAAACAACCCCTCGCTTCGCCGGTCGTGCAACGGTCGGCGCAGACCGATCCTGTTGCAGCGGCCGAACGCGCGGCGGCAGCGGCACAATCGCTCGATGACCTGCGCCAGACCATCGCGGATTTCCCCCATTGCGACCTGCGCCGCGGGGGGCGGAGCCTCGTTTTCGGCGACGGTATCGCGGGGGCACCGCTGATGGTGCTGGGCGAAGCTCCGGACAAGGAGGAGGACCGCACCGGCACCCCCTTTGCCGGGCAGGCCGGGGTGCTGCTCGATCGTATGCTGGCCGCGATCGGGCGCGGGCGCGCCGATGAAGAGGCGCCGGTATATCTGGCCAC
>NZ_LWEX01000288.1 GCF_001634885.1 Sulfitobacter sp. HI0040 | reverse complement strand
GAGGATGAAGGGCGCCGTCATGCCGAAGCCGTAGACCGCCAGAAGTGTACCCCCGCGCCAGATGTCGCCCATGCCGCTGGCAATCATCAGGATCGCCGCGAGCGCGGGCCCGACGCAGGGCGTCCAGCCAAAGCCGAAGGCCAGCCCCATCACATAGCTTCCCCAGACGGACCCCGGCGCGCCGCCGTCGCCCAGCCGCGCTTCGCGGTAGAGCAGCGGGACCCGGATCACACCGAGAAAGTGCAGACCGAAAAGTGTCAGTATCCCGGCGGCGACCCAGGAAAGTTCTTCCATATAGCTAGAGAAGACTTTGCCGAGCGCGGTGGCCCCCATGCCCAGCAGCACGAAGATCGTCGTGACCCCCAGCGCGAAAAGCACGGAAGACAGCAGCAAGCGCCGCTGCGCGCCGGGTGCGATGGCCCCGTCCCCCCGCAGTTCGGACATGC
>NZ_LWEX01000287.1 GCF_001634885.1 Sulfitobacter sp. HI0040 | reverse complement strand
CGAGACCGGGGAACCCGGCGCGGAAGGCCGCGGCGGTGTCCTGCAGCACCGCGGGGGCGAAATGCAGCACCGGATGATCCGGGCGCGTTGCCGCCAAATGGGCCGCGGGGGAGGAATGAAGGGGGTCTGCTCTGCGCATGGGATGCCTCTTTGCTTGGTCGGGCGATTGTCTCTTTCGACCATTCTGGCCCGCGCGCAGGTCGAAATCGCTTGGCATAACGCCGATTTGCTGCGAACTTCACGGCATATCGACAGAGGTACCATGCAGATCGACGAAACGGACCGCCGCTTGCTTTCGGCCCTGCAGGCCAATGCGCGCCAGCCGGTGGCGGACCTCGCGCGGCTGCTCGGCCTTGCGCGCACCACCGTGCAGGCCCGGC
>NZ_LWEX01000286.1 GCF_001634885.1 Sulfitobacter sp. HI0040 | reverse complement strand
GCAGGAATTCGGCCCAATAGGGCGGCGCCTGTTTCTTCGCCAGTTCGAGGTAGACCGACTGCAGGAACGACGGTTGATCCCGCAGCAGGCAGACCACGCGCACCTCTTCGAAGGCGGAGGCCCAGCGGCGGATCGCCGGCAGATCGGGCTGCATGCAGGGCTGGCCGCGGGAAAGCTCCTCCGTGCTCAGCAGGATGGTGTGATCGCTTGCCGCGTACCGGCGGGCGAGCGCCTGCCACGCGGCGGCGGATCCGCCTGCATAGGTGAAGGCGGGCGGCAGGCTGACCCAATCGGCGACGAGCCCGTGGTGGCCCTGCGCCGAACCCATGCGGGGATAGATCAACCCGTGGCTGCGAAACCCTTCCCTATGGGTGGCGAAGACCTGCTGTATCGTGGTGCTGGCGGTCTTGTGGGTGCCGATATG
>NZ_LWEX01000285.1 GCF_001634885.1 Sulfitobacter sp. HI0040 | reverse complement strand
GGCAGAGGGGCAGGATTACTTGATCTTGCCTTCCTTGTACTCGACGTGCTTGCGCGCGACCGGGTCGTATTTCTTGATGACCATCTTTTCGGTCATGGTCCGGGCGTTCTTCTTGGTGACGTAGAAATGGCCTGTGCCCGCGGACGAGTTCAGACGGATCTTGATCGTGGTTGGCTTCGCCATGAGTCTTCTCCTGCTGCACCGGCCTTTGCCGCGGTGCGTGAATCCTGAATTTCGGGTTCTAGCCAGACCCGCGCCCGAGTCAACCGCAAATTCCCCCAGCCCTCCCCGGCGGGGGAAGGTAAATGCGCGGAAGGCCTGTAAGCCGGATTCTGTCCAGGGGTTGCCCCCTTGGATGACCATTCCTCTGACCGCATCGTTGCCGATACGGCTACAG
>NZ_LWEX01000284.1 GCF_001634885.1 Sulfitobacter sp. HI0040 | reverse complement strand
ACTCGGATCTCAGGAGAAGCCGTCGACGATGGTACCGGCCGAGAAGATCAGCACGATCCCGATGATGACCGAGGCGAACCAGCCCCAGTTGAGCCGCCCCATCATGCACATGAATCCGGTGCCGATGACCGCGAGCGTGGCAACCGCGATCCCGATGGGACCGGTCAGCGCGGCCTCGACGGTTTCCAGCATGGTCTGGATCGGTGACAAGTCCTGCGCGAGAGCAGGCGTAGCCAAAGCCGCCAGGGTTGTGGCGACAGGCAAGAGGCGGCTGAGGCGATGTCGAAGCATGCGAGGTTCCCTTGTTTTACTGAAGTTCGATGAGGACGGGCGCGCGGACTGGAACCCGGTCCGCGATGCGGGTGTCCGGCGCGGAAACGGCTGCGCCTGCCAGCCGGGACCGGATCCGGTGGATGCGCGCAATGTAATCGCGGGTCTCGGCGAAGGGTGGAATGCCGGAATACTCGAGCACCCGGTGCGGCCCGGCATTGTAGGCTGCCAGCGCCAGGTCGATATCCTTGAAGGTGGCGAGCTGGGCGAGCAGGTAGCGCGCCGCGCCATCGAGGTTCTGGGAGGGATCGCGCGGGTCGACCCCGAGTGCGCGCGCCGTGTCGGGCATCAGCTGGCCCAAACCATAGGCGCCCTTGGGGCTGACGGCGGTCGGATTGTAGCTGCTTTCGGCCTCGACCAGGGCGCGGAAGAGGATCTGCCAGTCGTCCGCATCGAGGTCGACCTGCCGCAGGGCGCGGTTTCCCTTGTGGCGATCTGC
>NZ_LWEX01000283.1 GCF_001634885.1 Sulfitobacter sp. HI0040 | reverse complement strand
ACGTCAAATCCATCTACCTGACCTGCCGGCACATCCTGCCGATAATGGCCGATCAGGGCGGCGGGTCGATCATCAACATCTCTTCCATCGCCTCGACCCATTCGCTGGGCTATTCCTGCATCAGCTATTCTGCCTCCAAGGGGGCGGTGAACGCCTTTACCCGCGACATTGCGCTGAACTACGGGCCCAAGGGCATCCGCTGTAACTCGATCCTGCCGGGGCTGATGAACACGCCGCTCATTCACAAGGGCAATGTCACCTCCGTCTACGGCTCAACCGAGGCGATGGTAAACGCGCGCGACGCACTGGTACCGCTGGGGAAGATGGGCGATGGTTGGGATGTCGCCTATGCCTCTGTCTTCCTCGCCTCGGACGAAGCCAAGCATATCACCGGCATCGAACTGGTGGTTGATGGCGGCATCACGCTGAAGGTC
>NZ_LWEX01000282.1 GCF_001634885.1 Sulfitobacter sp. HI0040 | reverse complement strand
ATCAGGGCGTCGATATCGACCCTGTCGCGTGAGGGAACCGTTGGCCCTGACGCCACGTCCGACAGAACATCGCCGGGAATGTCGGAAACCACGAGGCTCACGATCGGGGTCGGCCCGGCGTGGAGCGCCAGCCTGCCGCCCTTTACGTCGGAAAACCGTCTGCGAAGGATGTTCATCACCGAAATGGGCGCGCCGGAAGCAAGGAGCGCGCGGTTCAGGGTCTGTTCATCGGCAAGCGTGAACCCTTCGGGCGGGGCGGCGAGCAGGGCGGAGCCGCCGCCGCAGATGAGCGCGATCACCAGATCGTCGGGCGTGAGATCCTTGAGTGTTTCGCGGATGCGGCGGGTGGCGTCCATGCCCGCCTGATCCGGGACGGGATGGGACGCCTCCAGAATGTCGATCCGGCCCGCTTTTTCCCCATAGCCGTAGCGGGTGACGACCACGCCCGAAAGCGCGCCCTGCCACTTTTCGTCTAGCGTGCGGGCCAGTTGTGCTGCCCCCTTTCC
>NZ_LWEX01000281.1 GCF_001634885.1 Sulfitobacter sp. HI0040 | reverse complement strand
GCGCGTCGCGGATGCGCAGATCGCCAACCTGCAGCTGACCGTCGAAGGCCCCGCCCGATCCCACGGGCACCAGCACGAGGTTGAGATCCCCGCCCACCACCTGCCGCGCCACCGAGGCGCTGCGCAGCACGCCGCCCGCGTCTTCGGAGGCGAGCCGGATCGCGCTGCGCCCGCCAAGGGGCAGCACCTGTCCGCGCAGGGCCGTCCCGCCGTTGACCCGCGCTTCGAAAGAGCCGTCAAGCCCGCGCGACAGATCGAAGCGACCGCGCATTTCCGTCAGCGCGATGGTGTCGGTAATCTGCAACCGATCGAGCGAGAGCAACAGCGGCGGCGTGGGCTTCCCGCTGGGTTCCGTTTTGCCGAACTGGTCGCGGCGCATGTCGATCATGCCGCCGCGCACCACGACCTGCACCGGTTGCCCCTTGCCCTGCCCCACAAGGTCGAGCGGCAAGTCGAGCCAATCGCCCACCACAACGCGATCAAAGCGCAGCCGGTCAAGCGCGCCATCCGGTTTCAGTTTGACGGAACCGCGCGCCGCAAGTCCCGGCCCCTCGATCCGCAGCACGGACACTTCGGGTGTCTCGCCCAGCGTGCCTTCCACGCGCAGCGCGCCGCCCGCCGCGGCGGTCTTGGCCCATGTGACCTGCGGCACCTCGATACGCAGGCCGCGCAGGTCCGACGTGAGGGTGAACGCAGGCGGCCTGCCGCGTTTCAGCGCGAGCGAGATGTCGGCCTTGCCCTCCCCCGAAACACTGCCCGGGGGCAGCAGGATCCCGAAAGCCTCCAACGTATGCGGCGACAGCGCGATCTGCCCCGTGAGCGTGCTGCTGTCCGACCCCGGCCCGATCCGCTGGGACCAGCGCGCGTCA
>NZ_LWEX01000280.1 GCF_001634885.1 Sulfitobacter sp. HI0040 | reverse complement strand
TTTGGGCGATCGTGTCCTCGTCATACTGGGCGAAGGTGAAATTGCCGGGGTCTTCGAGGTGGCGTTCATGCACGCAGTCAAAGCCCACTTTGGCAAAATTCGTGATGATCGCGTTCTGCACCTCTTCGAGGTAGGGCGTCGCCAGGGCGTAACGGCTTGCCCCCATGGCGCGGAAGGCATCGAGCGTTGCGAGCGTCGATGTCGTGGCCGGAACGCCCGTTCTTTCCGTGATCGCGTGGCACAATGCGCGGTCGTTTTCCACGCCCAGCCAGCCCCCGGAAGTCCCGCCCCAGGCGATGACATCGCATTTGGCATCCGCGAGCAGATCGGCAGCGGCCAGTTGCGGTTCAAAGGAGAACTGACCCAAGGCGTCGTCGCTCATGGCGATACGGACGACCCGGAAACGCCCGAAATGCGCGGTCACCTGCGGAAGCTCGGCCAGCAGCTCGGCGACACGCGGCTCCATCACCGTGTTCGATGAAGGGGTGAGCAGGCCGATACGGACGCGGGTTTGCATGGGGCTCTCCTGAGTTTGCCTCAGAGAGACTGTGCAGATATATAAAAAATTACAAATAAAAAATTAAATAGTTTGTAAGATGTTAAATTAAAACGATTTAGTAAATTTGAAATCGAGGGATTTGGTGGCCGACGCGCGAATCGCTATGTGGCTGCCATCGGCGTCACCTATCTGACGCGATGGAAGGGGACCGCAAAAAGGGTCGATCTGATCAAAAGCTATCTGAAGTGCGAGGCCAGCAAAAAACCCCGAAAGTGTCATAAGGACACTTCCGGGGGGCGAGCCTGTCGGCGCGGTTCGT
>NZ_LWEX01000279.1 GCF_001634885.1 Sulfitobacter sp. HI0040 | reverse complement strand
GAGAAGCGCGAAGGCATTGGTCATCGTGTCGCCCAGCAGCAGAAGGCCGGGGTTGAAGATGAATGCGAAGGGCAGAAGAAAGCCCACCGCCGCCAGCCGAACCGCCGAGAACGCGATCCGGAACGGATCCTCGTCCGCGATGGCCGCCGCGGCCAGCGCCGCGACCGCGATGGGTGGCGTCAGCGCCGACAGCACCGCGTAGTAGAGCAGGAACATGTGACTTTGCAGGATCGGATAGCCCAGCTTGGCCAGCGCCGGTCCGACCAGAACGGCGGCGAGGATATAGGCGCTTGGCGTCGGCATCCCGAGACCCAGAATGATCGTCACCACAGCCGCGATGACCAGCGTGACCGCCGGCTGTTCGCCGCTGATGGTGAGGATCACGTTGGCGGCCTTCATGCCCAGCCCGGTCATCGACAGCCCGCCGATGACCAGACCCGCCGCCGCGCAGGCACCCGCCACCGGCAGGATGCGCAGGGTCGTCTCGCCCAGCCCCTCGACTATTTGCCAGGGCGACAAGCGCGTGGCCTTCAGCAGGGTGGCAGCCAGCACCGCGCCCATGACGCCGATACCCGCTGTGAATGTCGGGGAATACCCCGCCATCAGCGCCACGACGATGCCGATGATCGGGATCATGAACACCCAGCCCACTCGGAAGGTGCTGGCCAGCGTAGGCACTTCATCCTCGGACGGGCGTAGATCGTCGCGCACGGCGCGGAAATGCACCTGCAAGAATACGCCGAGGTAATAGAGCAGCGCGGGCAGCAGCGCGGCCAGCACCACCTCCTGGTAGGGAACGGCAGTATATTCGGCCAGGATGAAC
>NZ_LWEX01000278.1 GCF_001634885.1 Sulfitobacter sp. HI0040 | reverse complement strand
GCCGGTGGTGCGGGCCGATCTGACATTGACGTTCCACTGCCCGAAGCCGGGCCACTTCCTTGCGGAGGGCCCCGCGACCTGCGGTGCGCTCGAGGTGATCGATATCGGCCTCGGGCCTTTCCACGATGAGGCTGGGGATAGCCTGCACCTTCACCCCCCATACGACAAAACGGATTTTCATCCCGCCCGCGAACGGGCGGATCTGGCCCGGGTTCTGCGCAAGGCGCCGGGCCATAAATACGACCATGGCGCCGCGCTGGTGCTGTCTGGTGGCGTGGGAAAGGGCGGTGCGGCACGTATGTCGGCCCGGGCGGCGCTGCGGATCGGGGCGGGGCTTGTCACCCTTGGCGTGCCCCCGGCGGCGGTGATCGAAAACGCCGCGCAGCTTGATGCGGTGATGCTTGCGCGTATCCCCGACGCCGAGGCCCTCAGCCATATGCTGGAGAAGGACGACCGCATTGCCGCGCTGGCCCTTGGCCCCGGCATGGGGCTGGGGGAGCGTGAGGCGGCGCTTCTGGGCGCGGCCCTAGCCGCGCGGCGGGCGACCGTTCTGGACGCCGATGCACTGACCCTGCTGTCCCGCAGCGCGGAGGACAGGCAGGCGCTGCATCAAGGTTGCCTGCTCACCCCGCATGGGGGCGAATTCGCGCGGCTCTTCCCGGATATTTCCGAGCGGATGAAGCAGCGGGACGGGTTTTCCAAGGTGGATGCGGTGCGAAAGGCGGCGGCGAGTTGCGGTGCGACAGTGCTGCTCAAGGGGCCCGACACGGTGATTGCTTCGCCGGACGGGGCCGCTGCCATCGCTTCTTCGGCCTACAGCAGATCCGCCCCCTGGCTGGGGACTGCGGGGGCAGGGGATGTGCTGACCGGGATCGCCGCGGGCCTGATGGCGCGGGGGCTGTCGCCTTTCGACGCAGCACAGGCGGCGGCGATCATCCATGTGGACGCGGCGCTCAGCTTCGGGCCCGGGCTGATCGCCGAAGACCTGCCGGACCTGTTGCCGGCGGCGTTGCGGGCCCTGCCGCTTTAGGCGGCGTGGAGCACCGCCCCACGCGCCCGGGCGGCGTCGGCGGTGCCAAGCTCCAACCCATCGGCGTAAAGGATATGCGGCCCGTCGCAGAAGATCTGGTACAGCGTCGCCTCGACCTCGCCCAGATCGGTGACGAACTCACCGTCGATGAGCGAGCGGGCCGCGACAAGCGCGCGTTCCATCTGGAACAGCGCCTTTGCCCGCCAATCGCGGATCAGCACCATCTGGTCGCCCGCAAGCCGCGCGTCCCGTTCGGGCCGGTTATGCCCGAGCGATCCGGCGGCGAGGCCGATCATCCGTATCTTGCGTGTGCTGCGCTGGATGTGAAGCACGCGCGACATGCCGGTGTCGCGGGTGATGAGTTTGTCGCCCACCGACAGGAATTCCACCGGAATTTCCCCGTCGAGAGTGAGCAACATGGCACCCTGTACCAATCCTGTATCCAGAACGGCATAGGGCGAATACTGGCCCGTGTGCGGATCCTGCCCGCCTACGCGCCCGACCGTTTTCGGTTTCATGGGCGTCTCTTTCCTTGTCAACCTGCCTCAGGTTGTGGCCAGAATAGGACAACATCCGCTTAATGTCCCGCATTTTTTGCTCTCGCCAGCGGGCGCGTGGTTTGGTAGCACCGCGTCGAGCCCTGAGGGTTCGTGCGGGTGTGGCGGAATTGGTAGACGCACCAGATTTAGGTTCTGGCGCCTTTGGCGTGGGGGTTCGAGTCCCTTCACCCGCACCATTTGAAGCGACAACTCCACCTATGTGTGGGGAAATTCGGTTCGGGCGCAGGTAGGAAGGGTGCTTTTCCTGCCCCCTGCGAACTTCCCGCCTCAAGTACCTTCAATATTTTGTCTGCTCTAAGGCGGTTTTTCTTCACATAGGGAGTGAGACGGTCCGAGATGGCGCCAATCGTAGGGTTTCAAAAAAACAAAGCTAATGCGAAGTATTATGGACGATTTCGGGCCCAAACATCTTCCATGTCAATGCCTTGCGCCAAGGCTTCCTTCATTTTGCGACTAGCATTGTCCGAGAACTGCACGTGCTTTGATTTACCAAAAGAAAAAGTGTGAGAACATGACTCGTCTTTATCGATGTTCAACTCCCTTCGCAGTGCGAGTGCCCGAGGGGGCGTGAGACCGACGGTCTCCGCCAGCTTCTTTGCGCCTATCCAATACTTTTTTTGTAGATCAATTTCTCGAACGGCGGCCGCGCCACCGGGCTCATCACCAGCCACAAAATGAACCGCGGCTCCTTCGCGTTTCGTAAAGTGAACCTTGAGTGTCGGCCCTTCTCCAGCCTGAGACGTATTTATCGTGCTCAAACGTGGAAACACTGCGGAAAATTCATCACCCCCCTTTATTGCTTTTTCGATTCGATCAACGTCTTTTTTCGATGTGCTCACTTCGTCTGTAACGAGCGCTTCCATAGCGAGCATCGACCGAATACGTGCCCGAGCCTCATCGCGTCGTCGTTTTCCGGGACGGAGCAACTTCGAAACCTTCTCGTACTCTTTGTCCACAAGAAGATCAAAATCACCTGGCAACTTTGTAGAGACTGGAAGCACTCGATCCGGGATTAGGTCGCTTAAAGACAGGCATAAGGATCGTTTTTGAAATTCATCGTAAGCTGTAACGAGCGCACGCATCTGAAGAAAGAGTAATGCTTCGTCAATGACAATAAACCAATGTTGTTCCTCATCCCTCAGGGCATCGATGGCCCGAAAAGATCCCGCTTCACCGCTGGTCAGGCTATATTTTGAAGTACATAAGTTTAGACATTTCTCAAACGAAAGAGAAAGTCCGCTTTTATCATCGAAAACCTTTTCTTTATTTTGTGCAAGGACGCACTTCAAAAGCATTTCCGTGGAATGTTGGGCGTGAAGTAAGACGCGCGTTAGCCGACCTTCTTCTTCATAAGAATTAAAGGCTGACATAGAAAATTTTAAAGAACTTATGCTTTTATGGTGTAATGTCTTTGCATCACGGACAAGATTCTTTTTTGGCTTCATGATTGAACACAATATAAACTAACGACAGTAAGAGAGTCTGGCACGGCATATGTTTTGTTCCAAGAAAAATAATTTATGCAAACTAGTTGTGGTTTGAGGTTCCGCGCTTGGTGTCCACAAATTATCTGCCCCAACCTTATTTCCTGCGAACACTTCCCTGACAACCGGCATCATACTACCTATACGCGCACTCCCCTCCAACCATCCCTCCAATAACATGCAATATAATGCATGTATCCCCATGCCAGATTGACGCAGTTCCTCCCCCTGCCTACGGATTGTATGCAGATACATATAAATTCTTTTTCGGGGGGAGACGGAAATGAACTTCAGGACATTCTGCGCCGGAGCGCTTTTATCCACCATCGCGGTGCAGGCCGCCCATGCCGAAGAGGTGACGCTGCGCGGGGTTTCGGCCTTTGCGCTGGGTACCACTTTCAGCCGTGAATTTGAATCCTTCGTCGATTGGGTCAACGAGAACGGCAAGGGGGTCGTGCAGATCAATCTGATCGGGGGGCCCGAAGCGGTGCCGCCGTTCGAGCTGGGCAATGCGGTCTCCACGGGGGTGGTGGATATCGCCAATGTCACTTCGGCCTTCTATCCGACGCTGGTGCCCACCGGGGATGCCATGCATCTGGCCGAGAACACCATTCAGGAACAGCGGGAAAACGGCTGCTACGACGTGCTCGACCGGGTGCACCGCGAGCAGATGAACGTGAAATACCTCGCACACGCGGGCGACGGCATGGGCTTTCACCTCTACCTGACGAAGCCCATCACCTCGCCCGACCTTTCGGGGCTCACCATCCGCACCACGCCCGTCTACCGGGCCATGTTCGCCGAACTGGGCGCGAACCTCGTGCGGACCGCCCCGGGGGAGGTCTATTCCGCCCTCGAACGCGGCACCATCGACGGCTACGGCTGGCCGGGGCAGGGGATTCTGGACCTCGGCTGGGATGAGCAGACGAAGTACCGGGTCGATCCGTCGTTCTACAACGTGGATGTGAACTTCCTCGTCAATCTGGATGTCTGGAACGGGCTGACGGATGAGCAGCGCGCCAAGCTGGAGGAAGGCGCCGCATGGGCGGAGGAGCTCAACGCCAAGAACGCGGAGATCAACGCGGCCGAATATGAAAAGCAGGCCGCCGCAGGGATCGAGACGATCACCTTCGAGGGCGCGGATGCGGAGACATGGCTCAACACGGCGCGCGATGCCGGTTGGGCCGCGGTGGAGGAGATCGACGCGCCGCTCGCCAAGGAGCTGCGCGCCTGCCTGACGAACTGACCGCATGAACCGGGCATTCGACGCATTTCTCTGGGGGCTCGCCGTCATTGCGGCGGGCCTTTTCGCGGCAATCGCGGTGGTCATCGCGATCAACGTGGCACTGCGCAATCTGGGGCTGCCTGTTCTTTATGGTGCGCTTGATGCGATCCAATACACGATCATGGCCGCGACCTTCATGGCGGCCCCCTGGGTGCTGGCGCAGGATGCGCATGTGAAGGTTGATCTGGTGACGGCGGGGCTGCCGGACGGGGGCAGGCGTCTTCTGGGCCGCATCACCGCGCTGATCGGCGCGGTGACAGCGGCGGTGCTGGGCTGGTACGGCACGCTGGCGCTCTGGTCCTCGATCACGCGGGGGGCGGTGATCCGCACGTCTTTCACGCTCCCCGAATGGATCACGCTGGTCTTTCTGCCGCTCTGCATGGGGCTCTGCGCGGTGGTCTTTCTGCGCCGGTTCTGGCGCCCGGTTGATAGCCAGCCGTCGCAAAGCGGTCTCTGATGGAGTGGGTCACGACCCTTGCCTTGATGCTGGGTGGGCTCGGGGCGCTTTTGCTCATGGGGCTGCCGGTGGCATTTGCTTTTCTGGCGGTCACGACCATCGGTGCCTTCGAGGTGCTGGGGGGCGAGCGGGGCATCCTGCAACTTGCCCGCAACGCCGCGCAGTCGGTGGCGAATTTTCAGCTCGCCCCGATCCCGCTGTTCATCCTGATGGGCGAGATCCTGTTCCAGACCGGGGTGGCGCACCGTGCCATCGATGCCATCGAACGCGTGGTGACGCGCCTGCCGGGGCGGATGTCGGTCGTCACGATCTTTGGCGGGACGATCTTCGCGGCGCTGTCGGGATCGACCATCGCCAATACCGCCATGCTGGGCTCCACCCTGCTGCCGGGGATGCTGAAGCGCGGGTACCATCCCTCCATGGCGATGGGGCCGATCATGGCGTCGGGGGCCATCGCCATGCTGATCCCCCCCTCGGCGCTGGCGGTGCTGGTGGGCTCGCTTGCGGGGATTTCCATATCCGGGCTGCTGATCGCGGGGGTGATGCCCGCGCTGCTGCTGGCGTTGCTCTTCGTGGCCTACGTGGTGGGGCGCAGTCTGCTCGACCCGTCGGTCGCCCCGCCGGAGGATCTGCCGCGGATGACGCTGCGCGAACGCTGGAGACCGTTCTGCATCTACGTACTGCCCCTGTCGGTGCTTTTCGCCGTGGTGATCGGGTCGCTTCTGCTGGGCATCGCGACACCGACGGAAAGCGCGGCCCTCGGCAGCCTGACGGCGGTGGCGGTGGGGGCGGCCTATCGCTCGCTCAGCCTTGCCCGGCTGGGGGCGGCCCTGATGGAAACCCTGAAGCTGTCGGTGATGATCCTGTTCATCATTGCTGCCAGCCAGACCTTCGCGCAGGTGCTGTCCTTCTCCGGCGCGACGGGCGGGTTGATCCGGGCCATCGGTGCCTTCGATCCTACGCCGCTGATGGTGCTGCTGGGCATGATCGCCATCCTGCTGTTCCTTGGCTGTTTCATCGACCAGGTCTCCATGCTGATGGTGACGGTGCCGGTCTTCGTGCCGCTGGCGGATGCGATGCAGATCAACGATCTGGTGCTGGGCGTCGTCTATCTGCTGACGATGGAGATCGGATTGCTGACCCCGCCCTTCGGGCTGCTGCTTTTCGTGATGCGCGGGGTGGCCCCGCCGCAGATCGGGATGCGCCAGATCTATGCCGCGGTGAGCCCCTTTCTGCTGATCAAGCTGCTGGTGCTGGGGCTTATCGTGGCCTATCCGGCCATCGGCACATGGCTGCCCGGGTTGATGGGGCGCTGAGCGGGCGGGTCGCTCAGGGCAGCAGGTGCAGCCAGAACCACACGCTCAGGATCGAACTGCCGGTGGCGATCAGAACGGAAGAGGCCGCCACCCGTTTGGCGCGTCCGTACATGTCCGCGAAGATATAGGCGTTGAACCCCGGCGCCATCGCCGCCGTCAGCACGCCGGAGCGGAACGGATCGCGCGGCAGGTCCAGCGCAGTGCCGAACCCCCAGACCAGACCGGGGTGCACCAGCAGGGCGATAGCGCAGACCATGGCGATGGTCTTCAGATCGCCTTCGGGCCGGTATTGCAGCAGAACACCCCCCAGCGCGAAGAGAGCCGCGGGCAGGGCCGCCTGCACGATGAGCGACAGCGCGTCATCCACCACGCCCGGTATCGGCAGGCCCGAAAGGTTCACCGCGAAACCGGCGAGGATGCCGATGACCAGCGCATTGCGGAACATGGCCACGCTGACGGAGCGCAGCAGCAACAGCCCGCTTTGCCCGCGATTGCGCACGAATTCCATGACCGTGATCCCCAGCCCGTAGCAAAAGGCGGCATGGAAGGCGATGATGGCGTAATTGCCCGCCAGCGCCGCGCTGCCATAGGCGCGTTCGGTGATCGGCAGGCCCAGCAGGATCGAATTGCTGAAAAGGCAGCAAAAGCCGATGGCCACGCAGTCTTCCCAGTCGCGGCCGAAGAAGAGCCGCGCGCCGAAGATGCCGAGCACGAAGGAGATCGCCGCCCCCGCGTAGAAGCTGAACATCAGCCGCGGGTCGAAGGAGGCGGACAGGTCGAGCCGCGCAATCGCCTGAAAGAGCAGGCAGGGAATGGCAAAATTCTGGGTGAACTTCATCACCCCGTCGATCCCGCTGACGGGAAAGAGCCCGCGCCAGACCGCGACATAGCCAAAGCCGATGACCAGAAAGACCGGCAGGATGACATCAAGCAGCGTCTGCAACCGTCAGCTCCCCGGGTGGTCCAACGGACACAGCGGGGGTTTCACACCCCCGCGCCCCCGTGAAGTATTTGCAATCATGAGAAGATCAGGCCGCGGGAAAGCTGAGCGTCAGCCCGTCGTAGGCGGGCCGGACATGGGCGGGAACCTCGGCGACCAGCGTCCGGTAGTCGAGATCGTTGTGCATGTTCGTCAGCACGGCGGTCCGGGGGGCGGCGCGTTCGATCCACTCCAGCGTTTGCGACAGGTGGCTGTGGGTCGGATGCGGATCGCGGCGCAGGGCGTCCACGATCCAGCAGCGCAGGTTTTCCAAGTGGGGCCACGCGCTGTCGGGCAGGGCGGAGACATCCGGCAGATAGGCCACATCATTGAAACGAAAGCCGAGCGCGTCGATCCCGCCATGGGGCACGGCGAAGGCGGTGAAGCGGAGGCTGCCGCCGGGGCCGTCGATCTCCACCTCGTCGCGCAAATCATTCATGTCGAGAATGGGCGGGTACATCGACCCTTCTGGGCGGATGAAGGCATAGCCGAACCGGTCGAGCAAAGCCGCCTTGGTCGGGGCGTCGGCCCAGACCGGCAGGCGGGCGCGCATGTTGATCACGATCATGCGCAGATCGTCGAGCCCATGCACATGGTCCGCGTGGGAATGGGTATAGAGCACCGCGTCGAGCCGCCCTACACCTGCATCAAGAAGCTGCGCGCGCATGTCGGGGGAGGTGTCGATCAGCACGGTGGTGGTGCCCCCGGTATCCACCCGTTCCACCAGCAGCGAACAACGGCGGCGGTGGTTGCGCGGCTCATCCGGATCGCAGGCCCCCCAGTTGCCCCCCAGCCGGGGCACGCCGCCGGAGGATCCGCAGCCAAGTATGGTGACGCGCATTTCGGCCATCACGCGGCGGCCCGGTGACGCGCGGCCTTGGTAAAGAGCCGGTCGAAGTTTTCCTGCGTGGCACGGGCGAAATCGGGGTAGTCGACACCGAAGGTTTCCGCCGCGCGGCGCGCGGTATGGGCGGTATAGGCCGGTTCGTTGCGCTTGCCGCGCCGGGGCGGCGGCGCGAGGTAGGGCGCATCGGTTTCGACCAGTATCCGGTCGAGCGGGGCGGCAGTGAAAATGTCGCGCAGTTCCTGCGATTTCGGAAAGGCGGTGATGCCCGACATGCTGAGGTAAAAGCCGAGGTCCAGCGCCGCACGGGCCAGATCCGGGCCGGAGGAAAAACAGTGCATAACGCAGGAATAGGCCCCGTTGCGATGTTCCTCCGTCAGGATGCGCGCCATGTCTTCATCCGCGTCGCGGGCGTGGATGATCAGCGGCAGGCCGGTTTCGCGCGCGGCGGCGATATGGATACGCATGGACTGTTGCTGCACCTCGGCGCTGTCGGCGGTGTAGTGATAGTCGAGCCCGGTTTCACCGATCCCGACGAACTTCGGATGCTGGCTGAGCGTCACGAGTTCCTCGACGGAAGCCATCGGCTCTTCGGCGGCGGACATCGGATGGGTGCCCGCGGCATAGAAGACCGGGGCGTGCGCCTCGGCGATGGCGCGGACGGCGGGTTCGTTCCTGAGCCGGGTGCAGATCGTCACCATACGAGTCACGCCCGCTTCCTGTGCCCGAGCCAGGATATCGTTCAGCTCCCCGTCGAAATCGGGAAAGTCGAGATGGCAGTGGCTGTCGGTGATGGCGGGTGTGTCTGTCATGCCTGTCGCCTCGGTGCGTCGCTCGGGGCGCTTTGCGCCAGTCTTTGCAGGGTATCTAGGACCAGCGCGGCAGGGTCAAGGTTGACCGCCAGACCGTGCCGGGCACGCGCCGATACCTTCTGCGCCGTCTCGGCCCATATCCGGCCCTGCGCCGGGGTGGGGGACAGGCGCGACAGCATCGCGGCCTCGTTCGGGGCAGCCTCGATCGCGGGCGGATGGCCGGTGCTGCCGGTGCGTGCCAGCCGCACCAGAAGCAGGTCCAGCAGATCGAAAAGCAGGGTAAGCTGCGCTTCCTTTCCGCGCGCCGCCACGGCTTCGGCCAGTTTGATGCCGCGCGCACGGTCCATATGGGGCAGTCCGCCCAGCAGGCTGACAAGCTCGCTGTAGGTTTCGCGCCCCCCCAGCAGTGCCAGCCGAAGTGCGCCGCCGACGGTGCCGCCGGAAAGTTCACCCAAGGCGGCCGCATCGCCGGTGAGCGGCGGTTCGAACCGGGCGAGCGCCTGTGCCATCTCATCCGCCGCAAGGCTGCGCAGACGCAGCACCCGGCACCGCGATCGGATCGTCGGCAGCAGGCCGGAAGGCCGGTGGCTGATCAGCAGCAGGACCGCGCGATCGGGCGGCTCTTCGAGCATCTTGAGAAGGGCGTTGGCGGCATTGGGGTTCAATTCGTCCGCGTCGTCGATGATCACCACCCGGCGCCCGCCCTCGGCGGCGGAAAGCTGGAAGAACCCGGCAAGCTTGCGCACGTCGTCGATGACGATCTGCTTGCGCAGGCGCTTGGTCTTTTCGTCCACGCTGCGGGTAATGGATTTGAGGCCCGACTCGCTCCGTGCGGCCATGCGGCGGGCGACAGGATGATCGGCGGGGACATCCAGCGTGGTAGCGGGTTCCGGCGCGAACATGCCGCCCACATCCGGGTCGGGCGTGGCCAGCAGAAACCGCGCGATGCGCCAGGCAAACGTGGCCTTGCCCACGCCGCGGGGGCCGGTGAGCAGCCATGCGTGATGCAGCTTGCCCGCGTTGAACGCATTGAGAAACGCCGCTTCCGCGCTTTGCTGCCCCACCAGTACCGAGGTATCGCGCGGGTGCGGCGCGCCTTCGATCTGATCCGGGAGGGCAGGGTCGTCTGTCATGGGGATGGTCTATCAGGTTTCGCGGGGGAGGGAACCGCCGCGGTCAGAAGCCGGTGGCGGCGAGGATCGCGGCATGAACCTCTGCCGGGCTGCCCGCCCCGTCCACAACCCTGAACCGTTCGGGGAATTCCTTTGCCAGCTGCAGGAAACCCGCGCGCATGGCGTTCTGCAGATCCACCCCGAAGCCTTCGAAACGTTCTTCGGTGCCCGCGCGGGACAGCGCCCTGTCCAGCCCCGCATCGGGCTGCATGTCGATGAGCACCGTCAGATCCGGTTCCACCCCGATCATCAGCGCATGAAGCTGGTCGACCGCACCGCGCAGGTCGCCGCGCGACAGCCCCTGATACATGCGCGTCGAATCCGCGAAACGGTCGCAGATCACCACCTTGCCCGCGTCGAGCGCGGGCTGGATCGTCCGTTCGAGGTGGTCGCGCCGGGCGGCGGTGAAAAGCAACAGCTCCGTCTCGGCGGACCAGCGATCCGGCGCGCCCTGCAGGACAAGGGCGCGGATCTCCTCCGCCCCGGGGCTCCCGCCGGGTTCGCGCGTCAACACGACGTCGCGCCCGGCGGCGCGCAGATGATCCGCGAGCAGGCGGGCCTGTGTGGATTTTCCCGAACCGTCGATGCCTTCGAAGCTGACGAAGAGCCCGCGGGCAGGCGTCACGTAGCGCCCTCTGCCGCCGCATCCTCGGGGCCGGAATTCAGCCGTACCAGCAGGTGCCGCGCCGCCGCGGTGATCCGGGAGACGAAACCGTAGGGTCCCACGGATTCGCTCGCCTGCAGGGGCACGCGCGTTTCGGGCAGGCCTTCGGGCGTCACCACCAGTTCGGCCAGCTTGTCGCCCTTGCTGAAGGGCGCGCGGAGCGGGCCGTCAAAGACCACTTCGGCCTTGAGGGGGCCTGCGGTGATGGTCGGCACGAGAACGGTAAGGTCCTCTTCCAGAACCAGACCGACCTTGCGGGCGGAGCCCATGGCCACCGGCGCTTCGGCGATCTGGGTTCCTTCGGGGGCGAGGGTGCGTTCTGCGAACTGCCGGAAGGCCCAGTTCACGATGGCTTCGGCTTCCTCGGCCCGGGCCGAGGCGCTATCCAGCCCCGACAGCACGAAGATCACACGCCGGTCGCCCTGCTGCTGCTTGGCGGATCCGACAAGGCCATATCCCGCCTCCATCGTATGGCCGGTCTTCAGCCCGTCCGCACCGATGCCCAGACCCAGCAGCGGGTTGCGGTTGCTCTTGTTCTGGGGCGCGCGACCGTCAAAGACGAACTCCTGCTCCTTGAACATCGGGTAGAACTGCGGGAAATCCAGAATGATCCGCTGCGCCAGCAACGCCAGATCACGGACAGACATCAGATGCCCCGGGGCCGGCCAGCCATTGGAATTGGTGAAGGTCGAATTGGTCATGCCCATCTGCTGGGCGCGCTGGGTCATCAGGCGGGCAAAGCCGTACTCCGTGCCGTCCGGGCTCAGCGCTTCGGCGATGACGGCGGATGCGTCGTTGCCCGACAGCACGATGATGCCGCGCAGCAGGTCCTCCACCGTCACCCGGTCAGTGGTATCAAGGAACATGGTCGAGCCGCCGTAGGACATGGCGTGCTGCGATACGGGCAGTTCCTCCGTCAGGTCGAGCCCGCCGTTGGCCTTGCCCCGTTCCACCGCTTCGAACGCCATGTACAGCGTCATCAGCTTGGACATGGACGCGGGCGGCAGCGGCTGATCCGCGTTCTTGGCCAGCAGAACCGTGCCGCTGGTCACGTCGATCACATAGGCCGCGGTGGCGCGGGTCTCGAAGGCCTGTGCGGGCAGAGCGTACAGGATCAACGCCAGCAGGGCAGCAACGGGGCGGATCATCGGAAGGACCTCCTTCGGGTTACGTCAGTTCGACACCGCATAGGCATCGGAGAACCCTTCGCCCTTGATCTTTTTCAGCAGGGCATCGAGTTCGGATTTCGAGGGGGCGGGGCCGACCACGACGCGCCAGAACGGCTTGCCGTTGATCTCGCTCCGCTTGACGGTGGGCAGCATGCCGGCACCGCGCATTTGCTTTGCGGCCCGTTCGGCATTGGCTTCGACGCTGAAAATGCCGATCTGCACATAGGGTTTGGCAAGCCCGCCCGACTTGCGCGCCGGTGCCGCAGGTTCGGGGCGGGGGGCCGGAACCGAGGCCGCGGTAATGCCCGCCGCTGCGGNGGTGGCGGGCGGCAGCGTCGCCTCTGCGATGTCCGAAGGCTCTGGCAAGGTTTCGGCGGCAGGGGCGGTTTGTGTGCTGGCGTCCGCGGCCTCTGGGGCTTCATCGCCGGCTTCCGCCCGGCGCAGGGCCGTGACGTTGAGCGGCGCGGGTGCACCCGCCAGAATATTGAGTGCCGCCGCCGCGTCAGACGAGATCTGCAGCCTCGGGCCGGGCAGGTCGCGTTCACGGCGGAAAAGGGCACCGATCACGAATTTGCCGTTGTCCTGATTGCGGATGATGACCCGTTCGGGATCGGTCACATCCGGATGCGCCACCCAGACCCCCCCGAGAGAGGGGCGCCCGTCCCAGAGGCCCTCTTCGGTGACGGAAAAGACCTCCGGAGCTTCGACGTCCCGTTCCACCAGCCGGGTGGAGGTGGACTCCTCCGTCTGCGCGGCGGCGGTCCGCCCGGGCAGGGCAAAGCCGTTCTCCCCGCAGCCCGACAGCACCGCAAGCGACATCATGCCGCCGACCGTCAGGAAGATGGAGCGGTGCGGGATGCGCATCACGGGGGAAGGGGTCTTCATGATCGTCTGTCCTTGCCTGCTGGCGGCGTGTGGTCGCACCCACCTGTCGAGCCGGTTCCCCGGCGAGCGTACGTCCCCTTGACGGGGCTCTTCGGCGCACTCTAGCCCGCCGAACCAGATGTGAAAAGGCGCAGGAGCGCGGATCGGCAAATTTCCCCGGGCCCGTTTCGGACAGCGGTAAATTGCCCATTTGCCGAATCGCGACAGGCCGATTAGGAGACACCGACCCCGGAGGAGTGGCAGAGTGGTCGAATGCACCGGTCTTGAAAACCGGCGTGCGTGAAAGCGTACCGTGGGTTCGAATCCCACCTCCTCCGCCACAAACCAATCGCGAATCCGAGACGAGGCCCCAGCGCGGGCCTTTTTTCTTTTTGGTTCAAGGGGTTTAAGGAAAGCACCCGACTTGTGGAGACTGGCCGTTGGCCTAAAATTGGTCTCGCAAAGCCCCGCGTCTCTTTCCACCCGCCCTTCACTCAAATCGAGACGGATTCAAAAACTCACGTATTTTCTGATGCTTGCCAGAAATGGGCTGCGCCGCAGTTGAGGCAACTTGGACTTGCCCGGCTTTTGTGGAGAGCGTTTAGCTCACTTCCCGTGCCTTTCGCTCGAAGGCGATGGGGCTCTGGAAGCCGAGCGACGAATGGCGCCTGACGGGGTTATAGAACCCGTTGATGTATCTGGCGACAGCGTTTTCGGCCTGAGCGCGTGTCTGCCACGCGACCGGCCAGATCAGCTCCGACTTGATGGTCTTGAAGAACGTCTCGACCATCGCGTTGTCATAGCAGTTCCCGCGCCCGCTCATTGAGATAAGAAGGCCTCGTTTTCGGAGCAGTGCCTGATAGTCGACAGAGCAGTATTGCGACCCGCGGTCGGAATGATGGACCAGCCCCGTCGCAGGGTTGCGAG
>NZ_LWEX01000277.1 GCF_001634885.1 Sulfitobacter sp. HI0040 | reverse complement strand
CGGCGCGATGGGAACGGGAAACGCGGGGGCGGTCAAATGCCTAATCCTTGTGCAGTTGTCCTTGGCATATCCTGTCATGGTCCAAGTCTCAACGCTGCAGCGCCGCTTTACGGGGCCTGCCGGGACCGTTTGCCTAAAAAACAGGCAACACGCCCTGCCGATTGCGCCCCGCACGGGCATTGCCTAGACAGTCGCCATGACGACGACGATTTTCTCATGACAACCTCTGCCCTGATCGTGGCCGCCGGGCGCGGTGTGCGCGCGGGCGGTGGCGTGCCCAAACAATGGCGGCCCCTCGGCGGCAAGCGGGTGGTGGACCATGCCATTGCCGCCTTCGAGGCACACTCCGGCATCGACCGGATTGCCATCGTTCTTCACCCCGACGACATGGCCGAACAGGCAGAAGATTTGCGCGCGCGCGGTCTGCGTGTGGGCGCCGGGGGGGCGGAACGGTCGCAGTCCGTGGCCATGGGCCTCGCGCTGCTGGGGGAGGCAGGCAATGTGCTGATCCACGATGCCGCCCGGCCTTGCGTTTCCGCCGCGGTGATCGACGGTGTCCTGCAGGCCCTGCAGACCCACCCCGCCGCGGCCCCCGGCCTGCCCGTGAGCGATGCGCTCTGGCTGGGGGCGGAAGGGATCGTGAAGGATACGCGCGACCGCAGCGGCCTCTACGCGGCCCAGACCCCGCAGGGGTTCGACCTCGCCGCGATCCGCGCCGCACATGCCGCCTTTGAAGGCCCGGCGGCGGCCGATGACGTGGCCGTAGCCCGC
>NZ_LWEX01000276.1 GCF_001634885.1 Sulfitobacter sp. HI0040 | reverse complement strand
TCGGCAAAACGACCGAGCCGCGGGTCGCGCCGGTCGTCTTCGTGCCGGATCAGGTAAAAGGCCCGCCGAAGCGAAACCGCCTGCGTGAGGATGCGTTGCAGCCCGCCCGCCGACGGGAGCGAAAAATCATGCACCACCCCCACCCCGGCCCCCTGCCGGATCATCTGCAACTGGACGGAAACGGAGTTCGACGCCAACGGCACCCGCGACTGCCCCAGCGCCGACAGGTAATCCAGTTCACGGTCGAAGATCATGTCGGGGATGTAGCCCACCAGCCGGTGCCGGGCGAGGTCTTCGAGCTTGGTGATCGGCGGATGCCGGTCGAGGTATCGCCGGGAGCCCGCAAGATGCAGGTGGTAGTCGGTGATCTTCTGCACGAGCAGACGCCCGGCGGTGGGCGCGCTCACCCCGATGGCCATGTCCGCCTCCCGCCGGGACAGGTTGAAGACCCGCGGCAGGGCGACAATGCGCGCGCAGACCTGCGGCAGCAGGAAATTCGCACAGCCGTCCGGCGCGCCGATCCGTATCTGGCCGCTCAGCCGGTCGCTGGCGGGCGCCACCCCGGCCCGTGCCAGCCGCATCGCCTGCTCCACCGCCTCCGCCCGCTCCAGCAGCTGCGCGCCCGCCTCCGTCAGCGCGTATCCCTGTGGCGAACGCGCAAAAAGCGCCGTCTGCATCCGCTGCTCGAACCGCGTCATGCGCCGGCCCAGCGTGGCCGGATCGAGCCCCAGCAGCTTTCCGGCCGCCGACAGGCTGCGTTCGCGCGCCACGGCGATGAAAAGTCGCAGATCGTCCCAGTTCTCCGCCATGACCATCCTTTCTTCTCATGATCCGAAATACTTCGGGGGTCCGGGGGCTGGCCCCCGGGAATGCTTTGCAAAAACGCAAAACCGTTTTGTCACCTTGCCCCTTCAATCTGACTTTTTGCAAGGTTACCCTGCGCCAAATCTTGAAGGAGATCCCCATGAAGGAACTGACCCATTATCTTAACGGTGAACACGTCAAGGGCACCTCCGGGCGTTTTGCCGACGTGATGAACCCCGCCACCGGCGAAGTGCAGGCCAAATGCCCGCTGGCCAGCGAAGACGAGGTGCGCAAGGCCGTCGAATACGCGCAGGCGGCGCAACCCAAATGGGCCGCCACCAACCCCCAGCGCCGCGCCCGCGTGCTGATGAAGCTCGTGGATCTTTTGAACCGCGACATGGACAAGCTGGCCGAGGCGCTCAGCCGCGAGCATGGCAAGACGCTGCCCGATGCCGCGGGCGACGTGCAGCGCGGGCTCGAGGTCGTGGAATATTGCATCGGCGCGCCGCAGCTTCTGAAGGGCGAATATACCGACAGCGCGGGCCCGGGCATCGACATGTATTCGATGCGCCAGCCGCTCGGTGTCACTGCCGGTATCACGCCGTTCAACTTCCCGGCCATGATCCCCATGTGGATGTTCGCCCCCGCCATCGCCTGCGGCAATGCCTTCATCCTCAAACCGTCCGAGCGTGACCCCTCCGTCCCGCTGATGCTGGCCGAACTGGCCGAGGAAGCGGGCCTGCCCAAGGGCATCCTGCAGGTGGTCAACGGCGACAAGGAAGCCGTCGACGCGATCCTGCACGACGATGTCATCCAGTCCATCGGCTTCGTCGGCTCCACCCCGATTGCCGAATACATCTAT
>NZ_LWEX01000275.1 GCF_001634885.1 Sulfitobacter sp. HI0040 | reverse complement strand
CGCACGCGCGCGCCCACCTCGGCCTGCACGCCCGGCAGTTCCAGAACGCCCGCGTCGATCCTGAGGCGCGACAGCCCGTCGGGCGCGTGTGACAGCACGTCCGCCTCCAGCACCGCGCCCGCTTCGCGCACGCCCAGCAGCGGCACCGCCGCCGGGTCGGCCATCACGTCGAACATCGGCCCGCGTGCGCGCACCCGCCCGTCCTGCAACAGCACCAGCGTATCGGCAAGCCGCGCGACCTCGTCCAGCGCGTGGCTGACATAGAGGATCGGCAGCCGCAGCGGCCCGTCCCGCAGCCGTTCGAGATAGGGCAGGATGTCCTGCTTGCGCCCCTCGTCGAGACTGGCGAGCGGCTCGTCCATCAGCAGCATCCGCGGGCGGCAGAGCAGCGCCCGCCCCAGCGCCACCCGCTGGCGTTCCCCGCCCGACAGCGCGGCGGGCCTGCGCTCCAGCAGCCGTTCCAGACCCAGAAGGGCCGCGACCTCCTCCAGCCCGGGGCCTGCGCGCCCGCGCGCGGCATAGCGCCCCCCGAAGGACAGGTTCTGCCGCACATCCATATGCGGAAAGAGCCGCGCGTCCTGAAAGACATAGCCCAGCCCGCGCCGGTGCGGCGGCACCCAGATGCCGCGTTCGGTGTCCAGCATGGTTTCGCCGTCCACCACCACGCGGCCCCGGGCGGGCCGCAACAGCCCCGCGACCGCGTTGATGACGGTGGTCTTGCCGGCCCCCGACCGCCCGAAGAGCGCGGTGATCCCCGGCCCGGCTTCGAAGTCAAGGTCGAGATCGAAACCGCCGAATCCATGGCGCAGGGTGACGGCCAGCGTCATATGCCGGAAATCCGGCGGGCCACGCGCCGGGCCAGCGCCTCCGACAGGGCGACGGCGCCGACGGCGACGGCGACGGCCAGCGCCACCATGCCCAATGCGGCCCCTTCGCCGCCGGGTATCTGAAGCGCGGTCCAGATGGCGCTGGGCAGGGTCTGTGTCTGGCCGGGAATGTTGGCGACAAAGGTGATCGTGGCGCCGAACTCTCCCATCGCCTTGGCAAAACCCATGACCGCCCCTGCAAGGATCCCCGGCGCGATGAGCGGCAGGGTCACCCGGCCGAAAACGGCCCAGCCCGGGGCCCCCAGCGTGGCCGCCGCGGCCTCGAGCCGCGGGTCCACAGCCTCGATCGCAAGGCGCATGGCGCGCACCGTCAGCGGAAAGCCCATGACGATGGCCGCCAGCACAGCACCCGTCCAGTGAAAGGCAAGCTGCACGCCCACCGCATCGAGCGCGCGGCCCAGCGGCGCGGTCCGCCCGAAGC
>NZ_LWEX01000274.1 GCF_001634885.1 Sulfitobacter sp. HI0040 | reverse complement strand
TCCCTCAAATAATTGCCTTAGGAATGCCATGAATATGGTCCAGAAGGAACTCTGGTGACGAAAGTGATCAGGAGTAACGAATGCAGATTGCCATCCCCCTGCGGGCCGTTTTGTTTGCCTTGCTCGTGCCGACTTTGGGCCATGCGCAGGACATTCTGACCGTCACGACGGCTGAAGCGTCAGAGAGCTTCACGCTCGAAGAGCTGCTGGCGATGCCCCAGAAAACTATCGTGACGAAAAACGACTACGTTGACGAAGCGACCGCCTTTCAGGGGCCGAGCTTGCGCTCGATCCTCGAAGAGGCGGATATTGCGCGCGACGCGACCCTCAAGATGCAGGCGTTGAACGATTATTCCTTAATCGTGCCGGCAGGGGATGCTTTCGAGTACGAGGTGATCCTGGCGGTTCTCCGTGAGGGGGAACCAATGTCGGTTCGGGAAAAGGGGCCAATCTGGGTCATCTATCCCATGGACAGCTACCCGGAACTGCAAGACGACGTCTACAATGACAGGTTGGTATGGCAGCTCAAGAGCATCTCCGTCGAGTAATTCCCCATGGAAGACTGACCAGAGGTTTACTGCTCGCTTTATTCATGGGTCCTGTCCCAGGGAGAGGTGTAACTTCTGGTAGCGCTTTTGGTGGCGTCCGCGCCCTTCATGAGGCGCCGTAGGACGTCATCAAAGGCGCGGTGGTCATCGGTGAATTTTCGGTAAGGTCGGGTTGCGAACATCAACCTGAACCGAAGGAAGACCCCGATGACCAAACCTATGATGGACCTGAAAGAGCTTGTCGAGAAGAGCGCGGATGCCGATCTTCTTCGAGATATGATCGGTTTTGCCGCCGAAAGGCTGATGGAATTGGAGGTTGGCGCAAAGACCGGTGCCGACTATCATCAGAAGACGCCGGAGCGGAAGGCGCAGAGAAACGGCTACCGCGAACGCGATTGGCAGACGCGGGCCGGGAACGTGGAACTGCGGATTCCGAAGCTGCGCA
>NZ_LWEX01000273.1 GCF_001634885.1 Sulfitobacter sp. HI0040 | reverse complement strand
AGGCCCAGATCGCCTGCTCGGGCACGTTGTAGAGCCCGCTCGCGGCCACGACGGGTTGCGGCGCTTCGGACAATATGCCGATGGCAAACTGCCGATCCGCGTGGATGGCAAGCATTTCGCGCCAGATGAGGGTCCGCTCGGCTGTGTTCCTCGCTGAATTCCATGCGCGGGAAAGGGCCATCAGCCGTTTGGCCGCCGTCATGTCCGGGGGTTCCCCCGCTTCGCCGGAGGTTTGATAGTACTGTCCCCATTTCGGCCAGGAAAAGAACTCCTGATTGGTGGGAGCGAGGTACATGGGCGATGTGTCCGCGGTGGGCAGGCCGTTGTCCCAGCCGAACCAGACGGCGGCCATGCTGACCCCGGCGTAGACGCGGTTGCGCAGGATGTCCCGGTCCAGCGGGCGCAGGATCAGGCGGATGCCAAGTTCGCGCCAGGTGTCGGTGATGATGGTCAGTGCGTTCTCGACCTCTTGCCGCTCTCCTGCCGTTTCGATCACGAATTCCATGGGGCGGCCGTCGGGCAGCTTTCGCAACCCGGAGGGCGTCCGTTCCGTCAGGCCCATCTCGTCCAGCAGGGCGTTTGCCTTTTCGAGGTCGAATTCCGCCCAGGCATGCAGGAACGCGGGATCGTGCAGCGGGCTGGTGGACAGGGCCGTCATTCCGCCCTCCGTCGCCATCCCGAAATAGAGCGCCCGATTGATCATCCGGCGGTCGATACCCAGGCTGAGCGCACGGCGGAAACGGGCGTCGCGCATGACCCCGCGCCAGACCGGGTCCGTGAAATTGAGGTTGGGGTAGATCGCGATCTGGCTCGCGGCGCCATTCGCCCAGAGCAGGGTGCGGTAATTACCCCCTTCCAGCTCCCCTTTCTTGAGGATGCTCACATCCGAAAAGTCGAGCCCGCGCGCCTGCAGATCGACCTCTCCCGCGTTGGCCTTGGCTGCGATAAGGCCGCCGCCCACCACGGTCATCTCGACCACGTCGACATAGGGCAGTTGCACGCCGCGCGTGTCCACC
>NZ_LWEX01000272.1 GCF_001634885.1 Sulfitobacter sp. HI0040 | reverse complement strand
TGCGCTTTTGGGCAGAGGGTGGCACGCCACAGGATTTCGGGCATGAGCTTTTCGCCGACGATCTCGACCGGATCGAGGAGAACATGATGCGGGCGATTGACCGGGTGCCCGCGGTGGGGGCGGCGGGCATCAAGCGGGTCATCAACGGGCCGATGATCTGGTCGCCCGATGCGAACGTGCTGTTCGGCCCGGTGCCGGAGCTGCGGAACTATTTCTGCTGCAACGGGATCATCCCCGGGTTCAGCCAGTCCGGCGGCATGGGACTGCTCGCGGCGGACTGGATCACCACCGGCGAGCCGCGCTATGACATGTTCGTCTGGGACGTGGCCCGCTTCGGTGACTGGGCCGATGCGGCCTTCATCAAGGCGCGGGTGGGCGATCAGTATGCGCATCGGTTCAAGATACATTTCCCGAACGAGGAACGCGCAGCGGGCCGGCCCGCGCGCAAGCGCCCGGCCTATGACCTCCAGCGCGGGCTGGGGGCGGTCTTCGGCCTCAACGCAGGGTGGGAACATCCGCTCTATTTCGGTGCCGAACCCGGTGCTGCCGACCGGACCGAAGGCTTCACCCGGCAGGACTGGTGGCAGAACGTCGGCGCGGAATGCCGGATGCTGCGCGACAGGGCGGGGATCATCGACATCTCCAATTTCGCCAAATACCGCTGTCACGGCCCCGGCGCCCATGACTGGCTGGAGGCGGTCTTTGCGAACAATATCCCCGAGGCCGTGGGGCGGTCCTGCCTGACGCCGCTGATCGGCACGCGCGGCGGTATCGCGGGGGATTTCACGGTCACCTGCGTGGCCGAAAACGATTACTGGATCATCGGCTCCGGCATGGCGGAGCGGTATCACATGCGCTTCTTCGGGCAGGTCCCGCTGCCCGGGGATACGCAGTTCGAAAGCCTGACCGGCGCGGTCTGCGGCTTCAACGTGGCGGGCCCCAGCGCACGTGCGATGTTGCAGCAGCTGACGAACACGTCGCTCGATACCTCCGATTTCCCGTTCATGCGGTCCAGACGGATCGACATCGCAGGGGTGGAGACGCTGGCGCTCAGGGTCAGCTTCACCGGGGATCTCGGCTGGGAGCTTCACTGCGCCGAAGCCGATCAGGCGCGGCTGTTGGAGGCGCTGCTCGACGCGGGTCGCGCCCATGACGCGGGCTGCGTCGGCAGCCGCGCGCTGATGTCGCTGCGGATCGAAAAGGGCTACGGATCCTGGGGCCGCGAATACAGTCCCGAATACTGGCCACAGGAAGTCGGGCTCGACCGGCTCTGCAAGACCGACAAGCCCTTCCTCAACCGCGACGCGGCGCTGCGCGTCCTGCAGGAGCCGCCGCGCGAACGGCTCGTGCTGCTGTCGCTCGATCCGCAGGATACGGATGCGTCCAACGCCGATGCCACGGGCGGTGAGCCGATTTTCCTTGATGGCCGGGGGGTGGG
>NZ_LWEX01000271.1 GCF_001634885.1 Sulfitobacter sp. HI0040 | reverse complement strand
TCCCGCAGCCAAAACCCCAGAACACGGGCCGGGACGAGGTGGGCCAGGATCTCGATACGATCGTGGAGCAGGGCCACATGCGCTTTGCCGTCTACGAAGACTATCCGCCCTACAGCTGGGAAGAGGCCGGCAAACCAAGGGGCGTGGATGTAGAGATCGCGGCGCTCATCGCCGAAAGCCTCGGGGTGGAGGCGCGGTTCGCGTTCGTGGCGGCGGACGAAAACCTCGAAGCCGACCTGCGCAACAACATCTGGAAGGGTCCGGTGATCGGCGGGCGGGTGTCCAATGCGATGATGCGGGTGCCTTACGATTCAGCCTTTGCCTGCCGGGTGGAACAGGTGGTCTTTACCGGGCAGTATGCCGCTGAGTCCATCGCCATCGCCTACCGCGAAGACGCCTATCCGGATGAAAAACCGGTGCCCGCCTATTTCCGCTTCGACAGTGTGGCGGTTGAAAACGACTCGATTTCGGATTTCTACCTTTCGTCCTTTGCGGGCGGTCAGCTTTCAGGCCAGGTGATGCACTATCCCGATATGGCCCGCGCGATGGCCGCGCTCGACGCAGGCGAGACGAAGGCCGCCATGGGTCCGCTCGGCCAGCTTGAACACGGGGTGACCGAAAGGCTCGGCATTCATCAACCCCCGCTGGCCGGTTTCGCCGTCAGCCGCTGGACGTTGGGGGTGGCGGTCAATTTCCGCTACCGCGCCCTCGCCTATGCGGTGGATGATGCCATCTTTGCGGCGCTCGACGACGGGCGGATCGAAGCGATCTTCGCCTCCTACGGGCTCAGCTTTCAGCCGCCCGTCCGCTAGGCGCTGGCCCTTGGTCGCATATGGCCGAGCGCCCTTTTTTGCTAGTCTCCAACCAGATTAAACGGAAGGCTTTTCCATGAACCTGAGTGACACGAAGCTGATCGCGGCAGACCGCGAAACCGTCTGGGCCGCCCTGCTGGACCCCGAAGTCCTGAAAGCCTGCGTGCCCGGCTGTCAGGAGATGACAGGCTCCGCCGAAGAGGGGTTCGAGGCGACCGTGGTCCAGAAAGTCGGCCCCGTCAAAGCGACCTTCAAGGGTGCGGTTCAACTCACCGATATGGTGGCGCCCCAATCCCTGACCATCACCGGCGAGGGCAAGGGAGGTGCTGCGGGCTTCGCCAAGGGCGGCGCGGACGTGCGGCTCGAAGAGAAGGATGGCCAGACCCTGCTGCACTACGACGTCGAAGCGAAGGTGGGCGGCAAACTGGCACAACTGGGCAGCCGGATCATCGACGGCTTTGCCAAGAAGATGGCCGACCAGTTCTTCAACAACTTCCGCGATGCCGTGGGCGCGCCACCGGCCGAAGAAACCGTGACCGATGCGCAGGAACCCCCGGCGGAGCCTACCAAACGTGGATGGTTCGGACGCAAGGCCAAGGCCTGAAGCGCAGCGCGGA
>NZ_LWEX01000270.1 GCF_001634885.1 Sulfitobacter sp. HI0040 | reverse complement strand
AAGAAAGAATACGTCGATGGCTCCGCGGGTGAGCCATGGATCGTGCCGCCCCTTTTGCAGCGCCCCGAAGACCGCGTGCAGAAAAGCTGCCGACAGTGCCAACCAAAGCGCCAGCCGATGGCCCGCCTCGCTGGCCTCGATACCGGAAAGCCACTCACTCATCGCGGAACCGCCGGCGCAGATACCCGTTGACCCCTTGCGTATTCGCCGCCAGAGAATTGCTGCATGTTCGACCCGCTTCTAGAAGACTTCTCGTCCAGTTTTTCCCGGGTGCCCGTGACCGTCGCCGCGGTGCGCCTGTTTATCGCTGCCGTGCTTGCCGGGGTCGTCGGCATAGAACGGGAATGGCGCCACAAGCCTGCCGGGTTGCGCACGCATATCCTCGTGGCGGTGGCGGCCTGCCTCTTCATCATCATCGGGCTTGAGATGTCCACGCTTGCGTGGGGCGAAGCAGACCAGTTGCAGTTCGACCCGTTGCGTCTGATCGAAGCGGTGACAGCCGGTGTCGCCTTTCTGGCGGCAGGTATCATCTTCACGTCGAAGGGAGAGGTGCGCAACATCACCACCGGCGCGTCCATGTGGCTTGCCGGGGCCATCGGTTTGGCCTGCGGTGCGGGACAGATTTTGCTTGCCGTGCTGGCGACGACTGTCGTCGTTATCGTGCTGACACTGCTGCGACAGCTCGAACGCTTCCTCGGCACGCACGATTGATCCAACTCAGGGCTGCTCCAACCCGACGAGCGCCGCCGCGAATTCATCCGGATCGAAAGGCTGCAGATCGTCGATCTGCTCACCCACGCCGATGGCGTGAATGGGAAGGCCGAAACGATCCGCAAGCGCCACCAGCACGCCGCCTTTCGCCGTGCCGTCAAGCTTGGTCATCACCAGCCCCGAAACATCGGAGATTTCCTGAAATACCTTGACCTGATTGAGCGCGTTCTGGCCTGTCGTCGCATCCAGAACCAGCAGCGTGTTGTGCGGCGCGGTCTCGTCCTTCTTGCGCAGCACGCGCACGATCTTGGCAAGCTCCTCCATCAGGTCGCCCCGGTTCTGCAGCCGCCCGGCGGTGTCGATCAGCAGCAGATCGGCCCCGTCGGCCTGCGCCTTTGCCAGCGCGTCGAAGGCAAGGCTCGCCGGATCCGTTCCCTGCGGCGCGGTCAGCACCGGAACACCGGCCCGTTCGCCCCAGACCTGAAGCTGTTCCACTGCCGCCGCGCGAAAGGTATCGCCCGCCGCGATCACCACCTTCTTGCCCGCCGCCTGAAACTGGCTCGCCAGTTTTCCGATCGTCGTCGTTTTTCCCGACCCGTTGACGCCCACCACCAGCACCACCTGCGGCACCTTTGCGTAAAGCGGCAAGGGTTTCGCCACCGGCTCCATGATGCGGGCGATTTCCTGCGTCATCAGGCGCTTGATCTCTTCGACCGACAGTTTCCGGCCATAGCGGCCTTCGGCCATGTTGGCGGTCACGCGCAGGGCGGTGTCCACCCCCATGTCGGCAGCGATGAGCAGTTCTTCGAGTTGCTCGAGCATCTCGTCGTCCAGCACCCGGCGCACCACGGTCCGGGGGGCGCTGCGGCCCATGAGCCGACCGAACAGCCCGGGCTTTGCAGCCGGGGCCGCCTCTTCGGGTGCGAGGTCGGGCGCGACCGGTGACATGACATCACGCAACGGCGTATCAGGCGTGCCGCCTGCTCCCTCGGGCGATGGCGGCGCCGGAGTAGCGGCATCCTGCGTATCGGCATTCGCGTCGCCGCGGCGGGTTTCGGGGCGCTGGCCCGATGACGGCGCGGGCGCGGTCGGGGGTTCAGTCGCCTCGTCAGCGGGCAGCGGCGCGGGTTCGTCATCCACCGCCTCGGGCAGCACCTCGGGGGCGGTGCCGGGGGTGTCCATCACCTCATCCACCGGGGCCGCGGGGGCCTCGGGCGGTGCCGTATCGTCCATCACCGGGGGTTCCACCGCCGCGCCGGGATCGGCTGTTTCGGCCTCCCCGCCCTCGCTGAC
>NZ_LWEX01000269.1 GCF_001634885.1 Sulfitobacter sp. HI0040 | reverse complement strand
CCATGGCGGAGGTCGCCATGAACCGGGACGACGCCCATCTTTATGGGCCGGTACTGGGCCTGCCGGACCTGCGCGCCGAATTGGCGTCCCGCACCGGCCGCATTTACGCAGGCCAGGTCCTGCCGGAACAGGTGGCCATCACCTCGGGCTGCAACCAGGCTTTCGCGGCCGCGATTGCCACGCTCTGCGCCGAGGGGGACGAGGTGATCCTGCCGACGCCATGGTATTTCAATCACAAGATGTGGCTCGATATGTCCGGCGTCTCGGCAGTGGCCCTCCCCTGCGGGGCCGATCTGATGCCCGATCCCGACCGGGCCGCCGCGCTCATCACGCCGCGCACCCGCGCCATCGCGCTTGTCAGTCCCAACAATCCCTGCGGCACCGAATATTCCGCGTCACTGCTGCGCGCCTTTCTCGAACTGGCACGCGAGCGGGGTATCGCGCTGATCCTCGATGAGACCTATCGCGATTTTCACAGCCGCAGCGGTGCGCCGCATGATCTGTTTCAGGATCCGGAATGGGCCGATACGCTGATCCACCTCTATTCCTTTTCCAAGGCCTACCGCCTCACGGGCCACCGCGTCGGCGCCATCATCGCCAATGTCGCGCGCCTGGCAGAGGTCGAGAAGTTCCTCGATACCGTCGCCATCTGTCCGGCCCAGATCGGCCAGCATGCCGCCCTGTGGGGGATGCAGAACCTTGACGACTGGCTCGCCGGTGAGCGGCGCGAGATCCTTGCCCGCCGCCGCGCGATCGAAGCCGCGATGTCCCGTCTGACCCCGCTGGGATGGGAGTTGCTGGGTCTCGGCGGATACTTCGCCTATATGTCCCACCCGTTCGAGATGTCCTCCGCCGCACTCGCGCCCCGGATGGTGCGTGAGGCCGGGGTGCTTTGCCTGCCGGGCACGATGTTCTGCCCCACGGATGACCCCGCGGGAGAGGCTCAGCTGCGCATCGCATTCGCCAATCTCGACGCTTCGGGCATCGACCGGCTGTTCGACAGGCTCGCGGAGCTTTCCAAAGGGTGAAGGCGCTGGCTCTTGCCCCGCTGACCCGCAGCGCATAGACACCTTCCGAACTGGTGAGGACGACCCAATGGCCAAAGGCAACAGCATCACGAAAACCGCCGTCTGGATCCTGATGGGTCTGTTGATACTGGGGCTTGGCGGCTTCGGCGCCGTGAACCTCAGCGGGAACATCCGCACCATCGGCACGGTGGGCGAAAAATCGATCCCGGTGGATCTCTATGCCCGGCAGCTTCAGCAGGAAATCCGCGCCATCGAAAGCCAGACCGGTGAGGCGCTCGGCTTTCAGCGCGCGCAGGAAATCGGGCTGGATCGGGCCGTGCTGCAAAGGATCGTGCGGCAGCGCGCGCTCGACAACGAGGCGGAGCAACTGGGTCTCTCCATCGGGGATGAGACCCTGCGCGAACAGATCCTCCAGATACAGGCGTTTCAGGGGCTGGACGGCAAGTTCGACCGGGAAGGCTACCGTTTCGCGCTTCAGCAAAGCGGGCTGAACGAAACCGAATTTGAAAATTCCCTTCGCGAGGAATCCGCGCGCACGCTGCTGCAGGCGGCCATCGTCGGCGGTGTGGAAATGCCGCGCGTCTATGCCCGCACGCTTGTGGACTACGTGGGAGAGCAGCGCAGCTTCACATGGACGCTGCTCGATGCCGACGATCTGGCAGAGCCCCTGCCCCAGCCCAGTGACGAGGAACTGCGCGCCTATTACGAAGAAAATCAGGACGCCTTCATGCTGCCGGTGACCAAGCAGATCACCTATGCGCTGCTGTCGCCCGATGCCCTGCTTGAGGAAGTGGAAGTCCCCGAAGAGGAATTGCGTGCAGAATACGAAGCA
>NZ_LWEX01000268.1 GCF_001634885.1 Sulfitobacter sp. HI0040 | reverse complement strand
TCGCAGGCCGCGCTTGATGCCCGCGACGACGTGCGGCTTTACCTTTATGAAACATGGCATCGGACCGACGATCCCGCCGGATGGCTTACCCGGATCGACGGGGACCTTGCGCGCTACTGGCTGGGCGCGTTGGCGCGGCCCGCGCGGGAGGCGGGGCTGCCGCTCTACCTCGTACCGGGGGGGCAGGTCATTGGCACCTTCGTGCGGCGGCTGGAGGCTGAGGGCGGCTACCCGGGGCTGGCCGACCGGCACGGGCTTTTCGCCACTGCGCCCGATGGCAGCCGTGATACCATTCATCTTGGCGATGCAGGAAACTACCTCATGGCGCTTACCCATTACGCAACGCTCTATCACAAGAATCCTTTGGGTCTGCCGCATGACCTCATGCGCGCGGACGGCACGGCAATGGCGCCCCTTTCCACCACCGCGGCACGCGCGATGCAGGAGGTTGTCGGCGAGGTGGTGTTACGCCTGCCCGAAACCGGGGTGACAGCATGGGCGTGATCGACACGGCCATTTCGGTTTTGATGGTGGGCCACAGCCTGTTCGGTCCCACGGGCCCCGAAATGCTGCAGGACGCCCTGCGCGCCGGGCAGGGGCAGGGCGAGGTGGCGGCGCAGATCATCAACGGCGCGCCCCTGCGCTACAACTGGGACAACTCCGATACCGCCGAAGGGGTGGATGCCCGCGCCGTCCTGCCGGAGGGGGAGGTCACCCACCTGATCCTGACGGAGGCGCTGCCGCTGGCCAATCATGTGAAATGGTCGGAAACGGATGTCTATGCGCAGGCGTTCTATGGTCTCGCCGTGTCTGCCAACCCGGACGCACAGGTATATCTGCAGGAGACTTGGCACAGCCTGCGCAGCGGAACGGGCGAGCCGGTGGAACATGACGACGGGGCGGGTACCCCGTGGCGCGCCCGGCTGGACGCCGATCTGCCGGTCTGGGAAAGCATCGCGCAGAGCGTCTCCGCCGGGCGCCGCGATGGGGCGGCCCCTGTGCGGATCATTCCTGCCGGGCAAGGCATGGCGCTGCTGCACGACCGTATCGCCGCAGGCGCCGTCGAAGGCATCGACAACATCGCGCGGCTTTTCGACGACGATATCCATCTGAGCGATCTGGGGCATTATTTCGTGGCCATGGTCCAATACGCGACCTTGACCGGAGAGTCCCCGCTGGGCCTGCCGGCGGAATTCACCGATCGATATGGCAAAGCCTTCGACGCCCCCGATGCAGATCTGGCGCGCACCCTGCAGGGGATCGCGTGGGAGGCGGTCGAAACCTATCGCGCCCGTACCCCGGAACAGCAGGCACGCGCCGCCACGGTGCAGGAACCCGCGGCACCGCCCCCGGCCACCGGCCCCCCAGGGGCGGAAACGGAAGCTGCAGCGCCTGTGAGCGCGGACCCGACGCCCCCGGGGGAGTTCACGCCCGTTCCCGGCCGGTCCGACATGGCGATCGGGCTTGCGCCGGTCAGCGACTGGGCCACCCAGCAGCCCTTTCTTGACGTGATGAAGCTCGCCCGGCCGTGGATCGGGCATTTCCCCGGTAAGTGGGGCGGCATGTCCTACGAGGATTTGCAGGCGACCGGGTTCCTTGACCCCGACGGTTGGCCGCTTCGGATGCCGCCTATCGTCGGCAGTATCGGCACGCTCATCCTGACGGACCTGCCCGCCGATGCCGAAGGGCTGAGCGGTCGTTATCGGCTGCGCTTTGACGGGCGCGGGATCGTCGAAGTGGCGGGGCGCGCGACCAATGTGCGCTATGGCAAGAACGAGGTAACGTTCGAGTTCACGCCCGGCCCCGGCGGCGTGGATATCCGGCTTCAGCGCATCTTCCCTGCCGATCCGCTGCGCAATATCACCGTGGTGCGGCAGGATTACGCGGCCCGCTTCGACGCGGGTGAAGTGTTTCACCCACTCTGGCTCGACCTGATCGCGGAATTCGACGCCCTGCGTTTCATGGACTGGATGGCCACCAACAATTCGGATCAGCACGAATGGAAGGACCGGCCCCGCGCTGAGGACGTGACCTATGCCCGCAAGGGCGTGCCGGTGGAACTGCTGGTCCGCCTGTCGAACGAGGTCGGCACCGATGGCTGGTTCACCTTGCCGCACCGGGCGGACGACACCTACATTCGCAACTTCGCCCGCTATGTGTCGGAAAACCTCGATCCTGCGCTGAAAGTCTATGTCGAGTATTCCAATGAGGTCTGGAACACGCGGTTCGAACAGGCCGCCTGGGTCGCGGCGCAGGCCGAGGCGCTTTGGGGGGATGCGGGTGCCGCGGCGCAATATCACGGGATGCGGGCAGCGGAGGTTGCGGGCATCTGGTCGGACGTCTTCGCGGACGCTGATGCTGCCCGGCTTGTGAACGTGGTGGCCACGCATACCGGCTGGCTCGGATATGAAAAGCCCCTGCTGGACGCGCCGCTGGCGCAAAAGATGGGGAAGGCAGCTCCCGCGGAGGCGTTCGACGCCTATGCGGTGACAGGCTATTTCGGCGGCGTGCTGGGCAAGGCGGACCGGCGCGAGGTGGTGCAGGACTGGCTGGACGAAAGCCTCGCCCGGGCCGAAGCCGGGGCCGCCGCCCTTGACCTGACGGGGCAGGCCGCGCG
>NZ_LWEX01000267.1 GCF_001634885.1 Sulfitobacter sp. HI0040 | reverse complement strand
CTTGGCTGTCGCAGATGGCGTGCAGCTTGGTGTTCATGCCGCCCTTGGTACGGCCAATCAGGCGTCCACGCCCCCCTTTTTGACGGCCAGACTGGTCGCTGTGCGGTGTGCCTTCAGGTGCGTGGCGTCGATCATCACAGTCTTCTTTTCCTCGTGACTTTCGGCCAGACCTGCCATCATCCGGGCAAAGATACCTTTGTCGCTCCACCGCTTCCAACGGTTGTACAGCGTCTTGTGCGGCCCGTATTCCTTAGGCGCGTCGCGCCAACGCAAGCCATTGCGATTGATGAAGATAATCCCACTCAACACACGCCGATCATCGACGCGGGGTTTGCCGTGGGACTTGGGGAAGAAGGGCTCAAGACGCGCCATTTGCGCATCTGTCAGCCAGAATAGATCAGACATGTTCACCGCTCGTTTTTCCAACCGTGAATCATGTCGCCGTGCGGAAATCAATGGGTCCTGACCCTAATACAGAAGAGCAAGAAAGCATCATATTAATGAGTTTGGATTCACGACCGTAAGAGGCCATAGAGACATATAGACATATAGAGTTTTTGTCGTGTGTGGCCTGACAGGCCCGACAGACTTAACTTGCCAAATCAGGCGTACCGTCAACCTCCACTGGTTTCATTGCGCACACGTGAGAAGCAATGACGCATATAGGTGCGAACGCTGGTTTTGATCTTTCTGGCAATACGACAATCATAAAGCAACAAGGCCTGAGATCGGCTCAATGAAAAACATCGTCAGCAGATCAAGGGACTACCAATCATATCCCCCTAACTGGGCTCCCTTTTGCTCAACATTCCCAAACACTTATGGGATGGCAAAAATGGAGCCCTGCCAGAGGCCCAGTGGAGGGCAGATCGATGAGCGTGATTAACAGGCTATCCCCTGCTGCTGACCCGCACATGAAATCCAAGATGCCCAAGGTCTATGACCAGAAAGCAGAAGAGTTCCTGGTCCATCTTCGGCAATTTGGCCAGATCACCTATGCGGCCAATATGACGGGCCTGACCCGTCGTACCTTTTATGCAAGGCGTGAACGCGATCCTGACTTTGCGGAGCGTTGGGATGAGGCCCTGGCGTCCTTCGAAGAAGATCTGACTTGGCGGGTGATTCATACGGCCACAGAGATGGGAACAGGAAAATGGGTTCCCGTCTGTGATGCAACTGGCCAACCCATATTGAATGATGATTTCGAACAGGTCATGCGGTTCGACACTTCAAACGTGGATCCACGGATCACAAACAAACTTCTGTCTCTGCGGGTGCGATCCGTCAATGACGTGCCTGTTGCCGTACAGGTCAACAACGCAACGCACGTCCATGCCGGACCTCGGCCCATGCCGAAGCTTGTGAAGCCTTCGGCGACAAACGACATCATCGACGCTGTGCCGATTGTCGAAACAACCCAAGGTACAGACCATAAGGTTGAAAACGATGATGTCTGATTGGCCAGAAGTTGAGGTGGTGATCGTCCTGCCTAGCGGGGTTGCCACATTGCCCTTCGACGGTGGGGCGATCACCTGCCGTGTGACCTTGGGCCATCTGGATGCACCTGACACTGGCCTCATTGCCGAATTGCGTGCTGGGGCGGAACCGGTGCCATGGCGATCTGCGCAGGTGCGAGATGAGGCACTTTGGTCGATAGAGACACGGATCGGCCTGGATCAGGAAATTCGGCAAGAGCTATTGGATCACGTTCGCAGAACGCCGTGGTTTGAGGGCTGAAAGAAGAGCTGAGCGTCAAGGCTTTCTTGGCTGCTGAACCCCGCTGCCAGCAAATGGCCTCCGAACGCTATACGCTGGTCCCCCATGCGGCTTCGTTGCGCCATTTTAATCAGGTTGCACGGATTTGGATCACCGGGCGGCACAGGGACGCGGGTTCGGCCTCCTTCTTTCCCGCGTCCCCAACCAAACCGCAAAAGAAAGAAGTCCGCATGAAAGATATCGAAAAACGGTCGCAGGAACTCCGCGAAGAACGGACCAATCTGTCAAAAGAACTGGACGATGCACGGGAGCTGGCTCCGCAGGCGATCATCGAGGGCAGGCAACCACCCCCCACGGCATCACTTGCAGAACGGCTGGCCAATCTGGACGCTGCAATCAGCACATTGGATGCAAGGCTGGCAGATGCATCGGAAGCGCGGGACCGTGCGCGTCGCACCAGACAGGTGCAGTCAGGTCTGGAGGCAACATCCGAGCGGCAAAAACTGGCTGCTGCGGTCGACTCCGCTCTGTCTGCCCTCGCCAAGAACTGGTCGGCCTATCGAGAAGCTGTACGGCATGGCGTCGGCTCTACGGCAGCCGCAGGCGGTGATGTTGCACCCATTGATCGGGTGCTGACAAACAATCGTCAATCAGAAGCCCTGATCAAAGCGCTGATCGCCGCTGGCAATCAGGAACTGGTGCGCTCGCTAGGTATCGATACGCCGATCAAAGCACGCCACGCGATCACCCTTGAGGATGCCGAAAGCCGCGTTTCACATTCCTTGAACGTGGAGCTTGCTCGCATCAAGGCTGCCTCGCCCCAGCGTGGTATTGCCATGCAGGCCCAGAAAGACCTGGAGGACTACTGAGATGACAATCGACGGAAACAGACATGCAGATGACCTGGTGCGGTTGGAGGCGAAAAGGAAAGAGCTTGAAGACACCCTGGCGGCATTGGCACGTGATGAAGACGAACTTGGTCGTGTTCTGGAGCTGGCCAAGGAGGTTGATCAACTTGAACAGCAAGTAGACGCTGCCCGTGCAGCCGCAAATATTCCCCATGAAACCGCAAAAAGGAGCGCAATCATGCCTGACGACTTCCAAAAACGCGCACTGGCCAACAAAAAAGTTGCCGAAAAACAGCTGGACGACTTGGCCAAATCACTTCGCCAGCCCGGCGAGACCTTTGAAGCTGCCTACTCCAGGTCGCTTGACACTGGAATGGGTGCTATGATGCTGAAAACACTGGATGATGCAACCGCTTTGGCGTCTGGAAACCCGACCCAGTTTGATCTGGAAAAGGCACGCATTGCCCTTCAATAAAACCGTCTATTATTATTACGAAAATCGTTGAATTTAACTTTCTGTTAAGTGGCTTTTATGCACAAACGAGAAGTAATAGTTTTAAAAATTTTGGGCGAATGAGATTTCTATTTGCATGGACACCGGTGATCGGCTGTCCGCGCAAAATGAGGAGATTCCCATGCGCTACTATGAAGATCAAACCTACCCGTTAGATGATTTTGCTGATCTGGCTTTTGCAGAGCACGACGGTCCATCTGACCCGTCAAGCCCGCAGGCGGTCGCGGAGTACGCGGCGTCATTGACGCCTGCCACCAAGGACCGTGAAAACCGCCGTAAGGCTGTCTTTCGTGATGCGGCGCTGACATCAATGCTGCAAAATATCGAAAGGCTGCGTGCCCCCGAGCAAACCGGCGTTGCCTATATCTACGGCTTCTTGAAATCAGCAACTGAAGAAAACCGACGTCGGTCAAATCCCGCATTGCCGCAAGTCAATGATCGGGTCGTCAAACTGGCCACGGAGCTCTACGACATGAGCTTCAGGCTCAAAACCAAGACCGAAACCGGCGAGCTGATTGGGGACTGCGTTGCCCGTATCTGCCACGAGCACAACCGATCTGATCCTCGCTAAAAAAAAAGCGCTCCCGCAGCCAAATTGGCTGCGGGAAACCTCAATTTAGGTGTGGTCAATCACGCCTCCTAGGTGGTCTATTCTGGGCCTTTCAGAGCCAGCCGCCCCGCAAGATATTGATTTCATTCATGGAATTTTAGGAGATCAAGAGGCTTTGAATCCTTAGATTCCAGGCGCTTTCTTAGGCTGCGTCCTTTTGAAGTTTCAAACTTTCCGTGGTCCACTTTGCTAAGTGATCAGAAATCGCGGTGCCAAACGCTCTAGCAAGAGGCACTGGAACTGCGTTGCCAACTTGCTGATACATTTTCCCAAGATTTGAACCCGCAAATTGAAATGCGTCGGGAAATCCTTGCAGCCGCGCTGCTTCACGAACCGAGATTGTCCTGTTCTGCTCAGGATGAACATATGCACCCCAATGCGGATCGCATTTGGTCAGCAACGTGGACGCCATGCCATTACGGTCCAAACGACCATAACGTTTAGTATGATCAGTCAATCGAGCACGTTGCATTCCAGCAGGTAACAATTCTCGTGGGATATCTCGCCAATTTCCACCTTCCGGGACGCAAACAATGCGATCCAAGTTTACTTTCGTAAGGCCGTGGCAGACATGATTGTATAGCGCGGTTGCGCCTTTTCTTGCAAAACGCTGATACTCAGTTGTTGCGCTTGTTCCCTGCCAGCCTGAGACCTGTGTTCCACCACCATTCTCCAAATCGGGGAGATCTCCTATTGCGTTCCCAACAGTAACAATTCGTTTTGCTGCGCCCTCAGGTCGCTCACTTTTCCTTCGTCCAAGCCCATCCAAAAATTTGGACCAATGGGTTGGTTTAGGCAATAGCTCGGCGGCGTCCCCAATGCGGCTAGCAACAATGAACACCCTGCGGCGAGCCTGAGGCGTTCCATAGAGTTCGGCGGACAACGTTTCATAAGCAACACTGTAACCTTGGTCACTCAATGAACTAAGTATCGCCTTGACCACCTGACCGTTGTCTATCGAAAGTATGCCCGGCACATTTTCCATCACCAGCGTTTTTGGGCGAAGCCTCTTCACCAGCGTCAAATAATATTCAAAGAGCCGGGCACGGTCGTCGATTGCATTTCTCTTGTGATTGTTATGACTGAACGACTGACAAGGCGGCCCTCCAATAAGGCAGTCCAGTTCTCCACGGCCCAGCGCACTCGCGCGCAAAATGTCGTCAGCGCAGACTAACGAAATCGCGCCCTCAATAAATGACGTCTCAGGAAAATTTAGGCGAAATGTCTCTGACGCTGCCGAATCCATGTCATTGGCACAGGCAATGCTCCAGCCAGCCTGACGAAAGCCAACCGCGAGGCCTCCAGCACCTGCAAAAAGGTCAACGCACCTAGGCCCGTCGGCTAGGGTAGACCTTCTCTTGTGCAGCGTGATGCCCGACATGCTCAATCTTCTTATTCAGTCAATATATTAGGGCCCAAGCCCGCATCCTAACCATATCTTGAACCATCGAGCTTGAACACTGCAAAATTAGAGCCTTGCAAGAGCGCCAATATCTTGATAGGACTTGCTCAGGCAACTTATGCAAGGATTGAGTGATGAAGGATGATAGCAAGAACTTGGAGACCCTCCCGCCGAGCGAGGAGCGAGTTCTCTTTGAGCGAATCGGAAGTACAGAATGGGAGATGCGGGAAGTCGGACTTGATGTGCATGACGAAGTTGCCCTTTGGGACGAGAACCCGCGCCTGCAAACGGCAAAGATGGATGGCTTCTCAACAGAGATTCAGCTTGAGGAGGCACTTCGCGGTTCACGTGGTTACGACGGTCTCAAAAAGTCGATCCAAGAGATCGGGCAAATGCAGTCGATCTACGTAAAGAAAACGCCGACAGGTAAATACCTGACTCTCGAAGGAAACACCCGTGTTGCCGTATTGCGGGAGCTCGACCGCAAATTCCACTCTGGAAAGTTCGCGGGAACCTTCCGGCGCGTAACCGCTAAAATTGTTCCACAAAACTTTGGTGATCGTGAGATTGCCATCCTTCTAGCTGGGATTCACGTTCGGGGGTCTGGTGTTCGAGACTGGGAGCGTTACGTTCAAGCACGTTTCGTTTTCGAAACTGTTGTGGGCCGGCCCGGAAAGCCGCCAATCATGAACCAAACCCAACTTGCCGAAAGCATGGGCAAGTCTGAGTCTTGGGTTACCCGCCTCAAACACGCTTACGAGTTTGCACTGAAATTTGTTGAGCACAGCGATAGTGAGGAGAACCCGCGCAAACTGGCTGCTGACAAGTTTTCCGTCCTTGAAGAGATCAGCAAAGCTCGTGCGATTGGGCCTCAGCTTAGGGACTTCGACAACGCCGCGCATGATGGCCTCCGGGACGAAGTTTTTGATATGGTCCTTAACAATGCGTTCAAGGAGTATCGTGACGCTCGATTTTTGAAAGAGTTTCATGATGATCCCGATCTTTGGCATCAGCTGAACTCAGGCGAGGAGCACATCGCCAACAAGTTGGCAAAGCAGGTCGAGACTAAGAGTAGCAGCCCGAAAGCGAAAATCGCAGGCCTGCCACAGCTGATCAAGCGATCGTTCGATCGGGGAGAAGCAGCTTTCGACGATGAAGACGTGTCTCAACTGCAGCAAGCAATTGATCTTATTGAGGATCAAGTTCATGAAGGCGTTCAGCCCTACCGCCTAGCGATCAAGAAAGCCGCAAGAACCCTTAATAAGGCCAGCCGCGCGGATGTGCTCGATTTGTCGGATCAAGACCTGAAGGAGTTTCGCGAGGCACATAGCTACTTTATCGGCTTAGTGGAAGCACACGGTTCGGGCAATTCAGGTAGCGACGCATGACCTACACACTGCTCCAACACCAAGAAGAGGGCGTAGGGTTCTTAACCGGCAATGCGGCCGGTCTACTGGCTTTTGAGCAGGGTCTCGGCAAGACGCTAGTGGCTATTGATGCGTTTCGACGTCTGCTGGATGGCGGCACTGCTGACCGGCTATTGGTGGTTTGCCCTAACTCCTTAAAGCGGAACTGGCTGGCCGAACTGAGAAAGTTCGCGCCTTTTCTTTCTGTGGACATTGCTGAGGGGCCACCAAAGAAACGCAGGGAGATATTCAGAGAATCTAAGGCGAGGGTGGTCGTCACGAGCTATGAAACCGCGCGAGCTGAAACAACCTCACTGATCGCACTATGCCAGAGGCAACGAACTATTTTGGTCCTTGATGAGTCCCATGCGGCCAAGAATTGGCGATCGCAGACCTCTGCTGCGATGCGTACTGTAGCGCCTCATGCAAATCGCCGGTGGCTTCTATCTGGAACACCAGTGACCAATACCGCAACTGATCTACACACTCAGGTCAATATTCTGGAGCCAGGCAAGTCCCCATTGGGCTCGGAGGAGGCCTTCCGGGCGCAATTGGAGTTCGACCCTCATGCAAAATTTGCTCAAGCGACTTTTGATCGCCTAATCCTTCGACGCACCAAGGAGCAATGCTTGGACCTGCCAGAAAAATCCTATGTGGATGTCAGGGTAGAACTGCCTGATTGGCAGCGTCGCGCATATAATCAGATGCGTGACGAGATGATCGCCGAGATACGCGACCTTTCAGGGCAAGAGTACAGGGCATATGCCGCCACGGCCTTGTCAAAACTGACGCGGCTCATTCAGCTTGCCAGCAACCCGGCGTTGATCTTCCCTGATCTCGACAAACAGCCCGCCAAGTTCGAAACGCTCGACGGCTTGATCGGAGACATTCTGTCGGTACCAGGCCGAAAGGTGATACTGTGGTCGAACTACATTCGAACGATTGAAAGCCTTTTGGTCCGTATTCCTGGCGCAGTTGCAATCTACGGAGCGACCCCTAATACTGAACGTCAGGAAATAGCACGACGTTTTCAAGAAGACGCAGACACACGGGTTCTGATTGCGAACCCAGCGGCTGCCGGCACTGGTTTCACCTTCACCGCCGCCAGCTTCACAATATACGAGTCGCTATCCTGGCGCTACGATCACTATGCGCAAAGTCAGGACCGCAACCATCGCATTGGGCAGACTGAGCCCGTCACCTATATGAGGCTGCTCGCAGCCGACACGATAGAGGAAGCTGTCGTAATCGCGCTGGAACGTAAATCCGCGCTAGCACGTGGATTGCTTGGCGATGAGGGGGCGGACGCATCAGTGGCACAGTTGTCACAAGCCGAAATGTGTGAATTGCTTGCGAACAATCGCCTTCCTGAAAGGGAAGTAGCAGACCACACCACAATGGTGCTTTCTTAAACTATGCTACGGGTCACGTCGAAGCAGCGCCCAAATGGTATATCCCGTATTTGAGCTCGGGACACAAAGCTATCGTCGTATTGCCAGAGATTGGCGGCAAGGCGATGCTCTGCTGGTGGAGTAAGAATGGGATACGTCGGCGGTTGGTGCATGGTTTAAAGCGCGCGCTTTAGGTTTGTGGACATCTGAGCAGGTTAGTGATCGCCCTTGGCGTTCTCTGTGAATACAGACCACGAAGCGAACTGACAGTAACCCCCTCAAAACAAAGGAAATGGTGCGGGCGGTGGGAGTCGAACCCACACGGGCATACGCCCAACAGATTTTAAGTCTGGTATGTCTACCATTCCATCACGCCCGCATCTGGCGTTGTTCTTCAATTTTCAGTTTCGGGCCTATATCGGGCCTGAAAACAGTCTCTTAATCGCAACGCCTTGTTCCGTATGCATATTTCAGCACAGACGCAAGGATTTTAAGTCTGGTATGTCTACCATTCCATCACGCCCGCGCCGGGTGATGGGGCGCACCATAGCTGTCCGGGGCGCGGTGTAAATGCTCAGATGTCCTTACCCTTGGGACCAAGCGGCGCGCCGTCGGCCAGCAAGGCCGCCTCTGACAGCCATGGATTGTTTTCCACCGCGATGAGCAGCTGCGCGCGGGCCTCCTCCAGCCGGTTGAGCTTCATGAGGGTGAGCGCCCGGCCCGACTGGGCCGCGACATGGTTAGGCTGCAGTTTCAGCGCGATGTCCAGATCGGCGAGGGCCGCTTCGGGCCGGTCCTGCAGGAAAGCGATATAGGCGCGCTGGTTGTAGCCTTCGGCGTACTCCGGGCAATAGGCCACGAGACGGTCGAATTCGGCGTCGGCCCCGATGAAATCATAGGCATCCCGGCGGGCCATGCCCGCGTCCAGCACCTCTTGTGCCGCCGCGTCGGGGGCGCGCAGCCAGACCTCCCACATCTTGCCGGAGACCGCCCTGCCCTGTCGGAAGTCCTCCGCCGCGCGAGCCTCTTCGAAGAGCCCCTGAAGCTCTTCGGTCACATCCGGGGCGGGCGGGCATTCAGCCGCCACCGCGGGGGCGGCGAGCCAGAGAAGCAGGAGCGGGGTTTTCATGAGGTAGCGCATGACCAAAGGATGACGCAACGGCAGCTTTCGTCAAGTCCCGTCGGCGAGCATGGTTTCCTTTACCGCTTCCATGGCGACATAGGTGGAGGTGCTGGCCACATGCGGCAGGGCGGAGATCGTTTCGCCCATGAAGCGGCGATAGGCGCGCATATCGCGGCACCGCACCTTGAGCAGATAGTCGAAATGGCTGGCGATCATATGGGCCTGCTCGATCTCCGGCACCTTGGCCACGGCGGCGTTGAAGGCCCTGAGTGCTGCTTCGCGCGTGTCGTTGAGTCGCACCTCGACGAAGGCCACGTGATCGAGCCCCAGCCGGATCGGATCGAGCAGCGCGCGGTAGCCAATGATCACCCCGTTTTCCTCCAGCCGGCGCAACCGGGCCTGGGTGGGAGACTTGGACAGGCCGATGCGGCTGGCGAGTTCAGTGATGCTGATGCGGCCATCCTCTGCCAGCACGGAGAGAATCGCCGTATCGAACCTGTCGAGTGCTGACCGTTCGTTTGTCATGCGAATTCGTCTTTCTTCGGTGTCATTTCCTGCAATATCGCATCTTTTCGGTCCGTAAGGCTTGTCAACCTAATATATTCTTGTCGAAACAGCAAAGGGCTTTCCCATGGCACGTGATAGCGCGACACCCCTCGAACATCATATCGATACGGCGACCTACGCCGATCACGGCGAGGTTCTGGATAAACTGGTTCGCAGCGCCGATTTGTCGAGCGCGGAGCGTGCGGAAATCTCTGCCCATGCGGCACAGCTCGTGCGGGATATCCGCGGCACTTCGGCCCCGGGCATAATGGAAGTCTTTCTGGCGGAATACGGGCTCAGCACCGATGAGGGTGTCGCGCTGATGTGTCTGGCCGAGGCGCTGCTGCGCGTGCCGGACGCGGATACGATCGATGCGCTGATCGAGGACAAGATCGCGCCCAGCGACTGGGGCCGGCATATGGGTCATTCGACCTCGAGCCTCGTCAATGCCTCCACCTGGGCCCTGATGCTTACCGGGCGGGTGCTGGACGACGACCGGCCCGGGCCGGTGCGGCATCTGCGCGCGGCGATCAAGCGGCTGGGCGAGCCGGTGATCCGCACTGCCGTCAGCCGCGCCATGAAGGAGATGGGCCGCCAGTTCGTGCTGGGCGAAACCATCGACGCCGCGATGGATCGCGCCCGGGGCATGGAGAAGAAGGGCTATACCTACAGCTACGACATGCTGGGCGAGGCCGCGCGCACCGAGGCGGACGCCAAGCGCTATCACCTGAGCTACAGCCGCGCCATTTCGGCCATCGCAACCGCCTGCACCCATGACGATATCCGCCGCAACCCCGGCATTTCCGTCAAACTGTCGGCGCTGCATCCGCGCTATGAACTTGCCCAGCAGGACGCGGTGATGACCGACCTCGTGCCGCGTCTGCGCGCACTGGCGCTCTTGGCGAAATCCGCCGGCATGGGCCTCAACATCGATGCGGAGGAAGCCGACCGGCTGGCCCTGTCGCTGGAGGTGATCGAACGGGTGATGTCCGAACCCGCGCTGGCGGGGTGGGACGGTTTCGGCGTCGTGGTGCAGGCCTATGGGCCGCGCGCGGGCCGGGTGATCGACACGCTTTACGACATGGCCCAGAGGCACGACCGGCGCATCATGGTGCGGCTGGTGAAGGGCGCCTACTGGGACACGGAGATCAAGCGCGCGCAGGTCGAGGGGGTGGATGGCTTCCCCGTCTTCACCCAGAAGGCGGCGACGGATGTCTCCTACATCGCGAACGCGCGCAAGCTGCTGGACATGACGGACCGCATCTATCCGCAGTTCGCCACCCACAACGCCCATACGGTGGCCGCGGTGCTGCACATGGCCGAGGACCCCGAAAGCTTTGAATTCCAGCGGCTGCATGGCATGGGCGAGACGCTGCACAATATCGTGATGAAGCAGAACGGCACGCGCTGCCGGATCTATGCGCCGGTGGGCGCGCATCGCGACCTGCTGGCCTACCTCGTGCGGCGGCTGCTGGAAAACGGCGCCAACTCCAGCTTCGTGAACCAGATCGTGGATGAGGACGTGCCGGCTGAGGTGGTGGCCGCCGACCCGTTCGAGTTGATCGGCAGCCAGCACAACAGCCCTATCGCCCGGGGGCCGGAGCTGTTCCAGCCGCTGCGGGCCAATGCGGCGGGGTTCGATCTGGCACATGTGCCGACCCTGCGCGCGGTGGAGGAGGCGCGGGAGCCCTTCCGCAACCATGAATGGTCGGCGGGCCCCTTGCTGGCGGGTGACGCGGCGCCGGAGGCGGCGGTTGCCGTCACCAACCCGGCGCGGCCCGGCGATGTGCCGGGTCATGTGCGCCCTGCCTCTGCCGCGGATGTGGAAACCGCACTTTCCGCTGCTGCACCTTGGCTCGCCCCGCTGACGACGCGGCGGACCGCCCTGCTGAAGGCCGCGGATGCGCTGGAGGCACGCTATGGCGAGATCTTTGCCCTGCTTGCGCGGGAGGCGGGAAAGGGCCTGCCCGATTGCGTGGCCGAATTGCGCGAAGGCGTGGATTTCCTGCGCTACTACGCGGGTCAGGCCACCGGGGAGCCGCCGGCGGGCGTCTTCACCTGCATTTCGCCGTGGAACTTCCCGATGGCGATTTTCACCGGTCAGATCGCCGCGGCCCTTGCGGCGGGCAACGCGGTGCTGGCCAAACCGGCGGAACAGACGCCGCTGATCGCCGATCTGGTGGTGCGGGTGCTGCATGAGGCGGGAGTGCCGCGCGATGCGCTGCAACTGCTGCCGGGCGGGGGCGAAGTGGGCGCCGCACTGGTATCCGACGCGCGCATCGGCGGCGTGGCCTTCACCGGCTCGACCGCGACGGCGCTGAAGATCCGCGCGGCCATGGCCCGACACTGCAGGCCGGGCACGCCGCTGATCGCCGAGACCGGCGGGCTGAACGCGATGATCGTGGACAGCACGGCGCTGCCGGAGCAGGCGGTGCAGGCCATCGTCGAAAGCGCGTTCCAATCGGCGGGCCAGCGCTGTTCCGCGCTGCGGTGCCTTTATGTGCAGCGCGACATCGCGGAGGATTTCATCCGCATGCTGACGGGCGCGATGGAAACCCTGCGCATGGGCGACCCATGGCGGCTGAGCACGGATGTAGGCCCCGTCATCGACGAGGCGGCGCGGAAGGGAATCGCGGATCATATCGACGCCGCGCGCCGGGATGGCCGCATCATCGCCGAGCTGAAAGCGCCGGAAGAGGGCACCTTTATCGCGCCCACCATCATCCGGGTGACGGGAATCGCGGATCTGGAGCGGGAGATCTTCGGCCCCGTGCTGCATGTGGCCACTTTCGCCTCGGACGAGCTGGACGCGGTGATCGACGCGATCAATGCCACGGGCTACGGGTTGACCTTCGGGCTGCAGACGCGGATCGACGACCGGGTGCAGCATGTCTCCGAACGGGTGGAGGCGGGCAATATCTACGTCAACCGCAACCAGATCGGGGCCATCGTGGGCAGCCAGCCCTTCGGCGGCGAGGGCCTGTCGGGCACCGGCCCCAAGGCGGGCGGGCCGCATTACCTGCTGCGCTTTGCCCAGACCGACCGGCAGAGCACCGAAGACGCATGGCCCGCCGGGTCGGAGGCCCCCCTGCCCCGCCTGCCACGCCAGAGCGCGCGGATCATCGAGGCCGTTTCCATGCCGGGGCCGACGGGGGAATCGAACCGCCTTTCCACCCTGCCCCGCCCGGCGCTTTTGTGCATGGGACCGGGGGCGGAGACGGCCCGGGCGCAGGCCCGCGCGGTCGAAGCGCTCGGCGGGGAGGCCGTGATCCCCGAGGGCGCGGTCGCGCCCGAGGCGCTGGCAGAGGGCCCGAGTTACGGCGGCGTGCTGTGGTGGGGCGACGCGGAGACCGCGCGCCGCATCGACATTGCCCTGTCCGAACGGCCCGGCCAGATCGTGCCGCTGATCCCGGGGATGCCGGATGTTGCACGCGTCCGGGCGGAGCGGCATGTCTGTGTCGACACTACCGCATCAGGGGGCAACGCGGCCCTGCTGGGCCAGATGGCCTGACCCGGGCGGATGGGCTGACAGCCCAGACTCCACGAGGCCCCGGCGGCGACACCGGGGCCTCTTGACCCGGGTGCCAGGATCGCACAGCTTCGCGCCATGTTCCCCATCCGCGACCATAATCCGTCAGGGCGCACGCCCTATGTCACCTATGCGCTGATGGCGGTGAACATCGCGATCTTCCTCGGCTACGTGGGGCTTTTCGCGAACGAGCGGGCGATCAACCTGTTCTTCTACGACTGGGCGCTGATCCCGGGCCGGGTGACGGCGGGCGAAGGCTTCGGGGGGCTCTTCACCTCCATGTTCCTGCATGGCGGCTGGCTGCATCTGGCGGGCAACATGCTGTTTTTGTGGATCTTCGGCGACAATGTCGAGGATGAGATGGGCCATGGCCGCTATCTGCTGTTCTACCTCGCCTGCGGGGTGCTGTCGGGCGTGGCGCATGTGCTGTCGGCGCCTTTTTCGCCGGTGCCTACGG
>NZ_LWEX01000266.1 GCF_001634885.1 Sulfitobacter sp. HI0040 | reverse complement strand
ACGCCGGGGTCGAAACTTTCGACCAGCGTGCGACAATGAAAGATGCGCATACCGTCGAACTCGCCGATGGGACCACCAAGACAGCCAAGCACGTGCTGATCGCAGTGGGCGGGCACCCGGTGCGCCCTGAACTGCCCAATGCCGAACTCGGCATCGTGTCGGATGACATTTTCAACCTCGAACAACTCCCGAAATCGATCCTGATCATCGGGGGCGGCTATATCGCTTGCGAATTTGCCTGCATCCTGAACGGGATGGGGGTCGAGGTGACGCAATATTACCGCGGTGCCCAGATCCTGCGCGGTTTCGACGAAGAGGCCCGCGGGCTGGTGGCCGAATGTATGCGGGACGAGGGGATCGACCTGCACATGGGCACCAATGTCGTCGACATGGAACTGCTGTCGGATCGCAAGAAACGCGGCGACACCGGCGGCGTGACAGAGCCCGGGGCGTCTTCGCATGAACCCAGCGACGACGGCGCCGATCCGATGCAGAAGGGGCCGATCTGGGTGAAATCGACCAACGGCGGCGAAAAGGTCTTCGACATGGTGCTTTTCGCCACCGGACGGGTGCCCAACACTGCCGATCTGGGGCTGGACAATACCGGCGTGAAGCTGGGACGCCGGAAAGAGATACTGGTGAACGAATACAGCCAGACCGATGTGCCCTCGATCTATGCCATCGGCGATGTGACCGACCGGGTGAACCTGACCCCGGTGGCGATCCGCGAAGGCATGGCGTTCGTCCAGACGGTCTTTGGCGGGGAAAAGACCGCCGTCGACCATAAACTGGTGCCGTCGGCGATCTTTACCCAGCCCGAGATGGGAACCGTCGGGATGAGCGAGGAAGAAGCGCGCGTCTGCGAGGAGGTGGAGGTTTATGTCACCTCCTTCCGGCCCATGCGCACCGCCTTTGCGCAGAAATCGAACCGGGTCTTGATGAAGCTGATCGTTTCGAAGGAAAATCGCACCGTGCTGGGTTGTCACATCGTCGCACCCGACGCGGGCGAGATGATCCAGCTTGCGGGGATCGCGGTCAAGGCAGGCTTGACCAAGGAGCAGTTCGATCAGACCTGCGCGGTCCATCCGACGATGACCGAAGAACTGGTAACCCTGCGAAAGCCGGCGCGAACTGCTTGAAATCGGCGGTATCGTGCACAATTTTGGGACAACGGGCCGGTTTGCGGCCGATGAAGGGAAGAATGAATGGCTGGCAACACGGGCGGCCCTTGGGGCGGCGGAGGAAACCGGGGTAGCGGCGGCGGGCGTGAAACCCCGCCCGGTGGCAACCGGGGCAACAACGACGGGGGCGGACGCGGGCCGCAGGACAAACCGCAAATCCCCGAGATCGACGAACTGGTAAGAAAAGGTCAGGAGCATCTGCGCGTCCTTATGGGCGGCGGCGGACGCGACCGGGGCGGTGACGGCGGCGGGCGCGGCCCCTCCGGTGGCCCCGCGCTGACACGCGGCACCGTGGGCCTTGGCCTTGTGGTGGCGCTGGTCCTGTGGCTTTTCGCGAGCCTCTACACCGTGCGGCCCGAACAGCAGTCCATCGAATTGCTGCTGGGCGATTTCTCCGAGATCGGCACCGAAGGTCTGAACTTCGCGCCTTGGCCCGTGGTCACGGCGGAAGTCTTCGATGTGACGACCAACCGTACCGAGGAAATCGGCGTGCGCCGTTCCGGCGGCGACAATGATGGCCTGATGCTGACGACGGACGAAAACATCGTCGACATCGACTTTCAGGTGGTCTGGAACATCAAGGACGCCAAGAATTTCAAGTTCTCCCTCCGCGATCCGGATGCCGCCGTGCGGGCGATCAGCGAATCCGCCATGCGTGAGGTTATCGCCCAGTCCGAACTGGCGCCGATCCTGAACCGGGATCGTGCCGCTGTCGAAGCGCGGGTGAAGGAACTGATCCAGGGCACGCTCGATAACCGTGAGTCCGGGATCAACGTGCTGCGCGTCAACCTCAACAAGGTCGACCCGCCAAGCCAGACCGTGCAGGTGACCGA
>NZ_LWEX01000265.1 GCF_001634885.1 Sulfitobacter sp. HI0040 | reverse complement strand
GTCACCGGGGCAGATTGAACAAACCCCTGTCAGCCTCTCAGTCCCCATGGCGGGACTCCCCTGACGTAGGGGCANTATTGGCAGCGATGGGCCGAAAGTCAACGGGCCAAAACGGCTTCGGAGGGGTCACATGGCGGCGGGCGGCAATGGCCCGCCGACGAATGGTTTCAAGCGTCCTCGCGTAAATCAAGCAGTTCGCCCGCAACCCCCGCCACACCCTCGGCGTCCAGCCGGTAGTGGGCATAGAGGGCCGCCGGGGGCCCGACCTCGACGAATTTGTCGGGCACCCCGTGCTTGCGGAACCTGATCCGCGGCAGATCGAGAAGCACCTCGGCCACGGCGGATCCCAGCCCGCCGGTCACGTTATGCTCCTCCACCGTCAGGATCGCGCCGGTTTCCGCCGCCGCGCGGATCTCCTCCTCGTCCATCCTGTCGATGGTGAACATATCGACAACCCGGACCGACACGCCCTTTTCCTCCAGCATCGCGGCAGCGTCGAGCGAGGCGCGCACTTGACTGCCGCAGGTGATGATCGTCAGGTCACTGCCCTCCCGCAGCCGGATCGCGCGCCCGAAGGCGATCTTCGGCACCTCGTCGTAGACCACCGGGTCCCGACCCCGGCCAAGGCGGATATACATCGCGCCGGGATGTTCCAACGAAGCACGCAGGATCGCCCGCAGGTGGTTGGCATCCGTGGCACAGACCACCGTCAGATCGGCGATGCAACGCATCATGCCCAGATCCTCCAGCGCGTGATGGGAACTGCCGTAGAATCCCATGGACATGCCCGAATGGCTGCCGAGGATACGCACCTTCATCCGAGGATAGGCGCAATCGGTGCGGATCGCTTCCGTCCCCAGAATCGCGGCGAAGCTCGCGAAGGTGGCGACATAGGGGATCAACCCGGTGGAGGCCATGCCGGCGGCGGCGGTGATCATGTTCTTTTCGGCAATGGAAAAGTTCACGAACCGCTCGGGATGCCGGTCGCGGAAATCATTCGTACGGTTGGCCGAGGCAAGGTCAGCCGTCGCCACCACGATGCGCGGATCATCCTCTGCCAGATCCGCCAGTTCCTCGCCCAGCACGAAGGCCGGCATGCCGGACCGCGGCGTTCCGCGGACGGACCGCTTGTCGCGCAACTGGGTGGTGCCGGTCGTCGTGCCGCGAAAGATCTCGCTTTCGTCCTGCATGTCCTTGTTCATGTCGCGTCCTCCGCCACGAAGGGTTTCAGCCCCTCATCAAGCTCCGCCATGACGGCGTCGTAATCCTCCCCCACCAGATTGCCGACATGCCAGTCGAGCGACATTTCCATCCGCTCCACCCCGCGGCCCTTGATGGTGTCGGCGATGATGACCTGCGGCTTGCCCTGCCCCCCGGTCTTCAGGGTGTCGAAGGCCCCCCGGATGGCGGCGAATTCATGCCCGTCGATCCGCTGCGTGTCCCATCCGAAAGCGGCAAAGCGCGCTTCCAGCGGCTCCACGCTCATCACCTCTTCGGTATGGCCGTCGATGGAAAGCCCGTTCCGGTCGACGATGGCCACGAGGTTCCGCAGCTTGAAATGACCGGCGGCGTTGGCGGCTTCCCAGATCTGGCCCTCGCTCAACTCGCCGTCGCCCAGCAACACATAGGTCCGGTAATCCCGACCCGAGATGCGCGCCGCGAGCGCAAGGCCCAGCCCCACCGACAGCCCATGCCCCAGCGAGCCGGATGAGAAATCGAGCCCGCGCACCTTTTTCATGTCCGGATGATCGCCATAGGGCGAGCCGAGCCTCGTATAGGTGTCGAGTTCCGAGGGATCGAAGTACCCCAGATCGGCCAGCACCGGGTAAAGCCCGATGGCGGCGTGCCCCTTCGACATCACGAAACGGTCCCTGTCCGGCCAATCGGGCTCTGACGGCTCTATCGACATCTGGTCGTAATAGAGCGCCGCCAGCAGTTCGGCGCAGGAAAAGGTCGATGAATAATGCCCGGCCCCCGCGATCCGCGACAGGCGGACGGTTTCCTTGCGGATGAATTTCGCCCGGTCCTCAAGAACCGAAAGGCTGACATTGCCACGTTTGGTCATCGTGCTTCCTCCGTTATCGGGCGCGCTGTCGACAGGGCTGCAAAGGCGTCTTCGGTCGCCTCCAGCGCGCGGTCGATCTCGGCTTCGGTATGCGCCGTGCTCAGGAACATGTTGTGCTTGTGGTGCATGTAGACGCCGCGCCGCAGGGCCTCTCCGCAAAAGGTATTGCCAAGGGTGGCCGCACGGTCGTCGCCTTCGAACTGCACCAGCGGCATGACCGGCGGCCCGGATTGGCGCAGCTCGAACCCGTGGCGCCGGGCCTGTTCGTCCAGCCCGTCGCGCAGGCGCTGGCCCGCGCGCTGCATCACCGCTGGCCCGTCGATCCGCGCCAATTCATCGAGCGTGGCGACCGAAGCGGCCATCGCGGGCCCGCCGTACCAGAAGGAGCCGGTCACGAAGACCTTGTTCGCCGCCTCGCGGAAGCTGTCGCTGCCCGTCACCGCCGAAAGAGCGTGCCCGTTGGCGATGGCCTTGGAAAAGGCGCTGAGGTCGGGCCGCACCGACAACCCTTCGAGCGCACCGCCCATGTTCAGCCGGAACCCGGTGCGCACGTCATCGACCACCATCGCGGCACCGGTTTCG
>NZ_LWEX01000264.1 GCF_001634885.1 Sulfitobacter sp. HI0040 | reverse complement strand
CCGCCGACGCGCTTGGTGGCGTAGAACAGCACATGCGGCTTGGCGCTGAACGGATCGCGCAGAATGCGCAGGTCAGGACGTTCCGCCACGGTATAGCCAGCGGCGAAATCCCCGAATGCCACGGCCATCGAATCCGTTGCGACATCGGGCATGTCCTCGGCAATCAGTATGGGATACCCCATCAGGCGCGCGGGTTCGGCGGCGGCAAGGCCATCGGTCCACATGAACCGCCCGTCACCGTCCTTCAGCTTGCGCACCACCCCGGCGGTCTTGGAATTCATCACGAAGGTCGCATTGGCCCGGTACTGGGCACCCAGCGCATAGATGAGTTCGACGATCGAATCCGGGCTCAACGCTCCGTCCTGCCCGCTGGGCACATAACCGATCTCGCCCCAGGTCCAGACGTCGTTATGCCCGGTCGGATGGGTCAGCAGGCCGCGCGGCTTGTCGATGCCGTCCCCGGTCAGGAACGCTGCCGCCTCCGCGCGGGCAAACTTGTCCGCGATCCGGCCCGACAGCCACCCCTCGATGTCAAAGGCACTGTCATCGAGCAGACGCTGCGATGCCTTGGGCAGGGCGCTGAGTTCATGCAGCGGGATGGTGATCCGGTCGATCTGCGGGGTATCGGTCTCGGCCACCGGGCCGGCTTCGGTGGCCCAACCGGCGCCCACGTCGGTATGATCCACCAGCACGTCATAGGATGTCGCCTCGACCCGCACCACGGAAGCAATGGCCCGGATCGAAGCGGTGGCGTTCAGCACCGACTGGACCCGCTCCGCCGTCTGCGGATCGACAAGATAGCCGCCGTCCGAGTTCACGGCAGTCGAAAGCGACTTGCCCTCCAGTTCCAGCCCGCGCAGCCCGTCGTCATCCCCGTTGCGCAGATAGGCGTTGAACGCCTTTTGGTGCGGCGCGCCGCTATCCACGCGTCCGCTCAGGGGGGACCGCGCAGGCGCCGTCATCTTCTGATCCATCATTGTCATACGTTCTTCGCTCCGTTTCACTCTGGTCTCGATCTCGGCCCGAAAGCCCTTCATGTCGGAAAGAAAGCCCGCCACGGCTTCCTCCATCTCCCGCACGGGGGCGGACTGGCTTCGGGAAATCCCGGTCTGTTCTGCGCTCATCGGCGTGTCTCCTGTTGCGTTCCGTTCATGTGGCGTCGTCCTTCCGTTCCAGCGCCGCACGCGCCTCGCGGAAAACGCTGGCGATGCCACTGCAGATGTCCTCCGGCAGCGCGTCACCCTTGGCCCCGACACGGGCGTCAGGCAGCATCGGAAAGGTCACGAGGGAGACCTCCCAAAGGTCGAGCTGCGCCAGAACCCGGTGCCCCTTCTCGTTCCGTTCAGCCCGCACCGTGCGATATCCGATGCTCAACCCGTCGAGCGCGCCGGCCGTGACAAGTGCCGCCGCTTCGCGACCCCGTGCGACATCGCTCAGCAACCGGCCCTTCACCCAAAGGCCCCGCGCGTCCTCGCGCACCTCGTCCCAGACGCCGATGGGCTGTGCGGGATCGTGCTGCCAGAGCATCTTCACACTGCGCCCGGCCTCCGCATGGGCTTTCAGCGACGCGGCATAGGCGCCCGGCGCCACGCTGTCGCCGCCCTGATCCAGGTTTCCGAACAAGCTGGCATAGCCGCTGATCTCCACCCCGTCCGCGACGGTACGGGCATTGTCGAAACGGGCGAACTTGCGTTCCAGCTGCGGCAGGGCCGCGCCCATGCTCTCGTTCCAGTTCTGCATATCGTCTCCTTGCAACTGCATCGCTCACGAAGGCGCCACGACGAGAACGGATTGAACCGCCTGCGCCAGGATCACCGCCACCACCCCGTAGACGGTCAGCCACAACCTGCGTTCCAGCCGGTCGAGCCCCTCCTCCAGCCGCGCGATCCGGCGCGACAGGTTCTCGTGGTGAATGGCGCTCACCCGTTCATGCGCTTCGAGCCGCAATCCCGGGGCACATTCGAACCGCTCATAGCGGGGTTCCTCACCCATCCATCGTCTCCACCGGCAGTCCGAGCAGGCGGCGCTTTTCCGTCTCGCTCAGGAACTCCGCCGCCGACACCCGGGCCCATTGCGCATCGCGCTCTGCCGACAGGGCCGGAACAAGGTCCAGATCCGGGCGCAAGGTGACCCCAGCCGCGCCCACCCCGTCGAACCCGTCGAGCCATTGGCCAAGGGCCGCGCAGATACGGGTCGCCAGCGGCAGCACCGTCAGCCGGTAAAGGGCCCGGTGCGCCTCCT
>NZ_LWEX01000263.1 GCF_001634885.1 Sulfitobacter sp. HI0040 | reverse complement strand
TGTTGACAGGGCGCCGCCAGATGTGGTCACCACGGTATTGTCCGTGCGTTCCTCAAGCCCTGTGACGGCCTGACCGAACAGGAAATCCACGCCGGAGCTTTCTAACCTCCTGTGCAATACCCGGCAGATCTCGCCATAATCAACGATACCGCTGGCTGGGGAAAACAGCGCCTGCACGCCGAGCACCATGGGTTCGCGCTCGGCAAGCTCTTCGCGGCTCACCGGCTGGACAACCTGCCCATTCTGGGTGGCGCGGCGTTCCAATTCGTCCAATGCGGATAGTTCTGACGCGTCGGTCGCAACAATCAGTTTGCCGCAATTCTCATACGCGATCTTATGGGTGTCGCAGAAGTCTTTCGTAGCCTTGGCACCGGCGGTGCATAGCTTGGCCTTGAGGCTGCCGGGCGCATAATAGATTCCGGCATGAATGACGCCGGAATTATGTCCGGTTTGATGCAGGCCGGGTCCGGATTCCTTGTCGATGACGACAATTTTCCGATCCGGTGCGGATTGGTGCAAAAAATGGGCGGTCGCAAGGCCGACGATCCCCGCACCAATGATTGCCAGGTCGTATATGTCACTCGAGCTTTGCATTAACCCCCCTTGGTTTCTTAACAGAAGGTCTATTCACCGAGTATCAGTCTATAAATTTCAATTTTGATGACTTAAGTTAAACATAACGAAACCAATGATCGGTCAAAGGAAGCACTATGCGGCAGCGTTCGCCCTTCAGCGGCACCCTTTCAGACGTTGATGTGTCCTTGCTACGCGAGTTCCTGGAGATTGCGGCGGCAGGTGGCATCACAGCGGCTGAGCCACGTTTGAACAAGAGCAAGTCAGCGATCAGCATCGGGCTGACCAAGCTTGAACAGCGGCTTGGGGTGCGCTTGTGCGAGCGTGGCAGATCGGGGTTTGCGCTGACCGAACAGGGTCGCCTGATCCACACGGCGACCGAACAGCTGATGTCCGAAATCAACCGGTTCTCGGATTTTGTCGGGTCAGCGTCGCATCGGCTTGAGGGCGAAGTCAGCGTGATGATCGACGACAGTTTCATCTTTGAAATGGAACAGCCCATCGCGTCGACCATCGCCAAGATGAACGAACATTATCCTCAACTTGACCTGAAGATCCGGATGACCGCACCTGACCGCGTTCTGGAGTCCGTTCTGGAAGGCAATGCCGACCTTGGATTCACCGGGTTGATACGGAGCAGTGATGCGTTGAACCTCATGCCGATGTTTGAAGAAGAGATGGGTCTTTTCTGTGGTGCGGATCATCCGCTGTTCAACATGCCCGAGGCAGAGTTGTCATATGAGATTTTGCAGCGCTACAGTTTTGTCCGCACCGGCGTCACGCAGACCGAAGAGTTTAGAAACTTCCTGTCTGGCCTCAGTTTTCAAGCCTCCGCACCAACCATTCTGTCCCGGATCCTGCTGATCCTGTCTTCACGTTATCTGGGATTTGTCCCGCTGGCCTTCGCGGCATTCTGGGAGGGCAAAGGGTCGATCCGTGAACTCCGGGTTCCCGGAAGCCGGGTCAAGATCGGGTGCTATCTGGTTCACAGGAAGTCGCGCCCCCTTGGTATGGCGGCAGGAACATTCAAAGACACTTTGAGCGACGAAGTTAAGAAACACGTCGCAAGCCTGCCAAAATAGAGACGGCTCTTATTGGGGGAAGGGGCTTTGGGCCGTAGGTTTCGAGCCCCTCACAACGCCGCTACCCTCATCGCCTAACGCTCTGCCCTTCAAGGTCCGGGGCGTTGGTCTCAAGTGTTCGCAGAAACGCGTTTCGCCCCTGGTCGATATCCGCAGAGATCCATTTTTCGGCGGCGTCGCCGTCCCGTCTGGCAAGAGCGTCAATCACCTTGTCATGCACATCATCGCCCCGATAGGTTTCAATCGCGCCTTCGAAATATCGCGAGAGCATTGGGCCCATCATGACCCAAAGTTGCTCGATGTGGTTTACAAGGGTCTCCTCTCGTGACGCCTTATATACACCGAAGTGGAACTCGATGTTCCTGCGAAATGCAGTGCCTCGCTGTTCGGGGAGCTGGGCAGTTCGGAACGACTCGTTCACTTCGCTGAGGGTCTGGAGTTCCTGCTGTGATATTCTTTCAGCGGCCAACCTTGCCGCTAGCCCCTCTAGTGGGGCCCTGACCAGAATGACCGAACGATAGCGATCCTTGGTCAAATCGGGAACTTGGGCAAATCGGCCCGACTTGTGCTCAAGAGCTCCCTCGCTGACAAGACGCAGGCAGGCTTCCCGGACCGGGGTAATGGATGTCCCGATCACATCGGCAAGGTCCTGCAGGATCATCCGCTGCCCTGGACCGTACTCTCCTTCGAGCAGGCCTGTTCTAAGAACCTGGTAGACGCGTAACGACAGGCTTCCCTTCGAGATTTTCCCGGTCGGAGCGCCGGATGTGCCTTGTCTGCCGGACAATGGGGCCGTTGCGTCGAACGATACAGGGTCTCCACTTTTCATCTTCGGGCCTCAATGCACGTATGTTGTATGGCTATCGAACCATCTATGTTGTCGGCATACCTCTGGCGCTTCAATCTCGAGTTGATGCGCTTCATTGGAATATGACTCATAAATTATCAGATATCCACACCCGCAGGGGATATTCTGCACGGGGAGAGGCTGGAGATGACTCTTCACCGACTTGTTTCTAGCGCAAGCATACCAGGTCGCAGTCGCAGATATCCAGTTGAATAGCGAGGCTTCATTGGTTGATTCAGAGCCTGAACCTCTTAGAGATACTGCCAAAGTTTGGCAAATTTGAGCGCAGCTGATG
>NZ_LWEX01000262.1 GCF_001634885.1 Sulfitobacter sp. HI0040 | reverse complement strand
ACCTGCCGGCCCAGATCGAAGGTGACATNNGCNNGCNGCGNCGCATCGGNCAGAACCTCGATCAACCCGGCACGATGGGCAAAGAGATAGCGCCCCTCCGGACCCGCCTTGGCAAGGTCGAGCCGCGCGACGGTCCTCCCGTTTTCCCCGTTCTGCAGGACGACGGCGCGCGCTTCGACCGCGCCACGCTGGCGCAGCGGCGTTTCAAGCCCCATGGCCCGCAACACCCGCAGCCCGTTGGGGCTGACCTGCAGCCCGGCCCCGATATCGCTGAACCTTGGGGCCTGCTCCACCAGCGTCACCGCCATGCCCTGCCTGCCCAGCAGCGCCGCCGTCGCCAACCCGCCGACACCGCCGCCCACCACGATCACGCTTGAAGTCTTCATCGGCGACCGTCCCGTAGCCTTGATAGCAAAACGCCGGGGCGCTGGCCCCGGCGTGTATCCTTAACCCTTGCGAAAGGATCAGTCGTCGCGGTGAACGCGCTCGCGGCGTTCGTGCTTTTCCTGCGCTTCCAGCGTCATGGTGGCGATGGGACGCGCATCCAGCCGCTTGAGCGAGATCGGGTCCCCGGTGACGGAGCAATATCCGAATTCGCCTTCGTCGATGCGGCGCAGGGCGGAGTCGATCTTGCCGACCAGCTTGCGCGCCCGATCGCGGGTGCGCAGCTCCAACGCCCGGTCTGTCTCCTCGCTCGCGCGGTCCGCGACATCGGGGATATTGCGGGTCCCGTCCTGAAGACCCTCGATGGTATCGCGGCTGCCCGCCAGCAGCTCCGCTTTCCAGTCCAGCAGCTTGCGGCGGAAATACTCAAGCTGGCGGTCGTTCATGAAAGGTTCGTCTTCGGCCGGCGAATAATTATCCGGCAGGAACACTTCCTGCTTCATGTGATCATCCCTATCGGTTTTCAATGCTGGCATATGAGACCTGTCTCCCGACATCACTCCCTTCCGCAGCGTCTATCCCAGCCCCGGAAGATTGTCACTACACAATCCGATTGTTTTAGGGTTAAAGGGCCAAGGTGAATAGCGCGCTACAGAAGGTTGATAACAGGATGAAATTCGAAGGTACCGCAGACTACGTCGCAACCGACGATCTCACGATTGCCGTCAATGCCGCCGTCACGCTGGAGCGGCCCCTGCTCGTGAAGGGGGAGCCCGGAACGGGCAAGACGGAACTGGCACGCCAAGTCTCACAAGCGCTCGGTCTGCGCATGATCGAATGGAATATCAAGTCGACCACCCGCGCCCAGCAGGGTCTTTATGAATACGACGCCGTCAGCCGCCTGCGCGACAGCCAGCTGGGCGAAGAGCGCGTTCACGACGTGAAAAACTACATCCGCAAGGGCAAGCTCTGGCAGGCGTTCGAGGCCGACGAGCGGGTCGTGCTGCTGATCGACGAGATCGACAAGGCGGATATCGAGTTTCCCAACGACCTGTTGCAGGAACTCGATAAGATGGAATTCTTCGTCTATGAAACGGGCGAAACGATCAAGGCAAAGCAGCGCCCCATCGTTATCATCACGTCGAACAACGAAAAGGAATTGCCGGACGCCTTTCTGCGCCGCTGTTTCTTCCACTACATCCGTTTCCCGGAAATGGACACGCTGCGCAAGATCGTCGAAGTGCACCATCCCGGCATCAAGGAAGCGCTGCTGACGACCGCGCTCACCCAGTTCTACGAGATCCGCGATCAGACCGGACTGAAGAAAAAGCCCTCCACCTCCGAGGTGCTCGACTGGCTCAAGCTGCTTCTGGCCGAAGACATGGACCCCGCAGACCTGAAGCGCGATGGCGCATCGGCCCTGCCCAAGCTGCACGGCGCGCTTTTGAAGAACGAGCAGGACGTGCATCTGTTTGAACGCCTCGCCTTCATGGCGCGCGGCCAGCGCTGAGCGAGAGCGCCCGCCGGGAGCGGGAGCAAGCAGATATTCGCCGGCATCGGGCACGCAGGAATCGCATTCCGCGTGCCTGTTTGTTTGTATTGCCCGACAATCCGCTTTGTTCGGTCCGGTACATGTCTTTTGTCCAACTGGACATTATGCCACCGATTTGACTTAATTGTTTCCAAACATTGACCGGATGGTTGGCAAGTGTACCCTGTAATCAAGCTCAAAAGGGCAGGCAGGCAGTTATGGTGGGCAGATCGGCAGGGCGCGGTCGCATGAAAGTCATGCGCGCAGCTTTCCTTAGGGAAGGGATCGGCGCAACGCGACGCCCGCGGGCGCGGGCGTTCCTGCCGCTGATGATCTTCCTCAACGCCTGTGTGCCCGCGACCCAGTCCGAAGCGCCGACCCGCGCGGCCCTGCCCGTGACCATAGCCGACAGCACCCTGCCCCCGATGAAGACCTTCACCGCGCGCGCGATGCCGGCCGAGGTCCGCTCCAACAAGGCGGTGGCGCAGGATTTCCTCGACCTGTCGTTCCAGATGGAAAGCGGGCGGTCGCTGCCGGTGCTGACCCGTTTCGAAACCCCCATCACCGTTGCGGTGCGCGGCCCCGCCCCCGCCACGCTCGCGCCCGACCTGCGCCGCCTGCTGGCGCGCCTGCGGCGCGAGGCCGGGATCGACATCAGCCAGGTCTACGACCCTTCCGCCAATGTCATCGTT
>NZ_LWEX01000261.1 GCF_001634885.1 Sulfitobacter sp. HI0040 | reverse complement strand
AAGCACCTGCGCGGCGGAGGTGACCTTGCCGGACTCCATCACCGCGCGGAAGGCTTCAATTTGTCGGTGTGTGAGCCGGCCGATCATGGTGATATATAACCTCAGAGAATGAATGACGAAAATATTACGATTATTCTTATGTGATCAACCCTGCGATTTTGGACTCGGAGGAATCACATGCAGCATTGCGACCCTGAAATCACGATCGTCGGCGGCGGCCTTGTCGGCCTATCTGTCGCGCTCGGTCTGCTTTCGGCTGGAAGGCGAGTGCGGGTGCTGGACGGTGCTGACGGGGACGCGCGGGCTTCACAGGGGAACTTCGGGCTTATCTGGGGACAGGGCAAGGGCTGGGATTTCGCGCCCTATGCGAACTGGACGATGGATGCGCTGGTCGCCTGGCCGAGTTTCGCACGCCAGATGAAGGAGCTTTCAGGCATTGATGTGGCTTTGGATCAGTCGGGTGGGTATGAGTTCTTTACCGATCCAGCCGAGATGGCCGGTTTTGCAGCGCAGCTTGAACAGCAAGCCGCCCATCTAAACCACCGTGCCAGCTTTGAAATTCTGACCGGAGATGACCTGCGCAGTCAATTGGGGGGCATCGGGCCGGAAGTCGTCGGAGCGAGTTTTTCGCCCCGTGACGGACATGTGAATCCGCTTCGTTTTCTTCGGGCACTCCGCTGTTCCGTGCAAGCCTTGGCCGGATGCGTGACCATGGGCGCGACCGTTTCCACGATCACGCCAGAGCCGGACGGTGGCTTCTCGCTTACGTTGGCGAATGGTCAAACCCTTGGAGCCGAAATGGTTGTGCTCTGCGCAGGTCTTGGCTCGATCGCTTTGGCCAGCGAACTTGGGTTTGAGACTCAGGTAAGGCCGCAACGTGGCGAGCTCCTGATTACCGAAAAACTTGGGGACCGGTTGCCGTTCCTTTCCAGCACCATCCGTCAGGTCGACGAAGGTGGTATCCAGATCGGCGGCACCAAGGCGGAAACAGGGATGGACGACAGCGAGAGCCTTGACGTCATGGCAAGCCTCGCGCGCCATGCTGTGACCGTGTTCCCCGCGCTCGCAGATGTGCGGGTGGTCCGGGCCTGGGGAGCGCTGCGAGTAATGTCTCCTGACGGCTACCCCGTCTATGCCAAGTCTGCCGCGCACCCTGGCGCCTTTCTTGTGACCTGTCACAGCGTTTACACGTCTTGCCTCCGAACCAGAGTTTGCCCGCTTCGGGTTCATCGCGGCCCCGCACCCGTTCGAAGACGGACGCGACAAGTTCCGAGTGAAGCCAGATCAAATCGCTCCCCTGATGAGGGAGTTCGATACGCGCGTGGCCCCGTGGGCACAGGGACAGGCTTCGCGCGACGGACTGACCCGGGCGGAGTTCATCGCGCAACTGGACCGCAACGAGGCCGTCGGCACTGTCTGCGACAAGAAGGCGAAGCTGCGCGCCAAACGGCTGGAAAAAGCCGGGAGACCGGGTCAGTCCAGTCGGCAAGACGCTCCCAGCCGCTCCGAATTGCTGCGGCAGGCCGGCTTCCTGGTCGGCAAGCATACTTGGAGCGACAAGACCCTCGCGACACGCCGGGGCTACATCGTTTCGCTGGCCAAGGCGGTCGCCTCATCTACCGAGGTCTTGCCGGATACCATCGAAGAGCTCACCGATCCGGAATTCCTCGATGTCGCTGCGGAGACCCTGAAGGAGGTCAATCAAGGCGAATACCCAAGTGCCTATGTGACCAGCGTGCTCAAAACGGCTCGAAAGATCGCCCGTGACTATCTCTGCCGCCCGCCTGAGGATCTCCGGGAGATCGATGACACGATCGCCCTTCAAAAGGTGAGTTACCAAGGTATCGCGCCCAGGAACATGGCCAAGCTGCGCCAGTTCAACGACACGCGGATACAGCAGGCCATTGATCTGAGCGCAGTGCTGCTACGTGACATCGAGGCCTCGATCCAGCGAAAGCGCCAAGCTGCGCGCAAGTCAGACGGCTCCCTTCCGAGGGCCGCCGAAGTGATCGACCCGGAGCTTGGTCGCGACATCATGGCCGCCTTGGCACATGACATCCTGCTCGCACGCGCTCCCCGAAGTGAGAACGTCGTGAAGGGGAGGCTGGACTGGGTGACCTGGCAGGATGGTCGGGCGCGTATAGTAGTGCCCGCTGCCCAGGTGAAGATGCGGAGCGCTGGCGATGCAAATCTGACCATCCAACTCGGAAAGGCCGCAAGCAAGCTGCTCAAAACCTATCTGGAGACCG
>NZ_LWEX01000260.1 GCF_001634885.1 Sulfitobacter sp. HI0040 | reverse complement strand
GCCGCAGATGGCCGCATACGTGAAGCCGAATTGCGCCTGCTGGAGGAAATCCGCTACGAGCTGAACCTCGATCGCCTGCATGCCGCGGCCATCGAAAGAGGTGCCCGGGCACGCCACATGACCTGAGGTGAAACCCCGGCGGTCATGCCCCGTAAAGCGTGCTCCACCGTTCGATAAGCTCCTGCTGAACCCGTTTCGCCCGGGCATTCCAACCACGTGCCCCGGGCGGGCGTTCGCGCTCCTCCCGGCTGATCTGCGCGCGTTCCTTGGCGTCGGCGGCGAAAATGGCAAAGGCCAGTTCCTTGCCGTCCTCGGCCACCATATACCCCGCGAGGCCCGAGACGAAGTTGAGCGTTCCGGTCTTCGCCGCGACCTTGATCGGGTGGTTTCCATCCGGGCGGCCACGGCTGTCGCGCAGCCGGATGGATTTCAGGATCGGGCGCAGCCCTTCTCCGCGCGCCTCCAGCAAGGCCGTCACCATGTCAGAAGCGGTCAGGCGGCTGTCGTCGCTCAGCCCCGAATGGTCAGCCATCCGGGGGCCGATCAGGCCATAGTTCGCCATTGCCCATTTGTTCATCTCTTCCGCCGAGGCCCGTAGCGAAGCAAGCTCCGGCACACGCTTTTTCGACGCGGCCATCCCTACCATCTCTGCGGTGAGGTTGGTGGACCACTTGAGCATGTCCTTCAGGATACCGCGCAAATCCCCGCTGCGCTGCGTGACCAGCACCTTCGCATCCTGCGGCAGCGTCGGAGTGATTTTCGGCGCGCCGAGGACGATCCCGTTTGACCGGGCGAGCGTGGCAAAGACGTCCCCCGCATAGAGCCCGGGCTTGCGCACCGGTAACCAGCGCGCGCCTCCGTTGCCCAAGGCCCGCCGGGCCACCGTCCATTCGTCACGCAGGCCAGCGTCGGCGTAGGTATAGACCGGCGCCTTGCGATCGATCACACGCATCTGCGCCATTTGAACGCCCGGGCGGTACTTGGCGGAGCGGCCTTCCATGCTGACGTCATAGCCGTCTCCGCCGCGTTTCCATTCGAAATGCACCCGGTTGTAGTTCAGCGCGATGCCCGACACCGAAGGATTGTAACCCACGTGGTCGGGCTGTTCGGGGTCGATCATCGCCTCTACCGGCAGGGCAGCCTGGTAGACCAGGAAATCGCCTTTCACGCCGATGATCCCGGCCTCTTTCAGGTTCGCGGCCATGGTGCCCAGGGCATCGGTATCCAGCGTCGGATCCCCGCCTCCGGCAAGGATCAGATCCCCCTGAATCTCCCCTCCGGTTACACCGCCCGTAGCCAGCAGACGCGTCTCGAACCTGTGATCCGGCCCGAGGATATCGAGGGCATAGAGCGCGGTCAGCGCCTTGGCCACACTGGCCGGCGGCGTGCCTTCCTGTGCGTTGGACTGCTCCAGCCGCGCCCCGGTGCCAACCTCCGCCACGGCAAAGGCGACCTCTCCGGAAAGGTTCTGGCCACGAATGATCTGATCCGGTTCAGGGACATTGCGGCGTGAAAGGTCCTCCCCCCGCAGAACGGGCCGCAGGGATGAAGTGGGCGGTTCAGCCGCAGCGGCGCGCACGGCAATAAGGGAGGCAGCGCCCCCCAAGAGAAAACGACGGGTAACATTCCTAGACATGAGTCTCATTTAAACCGCGCGCAGGGGGTGTCCACAAGCAGTCTCAAATCACATTTCGCTGTCCGATGCGCCATGATAACCGACATCGATGAAATCCGCTGTTCCGATCATGTTTCTCGCGATGTCGCTGATTCCCGCCGGGGACAGCGCGGGTAAAATATTGACGTCGGCATTCGGGGTCTCTCCGCTTTTCGTGGCCTGGTCCCGCTTTGTGCTGGGAACGTTGCTCGTCCTTCCCTTCATCCCGTCCGGCACGCTCCGCCTGCTGCGCGACCCCCGTATCTGGGTGCGTGCAGCAATGCTGGCGGGGGGCATCAGCTGCATTCAGACCGCATTGAAAACCGAAGAGGTCGCATCAGTCTTTGCCGCATTCTTCATCGGGCCGCTTGTCAGCTATGTGCTTGCAGTGATTTTCCTGCGGGAAACCGTCACGCCCCTGCGCAGCCTGCTCGTCGCACTCGGTTTCGTGGGCGTTTTGGTTGTGGTCCGCCCCGGCATCCAGTTCTCAATCGGCCTTATGTGGGCGCTCGCGGCGGGCACCTTCTACGGGATATACCTGACCATGTCGCGCTGGCTGGGCGGGCTGGGGCATCCGCTGTCGCTGACCTTCACCCAACTGGCGATTCCCACGCTGCTGCTTTTGCCGGTGGGGCTGTGGCAACTGCCGCCGGTCACCGCCCCCATCGCGGCGCTGACATTGGCGAGCGCCGCCTTTTCCATGCTGGGCAACCTGCTGCTGCTCTACGCCTATCGGGTCGCGTCGGCGACGCAGGTGGCACCGCTTGTCTATTTCCAACTCGTGGCCGCCGTCGGTCTTGGCTGGCTCATCTTCGGCGACTGGCCCGACGCCTTCACCTGGATCGGCCTCGGCATCATCCTGACCGCCGGGCTCGCTTCGGCGCGGCTGCGTTCATCCTAGTCCCATTGCCCGGCGGCACGGATCGCAGTGGACGACGCGTCGGTCATCGCCACATTCACGAAACACCACGCCGGGGCCTTGGCCTGCGCCAAGAGCTGCGACTGGCTCCCCGGGATGCGGTAGCGGGCATAAAGCGCCGATGCGCGGCTCATCCGGGCCGATATGCGCTGCCCGGGCCGGGCGAGAACACCTACCGGGACCGCCTCCATG
>NZ_LWEX01000259.1 GCF_001634885.1 Sulfitobacter sp. HI0040 | reverse complement strand
CCAGGCCTACCTGACCGACAGGTGCGGGCTGCGCGCAATCAAGACAGCCGAGGCCATGTGCCCGATCGTCATCGATGCCGTCGGTTATGCCGCGACCCGCACCACGGCCTCTGCGCTTGCTGATCCCGGTGGCGCGATCGTGCACATCGGTCTGGGCGAGGATGCAGGCGGGCTCGATATCCGCCGCATGACCCTGCAGGAGATAACCTTCATCGGTACCTATACCTATACCGCGCAGGATTTCCGCGACACCGCGCAGGCGCTCTTCGACGGTCGCCTCGGCGCGCTCGACTGGACGGAAACGCGCCTGCTGTCCGAGGGCGCGCGCGCCTTCCGGGACATTCGTTCGGGTCACGCGGCGGCCCCCAAAATAATCCTTCAACCTGACAATCAAGGAGTTTGAACCATGGCTGAAATCCCGCAACTACTGGTCCACGAACATGACGACAACGTCGGTGTCGTTGTCGTCGAAGGCCTGACCGCCGGCACCGACATGCTGGTCTGCGTCACGCATGACAATTCGACCTTCCGCCTCAAATCCGAAGCCGACGTGCCGATTGGTCACAAGATCGCGCTCAAGGACCTCAAGGAAGGCGGCACCGCCATCAAGTACGGCGAGGACATCGGCAAGATCATCGCCGACATTCCCAAGGGCGCCCACGTCCACACCCACAATTGCAAGACCAAACGCTGGTGAGCCCGGTTAAGGCAACGACGCGATAGCGACAAAGGAAAGCAAAATGGCTTCTAAATATTCCAACATGACAGTGCGCGCCTACCGCCGGGAAAACGGTCGGGTCGGGGTGCGCAACCACGTCGTCATTCTCCCCGTCGACGACATCTCCAATGCCGCCTGCGAGGCGGTGGCCAACAACGTCAAGGGCACGCTGGCGATCCCGCATGCCTATGGCCGGCTGCAATTCGGCGAGGATCTCGACGTACACTTCCGGACAATGATCGGCACCGGGTCCAACCCCAATGTGCATTCGGTCGTCGTCATCGGCATCGAACCGGGCTGGACCAAGCGGATTGCGGACGGCATTCGCGAGACCGGCAAGGAAGTGGCGGAATTCTCGATCGAGCAAAAGGGCGATTTCGAAACCATCCGCGCCGCCAGCTGGGCCGCCAAGGATTTCGTTCACAAGGCCACGGAGGTCCAGCGTGAGGAATGTTCGATCTCGGAACTCTGGGTTTCGACCAAATGCGGTGAGAGCGATACCACGACCGGTCTCGGTTCCTGCCCCACGGTCGGCAACATGTACGACAAGCTGCTGCCCGAGGGTATCACCGGCTTTTTCGGCGAAACCTCCGAAATCACGGGGGCCGAACATATCTGCCAAAAACGCGCGATCAACGAAGAGGTCGGCGAGCGCTGGCACAAGATGTGGAAGGCCTATCAGGATGACGTGATCTTCGCGCATCAGACCGACGACCTCAGCGACAGCCAGCCCACCAAGGGGAACATCGAAGGCGGGTTGACCACCATCGAAGAGAAGGCGCTTGGCAACCTCGAGAAGATCGGCCGGACCTCGCAGTTCATCGACATCCTTGAACCCGCCGAGGCGCCGCAATCCGGCAACGGGCTCTACTTCATGGATTCGTCCTCTGCTGCGGCGGAATGCGTGACCCTGATGGCGGCGGGCGGCGCGGTGATCCATACCTTCCCAACGGGGCAGGGCAACGTGGTCGGCAACCCGATCGTGCCGGTGATCAAGATCACCGCCAACCCCCGCACTGTCCGCACCATGAGCGAACACGTGGACGTCGATGTCTCCGGCATCCTGCGCAGAGAACAGACCATCGACGAGGCGGGCGATGCCCTGATCGAGATGATCTGCCGCACTGCCAACGGGCGCAACACCGCCGCGGAAGCGCTCGGGCATCGCGAATTCTCGATGACCAAGCTCTATCGCAGCGCCTGACCCAAATACGGGGCGTTGCGGAAGGGTGACGCCCCGTTTCACGGAGAGCCCAACATGCCAGACTCCGAGATCATCAGTCTCGAGGACGCCGAGGCGCTGATCACCCGCGTCCTCTGCGCACAGGATGTCCCCGAGGCGCCAGCGCGTTCGGTCGCCGCGGCCCTCGTCGCCGCAGAGGCCGAAGGACAGTCGGGCCACGGCTTTTCACGGCTTGAGGATTACGTGGGGCAGGTCCGCTCCGGCAAAATCCGCGCCCGCGCCGAAATCACTTCACGCCAGATCAGTCAGACCAGTCTGCTGATCGACGCCGGTCACGGTTTTGCCTATCCCGCGCTGGACCAGGCTATTGACTGGGGCGTGCAGGTCGCGCAGTGCTACGGCACCGCGGCGATATCGATCATGAATTCGCACCATTGCGGCGCGCTTTCGGTGCAGGTTGAAAAGCTGGCCCGCGAAGGGTTGATCGGCCTGATGGTCAGCAACGCACCGGCGGCCATCGCGCCCTGGGGCTCATCGGTTCCCGTTTTCGGCACCAACCCGATTGCGTTTGCCGCGCCGCGCAACAGCGCGGAACCGTTGGTTATCGACCTGTCGCTGTCGCGGGTGGCGCGGGGCAAGGTGATGCATGCGCGGAAATCCCGACAGTCGATCCCCGAAGGATGGGCGCTGGATGCGGAAGGAAAACCAACGACCGATCCCGAGGCGGCGCTGGCAGGCTCGATGATCCCCATCGGAGAGGCCAAGGGTACCGCGCTGGCACTGATGGTCGAAATACTCGCCGCCACCCTGGCGGGCGCGAACCATAGCCCAGAGGTGTCGTCTTTTTTTACCCCTGATGGCCCGCCGCCGGGATCGGGCCAGTTTCTGCTGGCGTTGCGCCCCGAAGGGAAGGAGGCCTTCGCAGACCGGCTGGAGGCGCTGCTGACCACGGTTTCCAATTTGGAAGGCGCCCGTCTACCGGGCACGCGGCGCAATTCGGCTATTGCGCACGCCCGCGCCTGCGGTCTCGATGTGCCGCGCCACTACCTCGATACTGCACGGAGCCTGACCTGAACCGATGACCGATCCGCAACCCGCATCCGGCACCGCCAGCCCGTTTCCGAACCGCATCAAGGTGCTGTTGCCGGGCGTTCTGATTGCCGCGATTATCGCGCTGGCCAGCCAGTTTATCGCCGAACACTATGGTGCGCCCACGATGCTGTTGGCCCTTCTGTTCGGTATCTCGCTCAATTTCCTCGGCCACGAGGCGAAATCGAGGCCCGGCATCGACTTCGGCTCGCGGCAGCTCTTGCGTCTCGGTGTCGCTCTTCTTGGGGTGCGCATCAGTGGCGAGGTCCTGACCTTGCTTGGATGGAAGGTTGTACTGCTCGTGGTGCTGGCCGTCGTGGCGACCATCGGCTTCGGCCTTGCCGTGTCGCGTCTTTTCGGGTTCCGCTACCGGTTCGCCTTCCTCTCTGCGGGGGCGGTTGCAATCTGCGGCGCGTCGGCTGCCATGGCCATCGCCGCGATCCTGCCGCGGGACGCGCGTTCGGAAGAGAGGCTCATCTTTACCGTGGTCTCGGTCACGCTGCTCTCGACCCTCGCGATGATCGTTTATCCGGTCCTGAGCGTTGCCATCGGCTTTGACGACAAGACGACGGGTATCTTCATAGGCGCCACCGTCCATGACGTCGCTCAGGTCGTGGGTGCGGGGTTCTCGGTCTCTGAGGAAACCGGCAACGTTGCAACATTGGTGAAACTATTGCGGGTGATCATGCTGGCCCCGGTCGTGGTGGTCGCCGCGCTGGTAATCCGCACGGTAGCATCAGCGCAGGAGGCGAAAGGCAAGAGACCGCCGCTGGTGCCCATTTTCGTGATCGGATTTGTGGCGCTGGCTGCACTTCGC
>NZ_LWEX01000258.1 GCF_001634885.1 Sulfitobacter sp. HI0040 | reverse complement strand
ACGGGAGGCTCACCCGGCCCCCGCCCACAGCCGCCCGCACGCCGGTCGTTCCGGGACAGGAGGTAGGCAGCCCCCGCGCCACCCGTACGGCGAGATAGGCAAAGGCCTGCGCTTCGAGCATGTCCCCGTCGAGCGCGACATCCTCCACCGCCGCAACCGGACAATCGAGAGAGACCTCCAGCATCCGCATCAGCACCGGGTTATGGCGACCACCCCCCGTGACAAGCACCCTTTCGGGCGGACACGGGCAATGCTGCATGGCCTCCGCCACGCCGGCGGCACACATGGCCGTGAGGGTCGCGGCGGCATCGGCATCGCTCAGCTCGCCCACAAGGGCCACCATCTCGGCGAAATCGTTCCGGTCGAGCGATTTCGGCGGTATACGCGCGAAATAGGGCTCGGCCAGAAACAGCTCCAACGCGCCCTGCTCCACCCGGCCCCGCGCCGCCAGCGCACCTCCTTCGTCGAAGGGAAGGTCCCGCCGGGTCTGCAACAGATCATTGATCGGTGCATTGGCGGGGCCCGTGTCGAAGGCCAGCAGCGCGCCTTCGGTTTCAGGCCGCGCGATCGCGGGATCGACCCATGTCAGGTTCCCCACCCCGCCGAGGTTCAGAAAGGCCACCGGGCGGCTCAGACCGATGCTGCGCGCGCAGGCGTGATGGAAAAAGGGCGCGAGCGGCGCGCCCTCGCCCCCCAGTTCGACATCGGCGCTGCGAAAATCCCAGACCACCGGCACTCCCAGTGCGTCGGCCAGCGCCGCGCCGTCGCCGACCTGAAGCGTCCCCCGGCCACGCGGCGCATGGGACAGGGTCTGCCCGTGAAAGCCGATCACGTCGATGCCCTCGCCCCCGTCGAAACCGCGCAGCAGGTCCAAATGCACCTCTTCCACGATCCGCGCCGCGGCATCGACCTCCGGCCCGGACCATTTGCCGAAACCGGCGGCGATCACACGGCGTTGCGGCGCACTGTAGACCTTGTAGCGGCTGGGCCCGAAGCCCGTGATCTCATGCCCGTCGGTGCGCAGAACGGCGGCATCCACCCCGTCGAGAGAGGTGCCCGACATGGCGCCGAGCGCCGTCACCACCCCGGTTCGCGGAATCGCCCTCTGCCTGCCGCCATTCATGGCCTTTTCCTTTGCCTGCTCTGCGCCTATAGATTGCCCCGCAATTCCAGCCGAGGGCAAGGACCATGACGTATCATCCCAAGTCTGACTTTCTGCGCATCATGCAGGAGCGCGGCTATCTCGCGGATTGCACCGATTATCAGGGCCTTGATGCCGTCCTGATGGAAGGCGTGCGCCCCGCCTACATCGGCTACGACGCGACGGCGAAATCGCTGCACGTGGGTCATCTGCTCAATATCATGATGCTGCGCTGGCTTCAGAAATGCGGGCACAAGCCGATCACCCTGATGGGCGGCGGCACCACCAAGGTGGGCGATCCGAGTTTCCGCTCGGACGAGCGCCCGCTGCTGGGGCCCGAGCAGATCGAGGAGAATATCGCGGGCATGGGGCAGGTCTTTTCGCGGTACCTGCGCTATGGCGACGGCGAGAGCGACGCGCTCATGCTCAACAACGCCGAATGGCTCGACGGGTTGAACTACCTCGATTTCCTGCGCGACATCGGGCGGCATTTCTCGATCAACCGCATGCTCTCCTTCGAGTCGGTCAAAAGCCGCCTTGACCGGGAGCAGAGCCTGTCGTTCCTCGAATTCAACTACATGATCCTGCAGGCCTACGACTTCATGGAGCTGTACCGCCGTCACGGCTGCCTGCTTCAAATGGGCGGGTCGGACCAGTGGGGCAATATCGTCAACGGGATCGACCTGACCCGCCGCGTCATCGACGCGGAGGTATACGGGCTGACCTCGCCGCTGCTGACGACCAGCGACGGGCGCAAGATGGGCAAATCCGCGGGCGGTGCCATCTGGCTCAACGGTGATATGCTGTCCCCTTACGAATTCTGGCAATTCTGGCGCAATTCGACCGACGCCGACACGGGCCGGTTCCTCAAGCTTTACACCGAGCTTCCGGTGGACGAATGCGAACGCCTCGGTGCGCTAGCAGGGTCCGAGATCAACGAAGCGAAGATACGGCTCGCCAACGAGGTGACGACGCTGCTGCACGGGGCCGAGGCCGCGCGCACCGCCGAGGCCACGGCGCGCGAAGTCTTCGAAAGAGGCGGCACGGGTGACGATCTGCCCACGCTGACGCTAAGCGCGGCAGAAGTGGCCGACGGCATCTCCATCGTGCAGCTGATCGTCAGGTCGGGGCTGGCCGGATCAGGCAAGGAAGCCAAGCGCCTGATCGCGGAAAACGGCGCGCGCATCGACGATGCGCCGCTGTCCGACGCGGGGCTGATGCTGGATGCGGCGGCCCTGTCCTCTCCGGTCAAGCTGAGCGCGGGCAAGAAAAGGCACGCGCTGGTGCGGGTGGAGTAATGCGCCCGCGGCGCCGGGGGGCGTGATCCCATGCCCCGCCGGAACCGCGTGCAACCTGACGGCAGCTTCCTGGCCCATCCGGCGCGGGGTGCGTTCATGGGCAACCGGGGTATCCTGCACGATGCGCAAGGCCGGTTGACCTACCGCCGCTGGGCCACCCGGGGCTGGGTGATCTGCCTGCTTTCCTTCGCCGGTCGCCCCGCGCGTCCGATCATGGCGCCCGGTCGCTATACGGAACTCTTCTTTCACGATGAAGCCGTCGCACTGGCTGCCGGGCATCGGCCCTGCGCCCAGTGCCGGTTTGAGGCTCATCAGTCGTTCCGCCGCGCCGCCGGTATCGAAGGCAGCATCGGTGCATTCGACAAAGAGCTTCATGCGGCACGCGCCATTCCGCGCGTCTTCGGTCAGCGGCGCCATAGCTCGACCATCGCCGATCTGCCCGATGGCACCTTCATCGCAGGGGACGAAGGCAAGCCCGTCCTCATCCATCAGGACGCGCTTTATCCCTTTACCCCTGAAGGATACGCAGCACCCCGCCCGCTGCCCCGAACCGGCGAGGTCACGGTGCTGACGCCCGAACCTTCGGTGAATGCCCTGCGCGGTGGCTATGCCCCCGTGATCCGGCTCTGACAAGCGGATCAGGCGTTCGCCTTCTCCTCCAGCGTGAGCCAGTCTTCCTCGGCAGCGGAAAGCTTTTCCTGCCGTTCGGTCAGCGCCTGCGTCGCCTTGCGGAACTTGACGGGTTCGCGTGTGAAAAGCTCAGGGTCGCCCAGAAGGGTTTCCAGCTTGGCGATCTCGGCCTCCAGCCGCTCGATCTCCGCCGGGAGCGCCTCCAGCCGGTGCTTTTCGGTGAAGCTCAGCTTGCTGCGCGGCTCCTGCGGCTGTTTCGCCTTCGGCTTTGCCGGGGCGGGCTTTGGCTTGACCACGCTGCCTGCGAAATCGTCCTGCCCGCGCTGACTGAGGTAATCGCTCCACCCGCCCGCATAGACCGTCGCCCGCCCGTCGCCTTCCATGGCGATGGTGGTGGCGGCGACCCGGTCCAGAAAATCGCGGTCGTGGCTGACCAGCAGCACGGTGCCGTCATAGGTGCCCAGAAGCTCCTGCAGCAGATCGAGCGTTTCGACATCCAGATCGTTGGTCGGTTCGTCCAGCACCAGCAGGTTGCTTTCGCGAGCCATGATCTTGGCCAGCAACAGGCGGGCCTTTTCGCCGCCCGACAGCGAACGCACCGGGGCGCGGGCCTGCGCCTCGTCGAACAGAAATTCCTTGAGATAGCCCACCACATGCTTGGGCTGTCCGCGCACCAGCACCTGATCCGCCTTGCCTGAGACGCGCATTTCGGGATCGCCGGTGAGGCTGTCCCAAAGGCTCATGTCCCCGTCGAGCTGGGCGCGGGCCTGATCGAAAAGCGCGATTTCAAGGTTGGTGCCCAGTTTGACCGTGCCCGCGTCGGGGGTTTCGCGGCCAATCATGATATTCAGCAGCGTCGTCTTGCCCACGCCGTTCGGACCCACCAGCGCGATCCGGTCGCCGCGCTGCACGGTTATGGAAAAATCCCGCAGGATCGTCTTGCCGCCGAAGGACTTCGCGATGCCCTCCGCCTCGATCACCTTGCGTCCCGATTTCGGCCCCGATTCCAGCGACATGGCCGCCGTGCCCTGCCGGGTGATCTGGGATGCCCGTTCTTCCCGCAAATCCTGCAACGCCCGCACTCGGCCCTGATTGCGCTTGCGCCGGGCAGAGATACCTTCGACCGCCCAACGCGACTCCGCCTTGATCTTGCGGTTGAGCTTGTGGCGCTGCATGTCCTCTTCTTCCCAGACCTGATCGCGCCAGGCCTCGAACCCTTCGAAGCCGGTTTCCTGCCGCCTGACGCTGCCCCGATCGATCCAGAGCGTCGCGCGGGTCAGCGCGCGCAAAAAGGCGC
>NZ_LWEX01000257.1 GCF_001634885.1 Sulfitobacter sp. HI0040 | reverse complement strand
CGGGCTCCGTCCCGGCCAGCACGTCCAGTGCTGCCGCCATGGAGGTCGGGTTCGCGTTATAGCTGTCGTCGATCAGCTGCAGGGTCAGATGCGTCTCGACCGGGTCGAGGATGATGGTCTCGCGCTGGCCGCGTCCCGCATAGGGCTGCCACCGGCCGAGCGACTGGGCGGCCAGCGCGCGGTCCGCGCCCAGGGCCTCCGCCGCAGCCATGGCGGCCAGCCCGTTCATGGCGAAATGGCGTCCCGGCGTGGCGATCTTGAACAAAAGCGGGCTGCCTTCGACATCGGCCTGAACGATGGTCGCTTCGGGCTGCACCGTGACCTCGCCCAGGCGGTAGTGATGGGCGTGGACGCCGAATTCGACATCCCGCAGCCGCCGGTCGACCGCCTTGGCCATCAGGATGGCGGCATGTTCGATATCGGCGTTGATCACCGCGACGCCGCCGGGTTCCATCCCGTCGAAGATCGCCGCCTTTTCCACCGCGATCCCGGTAATGTCGTCGAAAGCCTCCAGATGCGCGGCGGCCACCGTGGTCACGACCCCTACATGCGGACGCGCGAGCCTGGAGAGAGGCGCGATTTCGCCGGGGTGGTTCATGCCGATCTCGATGATCGCAAATTCGGTATCTTCGGGCATGCGTGCGAGGGTCAGCGGCACGCCCCAGTGGTTGTTGTAGCTGGCCACACTGGCATGGGTGCGCCCCTGATCCGACAGGATCGTCAGCAGCATTTCCTTGGTGGAGGTCTTGCCCACGCTGCCCGTCACCGCGACGACGCGGGCGGCAGTGCGCGCCCGGGCGGCGCTTCCAAGGTCTTCCAGCCCGCGCAGGACATCGGGCACGATCAAGAGCGGCGCGTCCTCGGATACGCCATCAGGAACATGGGAGACGAGCGCGGCTGCGGCGCCTTTTTCAAGCGCCTGTGCTACGAATTCATGCCCGTCCCGCTGGGCCGCGAGCGCCACGAAGAGATCTCCCGGCGCGAGGGTCCGGGTATCGATGGAAACGCCGTGGCAGGACCATGCGGGTCCCCGCGCCTCTCCGCCGGTTGCCGCGCGGGCGGTTTCCTGCGTCCAGAGCGCGGTCATGTCAACTTTCCTTCCAGCGCGGCCACCGAAATGCTGGCCTGTTCGGCATCGTCGAAGGGCAGGATGTCATCGCCGATGATCTGCCCGGTTTCGTGGCCCTTTCCGGCGATGAGCAGAGCATCGCCCGGCCCGATCATGCTGACTCCGCGCAGGATCGCTTCGGCCCGGTCGCCCACCTCCAGCGCGCCGGGTGCCCCGGCCAGCACGGCGGCACGGATGGCGGCGGGGTCCTCGCTGCGGGGGTTGTCGTCCGTCACGATGACGGCATCGGCATGTTCGGTCGCTGCAGCACCCATCAGGGGGCGTTTGGCGCGGTCCCTGTCGCCGCCCGCCCCCACGATGGCCACCAGCCGGCCCATCACATGCGGGCGCATCGCCGCAAGTGCCGTGGAAACGGCATCCGGCGTATGGGCATAGTCGACAAAGACCGCCCCGCCGCCGTCCCTTGTGGCGGCAAGCTGCATGCGCCCGCGCACGGTCTTGAGATGGGGAAACGTGTCAAAGACATCCTGCGGCTCCGCCCCGCAGGCGATGGCAAGGCCCGCGGCCACCAGCACGTTGTCGGCCTGAAACCCGCCGATCAGTTCGAGCCGTTTCTGATAGCTGCGGCCACGGTAGACAAAGCGCAGGTCCTGCCCCGTCTCGTCAAAGCGCTGGCCCGTCAGATGCAGGTCGCCCCCGTCACGGCCCACGGTCAGCACGCTGCAGCCCCGCGCCTTGGAAACGGCGACCAAATCGACCCCGCGCGCGTCGTCGATGTTGATCACGGCTGTACCGTCCTCCGGCAGAACGCGGGCGAAAAGGCCCGCCTTGGCGTCGAAATAGGCTTCGAAGCTTTCGTGATAATCCAGATGATCCTGCGAAAAGTTCGTGAACCCCGCCGCGCGCAGGGTGACCCCGTCCAGCCGCCGCTGGTCGAGCCCGTGGCTCGACGCCTCCATCGCCGCATGGGTGATGCCCTGCCCCGCCGCTTCGGCCAGCACCCGGTGCAAGGTCAGCGGCTCGGGCGTGGTGTGCGACAGGGGTGCTGTCCATGCGCCCTCCACCCCGGTGGTGCCGAGGTTCACCGCCGCGTAGCCCAGTTCGATCCAGATCTGGCGCAGAAAGCTGGAAACGGAGGTCTTGCCATTGGTGCCGGTCACGGCGGCCATGGTCGCGGGCTGTGCCCCGTACCATAGGGCCGCGGCCCGGGTGAGCGCCTCCCTCGGGGCATCTGTCACGACAAGGGCCGCGTCCGAGTCGGCCAGCGCCTCTGCGGCGATGATCACGCCTTCAGCATCGGTGAGCACGGCGGCGGCGCCCTGCGCCAGTGCCTGCGCGGTGAAGGCCGCGCCATGCTGAACCGTACCCGGCATCGCCGCGAAGAGAAAACCGGCCTGCACGGCACGGCTATCGACGGCGATTCCGGTGATTTGCGGGTTGGCCCCGCGCGCGGCAGTCAGGCCAAGCGCGGAAAGGGAAACGGCCCGTTTATCCATGGGGGAAGACTTTTTCAGTTGCTGCCTGTCAGCGTTAACACAGCCTCTTCCGCAGGTACAACTGTCGGCCGTAGCCCCAGAAGCGGCGCGACCCGGCGGATCATCTCTGCCGCGACGGGCACCGCCGTCCAGCCTGCCGTCCGCCGCGGTTTGGAGCCTGACGTCTCCACCGGCTCGTCCAGCGTGACGATCAGCACGTACTCGGGATCATGGGCCGGAAAGATGCTGGCGAAGGTGGCGATCACCTTGTCCTCGTAATATCCGCCGCGCGGCTTTGGTTTGTCTGCGGTGCCGGTTTTGCCGCCCACGTGATAGCCGGGCACTTCGCCGAAGCTGGCCGTGCCGTCGCTCACGACCTTGCGCAGCATCATCCGGGAATCGCGCGCAGCCCGTTCGGACATGACGCGCGGGCCGGGTTTCACGCCGTCCTGCTTCAGCAGGGTCGGCGTCACCCGCCGCCCGCCGTTGGCGATGGCGGCATATCCCGCCGCGAGGTGCATGGGACTGGTCGAAAGACCGTGCCCGTAGGAAATGGTCACGCTGCTCAACTCGGTCCAGCGCTTGGGCAAGAGCGGCTTGCCGCCCGCCGCCTCGACGATCTCGAATGGGGTCGCCTCGAAGAAGCCCATGTTGCGCAGGAATTCCTGCTGCCGCTCGATCCCGATATCGAGCGCGAGCCGCCCGGTCCCCCGGTTGGAGGAATGCACGATGATATCGGCAACGCTGAGCTTGCCGTAATTCTTGTTGCGGAATTCACCGATACTAAACCCGCCCACTTTCATCGGGCCCGCCGTTTCGATGATCGTATCGGCGTTCACAAGGCCCAGATCGATGGCCTGCGCGGCAGTGAAGATCTTGAAGGTGGAGCCAAGTTCATAGACCCCCTGCACCGCCCGGTTGAACAAAGGGCTGTCCGACGGATCGCCCGACGTTGCCGGGCGCGGCCTGTCGTTGGGATCGAAGCTGGGCAGCGACACCACGCTGATGACCTCGCCCGTCTTGGCGTTCATCAGGACGCTGGTCGCACCCTTCGCGTTGAGCAGTTTCATCCCGCCATAGAGAACCCGTTCCGCCGCGGCCTGCACCGTCAGGTCGAGCGAGAGTTCAAGCGGCTTGGCCCCGTTGGCCGGGTCACGCAGATAGCTGTCGAAATACTTTTCCACCCCGGCCACGCCGATCACCTCGGCGGCGCGCACGCCTTCCTTGCCGAAACTGGCGCCGCCCAGCACATGTGCCGCCAGCGTGCCGTTGGGATAAAGCCGCATGTCGCGGGGCGCGAAAAGCAGGCCGGGATCGCCGATGTCGTGAACGGCCTGCATCTGCTCGGGGCTGATTTTCTTCTTGATCCACAGGAACTTGCGCTTGCCCGTGAAATCCTTGATCAGCCGGTCTTCCTTCAGGTCGGGGAAGACCTTGACCAATCCTTTGGCGGCGGCCACCGGGTCGACCATGTGACGCGGCTGGGCATAGAGCGCGTGGGTCTCAAGGTTGGTCGCCAGAATGTTGCCGTGGCGATCGACGATATCGGCACGGGTCGCCGAGATGACCGATCCGGGCGCCTGTGCGCGCGGCTCCGTCGGTTCGGACGTGGCGAGCAGACCCATCCGTGCGCCCACCACCGCAAAGGCACAGAAAAAGAACACCCCCATGACCAACAGGCGCCCCTCGGCGCGCTGACGGGCAGCATCGCGCATCTGCTCGTGCCGGATGCGCTTGTTCTCGCGCTCGATGGCGTCGGGGTTTTCGCCTTTCTGGCGGGCGTCGAGAATACGGGCGAGCGGGCGCAGCGGGGTGCGGATCATAGCGGGTCTTCCTCGTCTGCATTCATCGTGGACACGTCAACCGGATCGGTGATCGTCAGCGGTGGCGGGGCGGGATAGATGATCTGGTCCACAAGGCCGAACTGATCGGGATGCAGGGGCAGCAGGCCGAGGCGTTCGAAATTCAGTTCCGCCAGATCGCGCAGCCGGTCGGGGCGGTTCTGATAGGCCCATTCCGCGCGCAGCACGGCAAGGCGGGCATGGGCATCGCGGATGTTGGCGTGCAACCGGTCCGCGTCGCTCAGCGCCTGCTGGGTGGCGTAATTCTCACGGTAGGCCCAGAAGGCCAGCCCGATGACGCCAAGGGCGGTGAGAATGTACAAAACGGCTCGCATGGTCTCAGATCCCCCTGACCTGTGGCATTCCGATGGATGACGCCTCGACGGTGCCCGAAGGCGCGTCGGTGCGGGTGGCGATGCGCAGCTTGGCCGAGCGGGCGCGCGGGTTGCGCTCCTGCTCCTGCGCGTCGGGTGCTATGGCCTTGCGC
>NZ_LWEX01000256.1 GCF_001634885.1 Sulfitobacter sp. HI0040 | reverse complement strand
GAAACCCCCATCACCGTTGCGGTGCGCGGCCCCGCCCCCGCCACGCTCGCGCCCGACCTGCGCCGCCTGCTGGCGCGCCTGCGGCGCGAGGCCGGGATCGACATCAGCCAGGTCTACGACCCTTCCGCCAATGTCATCGTTCAGGCCGTCACCCGCGCCGAGATCCGCGATGTGCTTCCTGATGCCGCCTGTTTCGTGGCGCCCAACGTCAGTTCGCTGGCCGAATATCGCAAGCTGCGCCGGTCCGCCCGTACGGACTGGACGCGGCTGCAGACCCGCGAACGGCTGACCGTCTTTCTGCCCAACGATTCCAGCCCGCAGGAAGTGCGCGACTGCCTGCACGAAGAACTCGCCCAATCGCTGGGTCCGCTCAACGATCTGTACCGGCTGTCCGACTCCGTCTTCAACGACGACAATGTGCATACCGTACTCACGGGCTTCGACATGCTGATCCTGCGGGCGTATTACGATCCCGCCCTGCGCTCGGGCATGTCGCGGACGCAGGTCGCCCGCGCGCTGCCCGCCATCCTGTCGCGGCTGAACCCTGCGGGGGACAGCGGCCCCGGACAACGCGCCAGCTTCACGCCGCGCGGCTACAGCGACGCCATCCAGACAGCGCTTGGCCGCTCCACCGACCCCGCCGACCGCCGGATCGCGGCCAGTGAAGCGGTGCGCATCGCGGACCGCATGGGCTGGCAGGACCACCGCCGCGCCTTTGCGCATTTTGCGTTTGGCCGTGTGCTGCAGCTGAGCGATCCCGTGGCGGCACAGGCCCATTTCCAACTGGCCGACAGGCTCTATACCGCGACCCCCGGCACCGCACTTCACCGCGCCTATGTGGCGACGCAACTGGCGGCCTATGCAATCAGCACGGGCGATGGCGACACAGCGCTCCGTTTGCTTGCCCCGCATCTCGATACCGCGCAGCGAGGCGAGAACGCGGCGCTTCTTTCGACGCTTTTGCTGCTGCAGGCCGAGGCGCTCGACCTGTCGGGCCGCCCCGAAGAGGCACGCGTGGTCAGGGTGGACAGTCTGGGCTGGGCGCGCTACGGCTTTGGCCCTGACTGGGCCGTGCGGGCCAAGCAGCGCGAAATCGCATCGCTGAACCCGCGCAAGTGATCAACCGCGGACGGGTGGCGCAAACGACATGATCGTAATCGTATTGGGCCTTCTGGGCATTTTCATCGGCGTCAGAACGGCGAAGAAGCGCGGCGGCAACCGCAAGGACATGGCGCAATACGGCGCCGGCTACGGCATCGCCTTCGTCTTGCTCGGCATGATCCTCACCGTGATCCTGGACCGTTTCCTGCTGGGGGTCTGAGGAATGTTCCTGCCGTTCTTCGAACAGCTGCGCAAGCACCGGGTCCCGGTCTCCATGCGCGAATTCCTCGCCTTTCTCGACGGGATGTCGGCAGGCCTCGCCACCTATGACGTGGAGGCGTTCTATTACCTCGCGCGGGTGTCGATGGTGAAGGACGAGCGCAACATCGACAAGTTCGACCAGGCCTTCGCCGCCGCCTTCGAAGGGCTCGAAAACATCCAGCTCGACGACGTGCTCGAAGCCGTGGACATCCCCCGCGACTGGCTGGAGAAAATGGCCGAAAAGCACCTCTCCGCCGAGGAAAAGGCAGAGATCGAGGCCCTGGGCGGGTTCGACAAGCTGATGGAAACGCTCAAGCAGCGTCTCGAAGAGCAGAAGGGTCGGCATCAGGGCGGCAACAAGTGGATCGGCACTGCCGGCACCTCGCCCTTCGGGGCCTATGGCTACAACCCCGAAGGCGTGCGGATCGGCCAGAAGGAATCCCGCCACCAGCGCGCCACCAAGGTCTGGGACAAGCGCGAATTCAAGAACCTCGACGACACCGTCGAACTGGGCACCCGCAACATCAAGGTCGCGCTCAAACGGCTGCGCCGCTGGGCCCGCGATGGCGCGGATGAGGAACTGGACCTGAACGGGACCATCCGCGCCACGGCGGAACACGGCTATCTCGACGTCAAGACGCGGCCAGAGCGGCGCAATGCCGTGAAGGTGCTGCTGTTTCTCGACGTGGGCGGGTCAATGGATCCGCATATCAAGGTGGTCGAAGAGCTGTTCAGCGCGGCCAAGGCCGAATTCAAGCACCTCGAATATTTCTACTTTCACAACTGCCTTTACGAAGGCGTCTGGCGCGACAACCGGCGCCGCTGGAACGCACAGGAAAGCACGACCGAAATCCTGCGGACCTATGGGCCGGACTACAAATGCATCTTCGTGGGCGATGCCTCCATGTCGCCCTATGAAATCGCCTATCCGGGCGGGGCCAATGAACACTGGAACGCCGAAAGCGGCGCGACATGGCTGGGCCGTGCCCGCGACCAGTGGCAAAGCAATCTCTGGATCAATCCCATCCCCGAGAAATACTGGCCCTATACCCAGTCGATCGCGATGATACAGGAAATCTTCGGGCAAGAGCACATGGTGCCGATGACGCTCGAAGGTCTGTCGCGCGGGATCAAGACGCTCACCCGCTGACGCGCGGCGTTTATTCCGCCGCTGTCAGCGCGCCGTGCAGCCGCGCCAGCCGTCCCCGCAACTCCGCGATCTCGGCGCTGTCCATCCCGGTGGAGGCTTCGACGCAGCGCGGTATTTCGCGGGCCTGCGTCTCCATCGCGCGGCCCCGTTGCGTCAGGGTTACGGCGACCTTGCGTTCATCCTGCAGATCGCGGGAGCGGGTGACGAGACCTGCAAGCTCCAGCCGTTTGATCAGCGGCGTGAGCGTGCTGGATTCAAGCCCCAGCCGCGCACCGATCCGCCCGACCGGCATCTGGTCCTCTGACCACAGCACCACCATCACTAGGTACTGCGGATAGGTCAGCCCCAACGGCGCGAGCAAGGGTTTGTACAGGCGGTTGAACGCCTGTTGCATCGCATAGACATCGAAACACAGCATGTCGTCGGGGGTGAGCTTGGGGTCTTGTGGCATGGGCGGCTCCTTGCCGTGGTTTTTATATCGCGCGCGACCCTCCAGCAAGACATTGACCGACCGGGGGGTTCGATGTATGTATCACACTATTAAATCGCGCACGATATATTGGAACGTCAAGAGGTTTCAGACGTTGTGACGCCAACCCCCAACTGAAACGAAAGGTTTACACTATGAGCATCAAGAAACACGGTTCCGCCAAGTGGACAGGCAACCTCAAGGAGGGCAAGGGCCACGTCTCTACCCAGACCGGCGTGCTGAACGATCAGCCCTACGGGTTCCAGACCCGCTTTGAAGGCAAGTCCGGCACCAACCCCGAGGAACTGATCGGCGCTGCCCATGCGTCCTGCTTTTCCATGGCGCTGTCGATGATCCTCGAAGGCGAAGACCTCGTTGCCGACAGCATCGAAACCAAAGCCACTGTTCACCTTGAGCAGAAGGACGGCGGGTTCCACATCCCCAAGGTTCACCTTGACGTGACGGCCTCGATCCCCAACGCGACCGAAGAGCAGTTCAACCGCGCGGCCAATACCGCAAAGGAAAACTGCCCGATCTCCAAGCTGCTGACAGCGGAAATCACAATGGATGCGAAACTGGCCTGAGCCTGACGCATCCCCACGGGGCCACCTTCAGGGGTGGTCCCGGACCCCTTCGAGCAGCACGGCATCGACCGCCTTGTCGCCATGCAGAACCGAGACATCGCCGGTCTGCTCAAAGACCACCGCCCGCACCTCTGACATTTGCAGAACATTCGCTTCGCGCAGTTTCGCGATCAGGTCCGACCGTGTGACCTTCGCATGGGCGAGGTTCTCCTCCAGTATCTCCCCGTCCCGCATCAGCAGCAGGGGTGCGTTGTCCATGGCCGCGGCCGCAGGGCGCAGATGTGTGCGCAGCCGGGCCAGAAACGCCTGCACGACGAAAAGCGCCGCCAGCCCCGACAGCCCAAGGCCGAGCCCCGTCGTCCCCGACACCACGACAGAAGCAAGGATCGACCCCATCGCCACCGTCACGGCGAAGTCATGGTTCGCCATCTTGGAAAAGGACCGCAGCCCGTTGAGCCGGACGAAACACACCAGCGCGACGATCATCACGAAGGCTTCGACGAACGGCATGACAAGGTCGGTAAGTGTGGGCATGGGAAGCTCCGGTCAGTTGCAGACGACCAGATAGCCCGCGACCGTCGGGGCACAATGGTGCTTTCGCGGGGGCATGGCATGACAGCGTGCTTGCGTCCCCCGCCCCAGCCCCCATATTCGCTACATGATCCGCGTCCTACCGATCCTTCTGGCCATTCTCTACGGTATCGCCATGTATCGCTTTTCAGCGTGGCGGACGGCGAAGCAGCTCGACCAGAAATCCACCGAATTGATGGATCCCGCGCTGAAGGACATGAGCGACCGCATGGCGCGCGCGCTCGATCTGCCGCGCATCAAGGTGCATATCTACGAAATCGATCCGGTGAACGGGCTCGCCGCGCCGGACGGGCGGATCTTTATCACGCGGGGCTTTTACAACCGGTTCAAACGGGGGGAGGTAACGGCCTCCGAACTGGCCAGCGTCATCGCCCATGAACTGGGCCATGTGGCGCTGGGGCATTCGCGGCGTCGGATGATCGATTTTTCCGGCCAGAATGCGGTGCGTACCGCGTTGGCGATGGTGCTGGGCCGGCTTATCCCCGGCGTGGGCATCTGGATCGCGAACATGCTGGCGACCATGCTCGCCGCGCGGCTCTCGCGGTCCGACGAATACGAAGCCGATGCCTATGCAGCGGCCCTGCTGACCAAGGCGGGGATCGGGATCGAACCGCAGATATCGCTCTTTCGCAAGCTGGAGGCGCTGACCGAAGGGGCCGGTGGCAGCACGCCCGCATGGTTGCTGAGCCACCCCAAGACCGAAGAGCGCATCGCCGCGCTGAAACGGCTTCAGCTGCGCTGGGACGAATGACCGGGCGGCTGGGCGGAAGTGCGCAGTGCCTTGGCCAGTTGCGGCATGCGCGCTTTCTTCAGCAGGTCATTGAGCGCCCAGCCCTGGCCTGAGAGCCGCTCCGCCTCCGCCCGCACGCTTTCGGCCACGGCGGCGACCGTATCGGGTGCCTCTCGCCAGAGATCGCGCAGATAGCCATCGGGATCGACCCGGGTGATACCGCTTTCGGCCAGCAACCGGGTCGGGAAATCGCGGGCATTGCGCGTCATGATGGACTGGGCGCGCGCCTCTACGGCGGCGGCCAGCACATGCACATCGTCGTGATCAGGCAACCAAAGCGCGCTGGCCGTCTCCGGCGCCGAGGTGACCACGGCATCGGGCCAGTCCCGGCGCAGCAGGGCAATCTCCGCCTCCGCCTGCGGAATGCCTTCGGGGCCTATCTTTACCGCCGCGAGGCGCCATTCCTCCAGTATCCGGTCAGACCAAAGCGGGGTGAAGAGCCCCTTCCCCGCCGCGCCCAATACCAGTTCACGCATAACCGTGGGATAGAGCACATTCGCATCGATCAGGATGCGCGGCCCTGACATCAGACGCGGAAGAACAGTGATTTGAGATAGCCGCTTTCGGCCAGTTGCGGCAGTTGCGGATGATCCGGCCCCGCCTGCCCCGTATGCAGCAGGACGGCACGCCGCCCCGCGCGCCCGATGCCGCGCACGCTCGCGGTGCGGAACTGGCCCATGTCAGCGGCGTGCGAGCAGGAGCAAAGCACCAGTATCCCGTCCTCCGCCACCAACGGGGCGGCCAGCCGTGCGACCTTTTCATAGGCGCGCAGACCGGCCTCCAACGCAGGCTTGGCGGGGGCAAAGGCGGGCGGGTCGCAGACGACGACGTCAAATTGCTGGCCCTCGGCCCGCAGGGCGGTCAGCGCCTCGAAGGCGTCGCCCTGACGAGTGCTGAAATCATCCGCACGCCCCATCGCCGCTGCCCCGGCCTGCGCGAGATCGAGTGCGGGCGCCGATCCGTCCACCGCCAGTGTCGAAGCGGCGCCGCCCGCCAGTGCGGCCAGCGAAAAGCCCCCCACGTGGGAAAACACGTCGAGTACGCGCGCCCCGCGTGACAGCTCCGCCACGAAGGCGTGGTTGGGCCGCTGGTCGTAGAACAATCCGGTCTTCTGTCCGCCGGTCAGATCCGCCATGTAGATGGCACCGTTCATCGGGACTTCGACGGGGGCAGCCGGTGCCTCTCCGGTCAGGACCGAGGACACATCGTCGAGCCCTTCAAGGGACCGGGTCCGCCCGCCTGCGTTCTTGAGCACATGTTTGACGCCGGTAACGGACACCAGCGCCGCGCAAAGCGGTTCCAGCAGGGCGTCGGCCCATGCCGCGTTGGGCTGGATCACGCAGGTATCGCCGAACCGGTCGATCACCACGCCCGGCAGACCATCCGCCTCCGCATGGATGAGCCGGTAGAAGGGCGCATCGTAAAGCTGTTCGCGCAGTTTGAGCGCACGGCGCAGATGGCCCGCGAACCATGCCTCGTCGATGACCGCCTCCGGATCGGGGTCGATCATGCGGGCGATGATCTTGCTCGCCGGGTTTACGGCGACAAGGCCCATGGGGCGGCGGGTATCATCGTCGAGCCGGGCCAGCGTGCCGGGGGCAAGGCCCCGGGTGCGCCTGTCGGTCACCAGTTCATTGGCGTAGACCCAAGGAAAGCCATGCCGGATGGCACGGGCATTGGCCTTCGGCAGAAGACGGACGGTGGGGCGGTCGGATGCGGAAAGGGGCGCTGTCATAGCGCCCCCTCTAGTCGGTTCCTGAGGATGGATAAAGCTCAGAATTTGTTGAGCGCCTGGATCAGCCCCAGCTTCGCGTTGCGGTGGCCTTCGGGGCGGGACAGTTCCTGCCGGAGGACTTCCGCCAGATGCGCGGTGATCCGCACCTTCTGGGTTTCACCCCGGGCATCGGCAAGGATCGCCTGCCGCCCGCCGAACCCATCGAGGTCCGCCTGCACTTCGCGGGTTGGGCGCAGCAATTCGCCGGTGCGTGCATCCCGCAGCGTCAGCAGGAAGGTGATGGAATGCACACCGCCCACGGTATAGCGCGTCTTTTCCGTAAGCGAATGAAAGCGCCGCACTTCGACATCAAGGCGGACGGGCGTTTCCCCGTCGAAAGCCTCCGCGCCCCGGGCAAAGGCGGTGTCGAAGATCGCCTTGACCTGTGCGTGGCGGTCCCCCAAGGGGTCGCCGCGCCACACGATGTCGCCGCGCGGATAGAAACGGTTCGCCTCGCTGACCTCAAGGCTTTCGGGCACCAGCACGTTGATCTCCGCCACGTTCAGCGACACCGGCATCGCGACCACGGGGGCTGCCGCAACCGGGGCGACCGTCGGGATCGGCGTGGTTTCGAAAGGGGCGGCCCGGGTGGGGAAATCCGGGGCTGCGGTACAGGCCGATACGAGAACGCCCAGTCCAAGGGCGGCGATCGTCTTGATGATGGAAATGTTCATGGCGTCCTCGCTTTTCTCTGTCTGAACCGGTTCTGGCGGCCAAATAGGGCGAGTTTGCGACCGAAATATATTTCCTTCGTGAATTTTACGCGTTTTTGAGGTGTCAATCCTCAGTTATTGAGACTGCGTGCAAGTGGATCAATTCCGCGGACGGCTCCGCCATCCGCCGCGCCGGCGAGGCGCCTGCAAGGTGGTCAGGCCATCCCGCAGCACAACCGTCATCGGGTGCTCCTCCACCGCATCCTGTCGGGTCAGCAAACTGCGGATGAGACCGGGCGTATCGGCATCGAGCGGTAGGCTCAGCGCCCAGTCGAGGAAGATCGACCGGCATTCGGAGGCGGTGATCCCGTCGATCCGGTACGCCTCATAAATGAGGCCCTTGGGATCCTCGGGTGCATGCTTTTCGGTCATTCCTGCTCCGCCCTTGCGCCGACGCTGCGCGAGATGGCCCTATCTATCTGTTCGCGCGCAGTTTTATAGGTATCCAGCATCTTGCGCTCCAGTGCGGGCAGGTCATCGACGCCAAGGCTGCGGCAAAGAAAGGCGATCCCCGCCTGCCCCAGCCGGTCCGCATCTATGGGCTTCGAAGACAACAGTCGCGCCGCACATTGCAGGGCCCAGCAGTTGTCGTAGCATTCCTCCAGCACGCGGACCTCGTCTTCGTTCAGCAGCGCCGCCCGAACCCCGGCGCGCAGACCGGCGGGCACGTCCCCCGCCATTTCGCCAGCGACAAGCGCGCCCGCCTGCGCGAGCAGTTCGATGTCCTGCAGGCGGCCCGGTCCGATCTTGGCATCGAAGGGGCCGTGGGGAGACTTCGCATCGGCGATTCGGGTCCGCATGCGGGCCATTTCCTCGACGATACCGGGACCGGCTGTCTCACGCCCAATGATCTCGCGTCGCAGCGCCTCCACGTCTTCCCCCAGATCGGCGGGCCCCGCCACGATCGCGGCGCGCGTCAGCGCCAGATGTTCCCAGACCCACGCCTGTTCACGCTGATAGCTCTTGAAAGCGGCAAGGCTGGTGGCGACAGGCCCCTGATTGCCCGAAGGCCGCAGCCGCATGTCCACCTCGTAGAGCTTGCCCTGGCTCATCGGGGCGGTCATCGCCGTGATCATCGCCTGCGTGAGCCGCGCGAAATAGGGCCGCGTGGCCAGCGGGCGCGGCCCGTCCGATCCTTCGTCCTCCCGGGGATCGTAAATCACGNTCATATCGAGGTCGGATGTCGCCGTCAGCATCCCCGCGCCCAGCGACCCCATCCCGAGGATCACGGCCCCCCGCCCCGGCGGCGGCCCGTGCCGCGTGGCGAATTCCCCCACCACCACCGGCCAGAGCACGGAAAGCACGGCGCGTGCCAGATCGGCGTAGTGCCGCCCCGCGGTCTGCGCATCGATCAGCCCGCGCAGATGATGCACGCCCACGCGGAAATGCCATTCCTTCGCCCAGCGGCGCGTGGCGTCCAGCCGGGTCTCGTAATCCGCTTCTCGTAGCAGCGTATCGGTCAGCAATTGCTCCAGCGCCCGGGGTTCGGGCCATGGCGCAAAAAAGTTGCCGTCGATCACCGTGTCGAAGACGGTCGCGTTATGCGACAGGTGATTGGCCAGCGCGGGCGAGGTGGCGACGATATCCACGAGAAGGTCTGCAATCTGCGGATTGGCCCGGAGCAGCGAAAAGAGCTGCACCCCCGCCGGCAGCCCCGCCAGAAAGCCGTCGAAGGCCAGCAGCGCCTCGTCCGGCTTGCTGGATCGTGCCAGCCGCGACAGAAGGTCCGGCTTCAACCGCTCGAAAATCTCGGCGCCGCGCGCACTGCGCAGCGCGGGATAGCTGTGCCAACGGTCGATCACGGCGGTATCGAACCTGTGTTCCTGCGGCCCCGGCGCCTTTGGCCCGCTGCGCGAGGCGGCAAAGAAACCTTCGGTCATCTCATGCACTTCGCTGAGCCGCGCGTGCAGGTCGCGCATCAGATCGTCGCGGTCCATATCCATCATGCAGGCCAGACGATCGAACCCCGCTTCCGTTTGCGGCAGCGCATGGGTCTGGGCATCCTGCACCATCTGCAGCCGGTGCTCTACCGTCCGGTGCATCCGATAGTGGCGGGTCAGGGTTTCGGCCGCATCCCCGGGCACCCAGTCCTTTTCCGCCAGCCGGGCCAATGCCGGCACCGTCTGGCGCAGGCGCAGGGCCGCGTCACGCCCCCCGGCGATCAACTGCCGGGTCTGGGTGAAGAACTCGATCTCCCGTATGCCACCGCGACCCAGCTTCATGTCGTGGCCCGGCAGGGTGATGGGCCCGCCCAGCCCCTTATGCTCGCGTATGGCCAACCGCATGTCATGAGCATCCTGAATGGCCGCGAAGTCGAGGTGCCGCCGCCAGACGAAGGGCCGCAACGTGTCGAGGAACCTTTCCCCCGCCGCGATATCCCCCGCGCAGGGTCGCGCCTTGATATAGGCGGCCCGCTCCCACGTGCGGCCCAGCGATTCATAATAGCGTTCCGCCGTTTCCATGGCGATGCAGACGGGCGTGACGCCGCTGTCGGGCCGCAGGCGCAGATCGGTGCGGAACACGTAGCCCTCTGCAGNATTGTCGCTGAGGGTTGCGGTCATGGCGCGGGTCGCACGCACGAAGGCGGTGCGGGCCTCGTGAAAATCGTCGGGATCGAAGCGGGTTTCGTCAAACAGGCAGATGAGGTCGATATCCGACGAATAATTAAGCTCCCCCGCCCCCATCTTCCCCA
>NZ_LWEX01000255.1 GCF_001634885.1 Sulfitobacter sp. HI0040 | reverse complement strand
TGATGCGCAGCATCCTCGGCCTCGAACGGCTCGACGCCGGGGCCATCACGCTGGACAACGCACCCTTCGACAAGACGCGTCGGCGCGAATGGCTGAACGGTTTCGGTATGCTCTTTCAGGGCTCGGCGCTCTTTGACAGCCTGCCCGTCTGGCAGAACGTGGCATTTCGGCTGCTGCATCGCCTGCCGCGCGAAGCCGCGCGCACAATCGCCATCGACAAGCTGGAGCGCGTGGGCCTCGATGCCGCCAGTGCCGACCGCTACCCGGCGGAACTGTCGGGCGGCATGCAGAAACGCGCCGCCCTTGCCCGGGCGATTGCCGACGATCCCAAGTGGCTGTTCTTTGACGAACCAACCACCGGGCTCGATCCCGTCACCGCCCAGACCATCAACAGGCTGATCCGCGATCTGGTGACGGAAACCGGCGCGACCGCCCTGACCATCACCCATGACCTGACGACGGTGCGGACGGTGGCGGACAGCGTGGCCCTGCTGAAAGACGGGCGAATCGCGTGGCAGGGCAGCGTGGCGGATATGCGCACCAGTACGCATTCCGATCTCACGCGCTTTATCGCCGCAGGGGCCTGAGGGGCGACAGATACGCCAGACTCACGCGGAAGTGTGGGGATCAAGCAAAACGTGCCTGATGCGGAATGACCCGCCGATCTTCCGAACGATTCGGCCCAAACCAGCGGCGCCCCGGCCCCCGTTACAGCCCCGTGCCAAAAGGGTTTGTGCGCGTTTGGCGACAATCGGCTTTCTTTCGCCTTATTGAAGGCCACCAAGAGACACTGTGAAGCACAATTGTGACCAAAGCGTTTAATCGGATTTTTTTCGGAACATCAGCGGAACCTTACGGCGACAAAATCCGTTTGTCGGCATAAACTTGCCGATACCGATATCCCAAGGGGGAACGTACAGTGAAGAATTTCCAAGCAGTCTCCTATCTCACCCAATATCTCATGCAGCGCCTTGCTGTCGCCGTATTCGCGCTTGCTGCTCTGGGCCTTCTGGTAGCCACGATCATGGCCGGATTGGGCCTTTGGAACTGGATCGAGCTTCCCGTGAATTACAACGGGGCCCCCGTCGAAAACGCGGGCATGTACGCCCAGATCGGTCTGACCGTACTGGCGCTCGGCCTGTGCTTCTTTTTGCCGACCAATCGCCGCATCATGCAGCTGGAAAATTCCCACCGCTCCTTTTCCATCGCCATGCAGGACGTGGCGCGCGCCTATGCGGCCGTCCATGCCGCGGACCGCAAGGCGACGTTCCAGATGTCGTCTGAATTCGACGCCATCCGCGAACGTCTGGCCTATCTGCGCGATCACCCTGACCTGAGCACGCTTGAGCCGCAGGTTCTCGAAGTGGCGGCACAGATGAGCTACATTTCAAAGGAACTGGCCACCGTCTATGCCGACGAAAAGATCGAACGCGCGCGCAGCTTCCTCAAGGAACGTCAGGCGGAGGTCGACCTGTTCAACGAGCGTCTGGATCAGGCCAAGGGTATCTCCACCGAGATGAAGCAGTGGTTGCACGAGGTCGAGCTGGAAGAAAGCGTGGCAGCCGCCCAGTTGGAGCGCCTGCGCGAGGAAATGCGCGAGATCATGCCCGAGCTTGGTGTGGAAACGGTTGTCCGCACAGACCGCGAACCGCCCCAGTACAAGGACGATCCGCTGCAGCTCGAAAACACGGTCATCGAAATGCCTCCGAAGGCAGCCGAGTGATCTGAACCCCATCGGCAGGTATGCAAACAAGGCCACCCCCCGGGGTGGCCTTTTTCTTTGACGTCACCCCGGGCCTCGGCCACAAGACCGCATGGCCAAGAACTCCCCCACCTATACCTGCACCGCCTGCGCTGCCCAGTACACGAAATGGTCGGGCCGCTGCGATACCTGCGGGGAATGGAACACCATCGTCGAGGACAAGGGCATTTCCTCCGGCCCGCCCAGCAAGTCGCTGGGAGCCAAGCGTGGCAAGGGAATGGACCTGACCGACCTTGCCACGCTTGAGACGCCGCCGCCGCGGACTCAATCGGGTATCGACGAATTGGACCGGGTGCTGGGGGGCGGACTGGTTCCCGCCTCCGCACTGCTGGTCGGCGGCGATCCCGGTATCGGCAAATCGACACTGTTGTTGCAGGCCGCGGCCCAGTTCGCGCGCCATGGTCTGAAGACGATCTACGTCAGCGGCGAGGAAGCCAGCGCGCAGGTCCGCATGCGCGCACGCAGGCTGGGCCTGTCGGACGCGCCGGTAAAGCTCGCGGCGGAAACCAACCTGCGCGACATCCTCACCACGCTCGAAGCCGAAAGCCCGCAACTCGCTATCATCGATTCAATCCAGACCATGTGGGCCGACAACGTCGAAAGCGCCCCCGGATCCGTCAGCCAGGTGCGCGCCGCCGCCCATGAGCTGACCACATTCGCCAAGCGCCGGGGCGTTTCCGTCGTGCTCGTCGGCCATGTGACGAAGGAGGGCCAGATCGCAGGCCCCCGCGTGGTGGAGCATATGGTTGATACCGTTCTCTACTTCGAGGGGGAGCGCGGGCATCAGTTCCGTATCCTGCGCGCGGTAAAGAACCGGTTCGGCCCCGCAGACGAAATCGGCGTCTTCGAGATGACGGGAAGCGGATTGTCCGAAGTCACCAACCCTTCGGCGCTGTTCCTCAGCGAAAGGGGGCAGCCCTCCGCCGGATCGGTCGTATTCGCGGGGATCGAGGGGACGCGCCCGGTTCTTGTCGAACTGCAGGCGCTGGTGGCGCCCAGCCCCCATGCACAGGCGCGGCGCACGGTCGTCGGCTGGGACGGCGGGCGGCTTGCGATGATCCTCGCGGTGCTCGAAGCGCGCTGCGGCATCCCCTTCGCGGGGCTCGATGTCTATCTCAATGTCGCGGGCGGCATGAAGATCAGCGAACCGGCGGCGGATCTGGCCGTGGCCGCCGCCCTGCTGAGCGCGCGCGAAGACACCGCTCTTCCGGCCGAAACGGTCGTTTTCGGGGAAATCAGCCTATCGGGTGCGCTGCGCCCCGCCACCCAAACCGAAAACAGGTTGAAAGAGGCCCGGAAACTTGGTTTTACCTCCGCTATTGCGCCTGCCGCCGACAAGCAGGCGGGCAATGCCGGGATCGTAGTTCAGCAGATGCGTGATCTGACCGGCTTCGTGGGCGAAATATTCGGGGCCGGTTGACCCCATCAGGAAGGCGAGGCGCATGGAAGGTTTCACCCTGATCGACGGAGTGGTCGCGCTGGTCATCGTGACTTCTGCGTTGCTGGCCTATGGCCGCGGGCTGGTGCGCGAATTGATGGCCATCGTGGGATGGATCGCGGCTGCAATTCTGGCTTTCCTCTTTGCGCCGCAGGTCGAACCGCTGGTGCGGGAAATTCCGGTCGTGGGCGAATTTCTGGCCGACAGCTGCGAATTGTCGGTGATCGGTGCCTTCGCCATCGTCTTTGCCATCGCGCTCATCATCGTTTCGCTGTTCACGCCGCTTTTCTCGTCGCTGGTGCAGCGGTCGATCTTCGGCGGCGCGGATCAGGCGCTCGGCTTCATCTTCGGGGTGATCCGGGGCGTGCTGCTCGTTGCCATCTTCTTCTTCGTCTACGATACCGTCATCACGGGCCAGCGTTTCACCGTGGTGGACGACAGCCGCTCCGCCGTTGTATTCGGGCGCTTTACCGGCAACATCGAAGAGCAGAACCCCGAAGAAGCGCTGGGCTGGATCACCACCCGTTACGAGACACTCGTGGGGGCCTGCGGGGTCTGACGCGGCAGCTCCCGTTGTGGTGACTGAGGCCCCAATGGGCGCACCCGGTCACGGAGCGGTGAAAGATAACGCTGCGACGTAGCATCGCGGCGGGGTGACAGGACCATCACGAACCCCTAAGTAGGGCGCACAATCTGTCTGGAGCCGGAGCGCCGCTTTGTCCAAGATCATGCCCCCCGCCCATCCGTTCGACACCTCCTACCTGCGGGATCTGGAGGATGACGACAAACCCAAGGAAGAATGCGGTGTCTTTGGCGTCGTCGGGGTGGCTGACGCGGCCAACTTCGTGGCGCTGGGGCTGCATGCGCTTCAGCATCGCGGGCAGGAAGCGGGCGGTATCGTCAGCTACGATCCGGAAGCGGGCTTTCAGTCCGCGCGCCGATTCGGCTATGTCCGCGACAACTTCACCTCGCAGTCGGTCATGGAAACCCTCCCGGGGGAGCTTGCCATCGGCCATGTCCGCTATTCCACCAGCGGCGCGAAGGGGCAGACCGCGATCCGCGACGTGCAGCCCTTTTTCGGTGAATTCGCCATGGGGGGTGCGGCCATCGCCCACAATGGCAATATCACCAATGCCAATGCGTTGCGCCGGGAGCTGATCGAACACGGCAGCATCTTCCAAAGCTCGTCGGACAGCGAATGTATCATCCACCTCATGGCGCGCTCCCTTCAGCGCAATATCCCCGAGCGCATGGAAGACGCCCTGCGCCGGGTGGAAGGGGCGTTTTCGGTCGTGGCCATGACGCGCACCAAGCTGATCGGCGTACGCGATCCCCTCGGCGTCAGGCCGCTGGTGCTGGGGCGGGTCGGCGACGGCTGGGCGCTGTCGTCCGAGACCTGCGCGCTCGACATCATCGGGGCGGAATTCGTGCGCGAAATCGATCCCGGCGAAATGGTGGTGATCACACCCGAAGGCGTCGAATCACATTTCCCCTTCCGGCGCATGGCATCGCGGTTCTGCATCTTCGAACATGTCTATTTCAGCCGCCCCGATTCCATCCTCGGGGGGCGCAGCGTCTATGAAACCCGCGAGGCGATTGGCCGCGAACTGGCCAAGGAAAGCCCGGTGGAGGCGGACCTCGTCTGTCCCGTGCCGGACAGCGGCACGCCGGCGGCCATCGGCTACAGCCTGCAAAGCGGCATCCCCTATGCCATGGGGATCATCCGCAACCAGTACATGGGCCGGACCTTCATCGAACCGACCGAACAGATCCGGAATATGGGCGTGCGGCTGAAGCTGAACGTCAACCGCGCCCTGATCCGGGGCAAGCGCGTGATCCTCGTGGATGACAGCGTCGTCCGCGGCACGACCAGCCGCAAGATCAAGGAGATGATCCTCGATGCCGGCGCGGCGGAGGTGCATTTCCGCATCGCCTCACCGCCGACCGCATGGCCGTGCTTTTACGGGGTCGATACGCCGCAGCGCGAAAAACTGCTGGCCGCCACCATGTCCGAGGACGAGATGCGCGACCACCTGCAGGTCGACAGCCTGAAGTTCATCTCGCTCGACGGTCTTTACCGGGCCGTGGGCGAGGCGCAGGGCCGCAAGGCCAGCTGTCCGCAGTATTGCGACGCCTGTTTCTCCGGCGAATACCCGGTGGTGCCCGCCGACC
>NZ_LWEX01000254.1 GCF_001634885.1 Sulfitobacter sp. HI0040 | reverse complement strand
ACGACGACCCCAAGGCCGCCCTGATGCGCGAGGACTGGGGCAGGGATCATGTCCGGGCGCGGGATGAGGATGATTACGTCACGCCGCCCCCGGGGGAGGGTGAGCTGAGCGAGGTTCAGGCGGATGCGATTCTGAACATGCGCCTGCGCTCCCTGCGTCGGTTGGAGGAACTGGAACTGCTGCGCGAGCAGGCCGCTCTGATGGAGGAGCGCGCCGGGCTAGAGGACCTGCTCGATAGCGAAGGACTGCAGTGGGACACCATCTCGGCACAGTTGCGGGATACGAAGAAGCAGTTCGGCAAGGACTGGCCGGGCGGCGCCCGCCGCACCACCTTTGCCGAGGCGGGGGAGGTCGAGGACGTTCCGATCGAGGCCATGATCGACCGCGAACCGATCACGGTGGTCTGTTCGCAGATGGGCTGGGTCCGCGCCATGACGGGGCATATCGACCTGAACCGCGAACTCAAGTTCAAGGACGGGGACGGGCCGCGATTCATCTTCCACGCCGAAACGACCGACCGCCTGCTGGTCTTCGGCTCGAACGGGCGCTTCTACACGATATCGGCGGCAAACCTGCCGGGCGGGCGCGGCATGGGCGAGCCCCTGCGCCTGATGGTGGACCTGCCCAACGAGGCGCAGATAGTGGCGCTCTTCATTCACCAGCCGGGGCGCAGGCTGCTCGTGGCATCTTCTGCCGGGGACGGTTTCGTCGTGCCGGAGGACGAAGTGGTCGCGCAGACCCGCAGCGGGAAACAGGTTCTCAACGTGCGGGGGGAGACCCGCGCGCTGATCTGTCGGCCTGTCACGGGGGATTCCGTCGCCACGGTGGGCGAGAACCGCAAGGTGCTGGTCTTCGGTCTCGACGAACTGCCCGAAATGAATCGCGGCAAGGGCGTGCGGCTGCAGAAGTTCAAGGACGGTGGCCTGAGCGACGCCATCACCTTTGTCGGCGCGGATGGCCTCGTCTGGCAGGATCCGGCGGGGCGGACCCGGACACAGTCAGACCTTGCCGAATGGACCGGAAAACGCGCCGGTGCGGGCCGCATGGCTCCCCGCGGCTTCCCGCGGAACAACCGCTTCGACTGATTGGCGGCGGCGGTGCATACTTCGGATTCTGCCGCGCATCCACCAGAGCCGGCTGCCGATCACGGCCCGCCGGGGGCGATGAGAGTAGATTTCGTCGGCAAGCGCGCCGGGCTGTTCTGGCTTGCGCTCAAGACCGCGCTGCTGACGGTACTGACGCTAGGCATTTACCGGTTCTGGATGAAGACCCGGTTGCGCCGCTGGTACTGGTCCGCGATCCGGCCCGGGGGGCATGGGCTAGAATATACCGGTGATCCGCTGGAAAAGCTGCTTGGCTTTCTGATCGCCGTGGTGGTGCTGACCTTTTATCTTGGCATCGTCAATCTGCTGCTGATGTTTGTCAGCTTTTCCGTCTTCGCGGCGTCTTGGGTCGGGTATGTGGCCAGTGCTCTGGGTATCGTGCCGCTTCTGTTCTACGCCCGCTACCGTGCCCGTCGCTACATCCTGTCCCGCACGCGCTGGCGCGGGGTGCGCTTCGGGGTGGCGCGCGGCGCATGGGGCTATGCCGCGCGGGGGGTGGCGCATTGGTGCATCACCCTCCTGTCGCTCGGCCTGCTTTGGCCCCGCATGACATTCTGGCTGGAAAAATACCGTACAGACAGAACCTATTTCGGCTCGGTCAGGCTGGTTCAGGGAGGGCGCTGGGTAATGCTCTACCCCGCGACCATCCCCTTCGTGCTGAGCCTGCTGGGGCTGATCGCCAGTTTGATCTGGATTTTCTGGGCAATGCCGGTGGTGCCCGATTGGGTCGCGTTCGAGCGAGACGCGCAAAGGCTGTTCGAAGAAATTGCCGCCGGGGGCAGCCCTGTTATCGATCTGAACGCCCCTTGGCGGCTGGGGCTTTTGCCGTTTTTCGCGGCGGGGCTGCTTTACGGCGCGATACACTACCGCTGGGTCTGCAAACGTATTCTGGCAAACAACAAATACGCCTTTGGGCTGTCGCTGCAATCGCGGCTGTCCGGCGCTCGGGTGGCTTTCATCTACGTTTTCGGAAATTTGATCGCTTATCTCGTTCTTATATCGGGGCTCGTTCTCTTGGCGGGGCTGGCGGTGCGGCTTCTGGGCCTCGATCTGGCGGCGGATATGCTGGGAGCGATCGATGCGGGCGAGCTTGTACTGCCCGGCTGGATTGGCTTGCTGTCCTTCGTGATGCTTTACCTGCTGATTTTCGCCTTGTGGGGTGCGGCCTACAGCGCCTTTGTGACGTTCCCGCTGATCCGCCATGTGGCGCGCACGACCGCGCTGCCGCAAACCCGAGGCCTTTCGTCGATCAGCCAGCGCGCGCGTGACGACTTCGCCGAAGCGGAGGGTTTTGCCGAAGCGCTCGACTTGGGGGCGGCGATATGAGCAAGGGGTTCGACGGTTTCGGCGCCTGCTATTTCGATGGCGACAGGCCGGTCCCGCAGGAGGTGAGCCTGCATATCGCCAGCGGGGTGTTGCAGATCGGGCTGGATGACGGACGGATCATACGCTGGCCGGTGAAGGAAATCCGCAGGTTGCCGGATCGGGCCGGGCGGGACCGGACGCTGCTGTGCCGCGCAGGCGACCCGCTTACCCGGCTGGAAATCACGGATCAGGAAATGCTGGGCTACCTGCCTGCGGTCAGGCGGCGGGTTCATTCGGTCCGGCGGTTGCGCCTGCTGGCCTGGGGGTTGGCCGCTGTTGCGGCGGTCTGGCTGCAGTTGCTCTACCTGATCCCGCTGCTGTCGGACCGGTTGGCGGAATACATTCCGCCGGAGGGGGAAAGGGCGCTGGGCGAGGCAACGCTCGAACAGGTGCGCATGGCGCTTGATGAAACCGGGATGGGGGCATTGCCGTTTTGCGATGCGCCCCGGGGGCAGGCCGCGCTTGACCGGATGACTGAAAGACTTGCGCCGGGATCGGCCTTGCCGGTGCCGCTGTCCGTCTCGGTTCTGGATCATCCGATGATCAACGCCTTCGCCCTGCCGGGGGGCCAGGTTGTATTGTTCCGGGGGCTGCTGGAACTGGCGGAGACCCCGGAAGAGGTGGCGGCGGTGCTTGCCCATGAAATGGGCCATGTCGCACGGCGTGATCCGACCCGTCATGCCCTGCGCTCCGCCGGTTCCATCGGGGTGCTGGGTCTGGTGCTGGGCGATTTCGCGGGCGGTGCCGCCGTGCTGTTCCTGACCGAACGGCTCATCAACGCGCGCTATTCCCAACTGGCCGAGACCGAGGCGGATGTTTACGCCCGCGAGGTGCTGCGGCAGGCGGGGGTGGCGCCCACGGCGCTTGCCCTTGCGTTCGAACGGATGCGGGCCGCTGCAGGGGTGCAGGAAGACGACGGAGAGGATGGGGTCATCGCCCATTTCCTCAGCCACCCCAGCCTTTCGGCAAGGATCGAAGCGGCACTGCGTGATCCTTTGCCGCCCGGTACGGCGCAGCCCGTGCTGCCGGTCGCGGACTGGCTTGCTCTGCAATCCATTTGCGAGGGCTAGCCAGTCTTCGACCGTAGGCTCAGTCCAATGCCTCCGCGTTCAGCCAGACGCCGCCTTCGGGGCGCAGCGTGATGATCATCACCGGTTCAGGCTCCTTGCCCGGTACCGGCGTGAAACGGAACCTTGCGAGCAGCGTGGCGAGGATGATCACGGCCTCTTGCAAAGCAAAGGAAGCGCCGATGCAGATGCGCGGGCCGTCACCGAAGGGAAGGTAGGCGTAGCGGTCGATTGCCTTGCGGTCCGCGAACCGGTCGGGTCGGAAGGCATCCGGTTCGTCCCAGAGCAGGGCGTTACGCCCCAGCGCATAGATCGGCACCATGACCGTATCGCCCGGGCGGATTTCCCTGTCGCAGAGCGTGTCGGGTTTCGCCGCCGTGCGGGAGATGATGCCCGCGGGCGGGTAGAGGCGCAGCGCCTCATCGACGATCTGGCGAATGAAGGGCAGCTTTTCCACGTCATCCCCCGTAGCAGCGCGGCTCTTCAGGACCGAACGCGCCTCTTCGCGGGCACGGTCCTGCACGCCCTCATCGAAGGACACCAGATACATCGACCATGCAAGCGTCAGCGCCGTCGTTTCGTGGCCCGCCACGATGAAAGTCAGCAGGTTGTCCCGCAGTTCGGCGGTATTCATCTGACGCTTGGTCTTGGGGTCGACGCCCGAAAGCAGGAGGTCGAGCAGGTCCGGCACGCCGTCATGCCCGCGCTGTGCGCGTGCCTCGATTGCGCCGTCGGCCATGGATTTCATCTGTTTCAGCGCGGCCCCCGACATGATGCGCCCCGGTCTCGGGACCCAGTCGGGGAAGCCGAGGATGTCGAAAAGGCTGATCTTGCCCGCCTCTGCCACATAGTCGTCGATGGCGCCGTGAACCGCGTCGCGGTCAAAGGTATCGCCCCCCGAAAATGTCACGTCCGAGATCACGTCGAAGGTGGTTGTCACCATTTCATCGAGCAAGTTCACGGCCCGGGGACCATGCCCGGCGATCCTTTGCGTGGTTCGCTCAGCCGCCGCGGTCATGATGGGTGACAGGTTCAGCACGTTGCGATGAGAGAAGACCGGCGCGGCAGCGCGTCGCTGCCAACGCCAGTGCGCGCCTTCGGCGATGAACAGCGAATCGCCAATTGCCGGTTTCAACAGGTTCTTGGTCACCAGCGATTTCGGATAATCCTCCACCCGGTCGAGCAGGATTTGCCGTATCGCGCCGGGATCCATCACCATGTGCCAGCGCTTGCCCGTCTTGCCCGATACCATCGGTTGCCGGGTCGCGATCTCGGGTATGATGCTCAACACGTTGCGTCGCGCCATTTGCAGGCTCTTGAGGATCCCCCATGGTTCCGTGACCAGCGGCACGCGGACGGGAAGGCGGGCGGTCTCGTTCATGGGCTATTCCTCTTGCGGCAGGGGGGCGCGGGGGTGCGGTTCGCCTTCAAGGTAAGGCGTGGTCCCTTTCCTGCCAACGCGGCATTTGACTGCACCTGGCTGCCGGAATGGCAAGGGTACGCTGTCCGAACGGGAATGTCCGACCGGCGAGAGTTTGAATTGCAGGAACGGTCGTTCAATGCTGCGACATGCGCTTGATTTCGGAGGCCGTCTCAAATACATCGCCCGCCATATAGGGATCGGGCCCCGTCGGGGGCTCCTCAATGCAAAGGGCGCCCACCATGGCAAAGGCAAAGTTTGAACGTAACAAGCCGCACGTAAACATCGGCACGATCGGTCACGTTGACCACGGCAAGACGACGCTGACGGCGGCGATCACGAAGTACTTCGGCGACTTCCGCGCCTACGACCAGATCGACGGCGCGCCCGAAGAGAAGGCCCGCGGCATCACGATCTCCACCGCGCACGTGGAATACGAGACCGAAGCACGCCACTACGCGCAT
>NZ_LWEX01000253.1 GCF_001634885.1 Sulfitobacter sp. HI0040 | reverse complement strand
TGATCAGCAGGAAAGAGAGCGCGAGGATCGTGATCGCGCCGTCTTCGTCCTGCCAGAAGCTGCGGGTGGGTCGGGGCAGAGGGGTGGGGGACTTCGTCATCTCAGTACTCCACGATATGCTGGGCGCTGACACCCACGTCGAGACCTTCGAACACACTGGACATGAAGCTGACCGGCATGAGGTCGGTTGCCGGGGTGCGCAGCCACGTGGTGACAAACCCGTCGGC
>NZ_LWEX01000252.1 GCF_001634885.1 Sulfitobacter sp. HI0040 | reverse complement strand
GTTCAACCTGAAGGTCGACGGCCATGACGACGTCCGCGTGATCTGCCGCGACGTGCAGCGCCACGTGGTCAAGGACCTGCCCACGCACGTCGATTTCATGCGCCTGAAGCGGACCACCAAGATCAACCTCTTCATCAACGTCGAAGTGACCGGCGAAGAGGAATCCCCCGGTCTGAAGAAAGGCGGCGTCCTGTCGCTGGTACGCCCCGAAGTCGAACTGGTCGTGACCGCATCCGATATCCCCGAAAGCATCACCGTCGATGTGTCGGAACTGGAAATCGGTGACAGCGCCACGATCTCCAACGTCAAGCTGCCCGCCGGCGCGAAGCCCACGATCGACCGTGACTTCGTGATCGCGCAGGTCTCCGCGCCGTCCGGTCTGGCATCGCAGGATGAGGACGAGGACGAGGATGACGTCGCAGTGGACGAGGTACCGACCACAGAGATGGGCCCGCCCGACGGCGAACAGGCCGACGACTGATATTTCCGCCGTTCATTCGGCAGATAGAACGGGGCCGCGACGCGGCCCCGTTTTCGTTTCGCACCGCCGCCTGCGTCCGGGGAGGGGGCTGGCACGGCGGTCCGATGTGCTTGTCAAACTCACTGCGGACCGCGTAGACCCCACTCATTGCCCTGCCCCGCGCCCCTGCCTGTGAT
>NZ_LWEX01000251.1 GCF_001634885.1 Sulfitobacter sp. HI0040 | reverse complement strand
GAACACGTGAAATTCTGTCTGAAGATCGGAGGACCACCTTCGAAGGCTAAGTACTCCTTACTGACCGATAGTGAACCAGTACCGTGAGGGAAAGGTGAAAAGCACCCCGACGAGGGGAGTGAAACAGTACCTGAAACCGAACGCCTACAATCAGTTGGAGGGCCCTTGCGGCCTGACAGCGTACCTTTTGTATAATGGGTCATCGACTTGGTCTCACGAGCAAGCTTAAGCCGTTAGGTGTAGGCGCAGCGAAAGCGAGTCTTAATAGGGCGTTGAGTTCGTGGGATCAGACCCGAAACCGAGTGATCTAGGCATGACCAGGATGAAGGTAAGGTAACACTTACTGGAGGTCCGAACCCACACCTGTTGAAAAAGGTCGGGATGAGTTGTGCCTAGGGGTGAAAGGCCAATCAAACTCGGAGATAGCTGGTTCTCTGCGAAATCTATTTAGGTAGAGCGTCATCCGAATACCCTCGGGGGTAGAGCACTGGATGGGTAATGGGGCCCCACAGGCTTACTGATCCTAACCAAACTCCGAATACCGAGGAGTACTAGATGGCAGACACACGGCGAATGCTAACGTCCGTCGTGAAGAGGGAAACAACCCTGACCTCCAGCTAAGGCCCCTAATTCATGGCTAAGTGGGAAAGCAGGTGAGACGACCAAAACAACCAGGAGGTTGGCTTAGAAGCAGCCATCCTTTAAAGATAGCGTAACAGCTCACTGGTCTAAATAAGTTGTCTTGCGGCGAAGATGTAACGGGGCTCAAGCCATGAGCCGAAGCTGAGGATGCACTAGTTGCATGGTAGCAGAGCGTAGTGTGACATAATTCCATGTCTCCTTAACCCTTCGGGGTATTGGAGACGCGGAGTTTTCTGTGAAGCCGGCGCGTGAGCGATCCGGTGGAGAGATCACTAGTGAGAATGATGACATGAGTAGCGACAAAGAGTGTGAGAGACACTCTCG
>NZ_LWEX01000250.1 GCF_001634885.1 Sulfitobacter sp. HI0040 | reverse complement strand
CCCACTCGGAAGGTGCTGGCCAGCGTAGGCACTTCATCCTCGGACGGGCGTAGATCGTCGCGCACGGCGCGGAAATGCACCTGCAAGAATACGCCGAGGTAATAGAGCAGCGCGGGCAGCAGCGCGGCCAGCACCACCTCCTGGTAGGGAACGGCAGTATATTCGGCCAGGATGAACGCGGCAGATCCCATGATGGGCGGCATGGCGCTGCCCCCGGTCGACGCTGCGACCTCGACGGCGCCCGCGAAGCGCGGGGAATAGCCCAGCCGCTTCATCACCGGAATGGTAATCGACCCCGTCGCCACCACGTCCGACGTGGGACTGCCCGACATGGTGCCATAAAGTCCCGACGAGATCACGGCGATTTTCGCAGGCCCCCCGCGCGACCGGCCCGTTATCAGGGCGGCGAGGTTAAAGAAGAACTCGCCTCCGCCGGCCTTTGATAGGAAGGTGCCGAACATCACGAAAAGGAACACATAGCTGGCGACCACCTGGATCGGCACCCCGAATACACCGTCGGTTGTGAAAACAAGGATATCCAGCAGGTAACTGAAATCGTCTATGCCGTGGCCGAAGGGCGGCGGCAGCATCGAGCCGAACTGGTTATAAAGCAGGAACAGGACCACCACCCCGGTGAGGCCCATGCCGGTGGTCCGGCGAGTCGCTTCCAGTGTCAGCAAAAGCAGCGCGGTCCCGAAGAACAGCTGCGCGGCGGTGAAGGGTTCAAGCAGGCTAATGCGGTCAGAAATCACACCGGCGTTCATGAAGAAGAAGACGCCGCAGACGAGGCTGAGAAGGCACAGCGCCCAGTCGTAGATCGGGACCTCGTCCCGGGCATTCGGCGTGGCTCCAATCGCGACAAACATGATGGTGTAGATGCCGCAAACGAACAGGATCCCCAGGATCAGTGGGTCGGAGATCGTAAAGAGATTCGCGTAAATGACCCAGGCAGCAAACAGCGCAGCCGCCGCCACTAAGGCTTTTTGCGAGCTGGCCGCAAGCTTGCGCCTGCGACCAGTGGCGACGAGCGATCCAATCAATTGATCAGGCCCGCGTTCCGATAAACGGCAGCAGCGCCGGGATGGAACTCCAGCACGCTGGTTGTCGCCAACAATTCAGGATTCAGCGCCGCCATCGAGCTATGCACGCCGCGCACCTCGTCGATGTTCTGCACCAGCGACGACGTAATCGACGAGGCGACCTCATCGGGCATCTCGGCGGTGGCAACCAACAGTGCACCCAGCGCAACGCTCGTCACGTCTGCGGTCTGGTTGGAATAGCTTCCAGCCGGGATCACCATGGTACCGGTACCGAACTCCGCGTTGGTTGCGTCGATGACCTCTTGTGGCACGCTCAACAACACGACGTCGCTATTCTGGTCGACGGCCCGGAAGGACGAGTGGTTGATGAAGATACCGTTGGTAATCATGTCGAGTCTCCCGTCCTGAATCAGATCGGCCTGCTCATTGGCGCCAGCCCGCACGAATTGACCGCCGTTCTGCGAGATCACGTCTTCGGTCACGCCCACCTCCTCCAGCATCGCCAGCGCGACGTTCGAGGTAATGTTACCCGACCGGTTGATACCGATGCGCAGCGGCGCGCCGCTTTCGGCGATGTCGGCGATGCTTTCCAGACCGTATTCCTCGGCGATGCCGCGCTCCACGAAGAAATGCATGGGCGCCCAGTTATACATGTAGCCGATGGC
>NZ_LWEX01000249.1 GCF_001634885.1 Sulfitobacter sp. HI0040 | reverse complement strand
GTGCGCATACATACGGCAGGCGGGCCGCAACCCGGCGGGCCCGGTGGGCCGCGCGGCCCCGTGCGCCCGACCCGGGGCGGCGACGTGATAGAAGGCGACTACGTGGAGATCGACGAAACCCCGCCCACGGAGGAGCGGAACACGCAGCGGCGGGACCATTGAGGGCGCTCCGGCAAGCTGCTAAATGCGTCTGAACTTTCATTCAATCCGTTCAGCGAGGAATTCATCATGGCAGAGTCCGCCGAAGGCCAACAGCAACCCCAGCAGCAGCAACAGCAGCAACAACCGCAGATGCGCGTTCTGGGACAATTCGTCCGCGACATGTCGTTCGAAAACATCATGGCGCAGAAAGGCGTCGGCGCGGATGTTCAGCCCGATGTTCAGGTTCAGGTAAACCTCGATGCGAAGAAGCGGTCGGCGGAAAACCAGTACGAGACCGCGATCAAGCTGAACATCACCTCCAAGGGCAAGGACAGTGACATCACCCTGTTCCTGCTGGAGATTGACTACGTCGGCATCTTCAACATTCAGAACGTCGCCGAAGACCAGCTGCACCCGTTCCTGCTGATCGAATGCCCGCGCATGATCTTCCCGTTCCTGCGCCGGGTCGTCAGCGATGTGACACGCGATGGCGGTTTCCCGCCGCTCAACCTCGAAAACATCGATTTCCTGTCGCTCTACCGCAACGAAATCGCACGCCGCCAAGCCTCCGACAACCAGCCGGCTGACGCCTGAGCCG
>NZ_LWEX01000248.1 GCF_001634885.1 Sulfitobacter sp. HI0040 | reverse complement strand
CGTGCCACATTCTCAGACAATGATGGACACAATCGACCTTTAGGACAGGAGGAATCCTGACGAAAGGTCGATGATGAAAAAGGTCGCAATCGCATTCACGGTACTGCCGCTCGTTTTTGCGGGCGCAGGCTACGGCGCGGGCACCGTGCTGGCGCCTTCCCTCAGTGAAACCGCGACAAATAGCGAAGCCGCCAAGGCCAAACCCGGCGCGGAAAAGCACGCCGACGGTTACGGCGATGCAAAGGACGCCGTACAGGACCCGCGCGAGGACCGGACCATCGTGATGCTGGGTCAGGTCACCGTGCCTGTCGAAAAGGCGCGCAGCATATCCTACGTGGTGGCGGACTTCGCGCTCAAGATCACCGATCCGGTCATCGCCGCGGAATACAGCGATGCCGTGACCGCGATGCGGATTCGCGATTCGCTACTC
>NZ_LWEX01000247.1 GCF_001634885.1 Sulfitobacter sp. HI0040 | reverse complement strand
TGCCCCCACTTTCTCACGGCAAGTTGTCGCGCATTAGCATCAGGTTACGTTGGCCCTCGTTCGCACACGCATTAAGCGAGCTGGGGTAAGTTTCATCCAAGGGTCTCTATGAGCGCGATGCTGCAGCTTCGCAGTCCACCTCGAAGTTTCATTGGCAGCAAGTACACCTACAAATGGAGTACATATCGCGTGGCTAAGCTTCGCGCAGCGTGTCCGCTTTGCGGGCATGAACTTGCGGGATCGTGTAGCACAGAACATCCAGGAATTGAGACGCGCCAGCGGCCTCAGCCAGGAGGAGCTTGCTCATCGGGCCGATGTGAGCCGCGGCCATATGTGCAAGGTCGAGAACGCCAGGTTCGCCGCTTCTCTCGACCTTCTCGAACGCATCGCCAAGGCGCTGAACGTCGACCCCGAAGAGTTCTTTACAAAGCGCTAGCTAAAATTTGCCAGCCCCTGATGCGCCCTCGATCGGAGCGTCTCAAGAGGTAGTCAAATGGAGCGCAGTGAGTTCAATGAGTAAGAGAAAGACAGGCTGGCCTTTCCAGGAAGGGTTTCTGAACACCGATACGCAGGCGCTTCACCTGTTCACCGATTACCGTTGGAATGACGGCTCTGTGAGCCGTCGTTGGCATGTTGACCCTGAACGCTTTGAGGCAGACCTAACCGAACTTCGCCCTGTCTCCCTGAACACATCGGAGCGTTCGGATCAGTAGGAGAACCAGTCCGAATGGCCCATGTTGCCCTCGTAGTCGCCGAATTCGACCATGATGCTGCGGGAATAGAAGTGCCATAGGCCACCGCTGGTCGGGTAAGCGATCTCCTGCCCGCTTTCCGAGATGAATGTCGCGGGCCAGGGCGCGTGGGATCCGTAGACCCGCTGGATGTAGCGGCAGGTCCGGTTCTCGCGATCACAGGAGCGGATCGACCAGTCCCATTGACGCGGCTCGTCACGCGGCTCATAGGAGCGCCCGGTGAACCAGATCACATGGGTCCGGTTCAGC
>NZ_LWEX01000246.1 GCF_001634885.1 Sulfitobacter sp. HI0040 | reverse complement strand
CACAAACAGCACCGCCGTCCAGCCGACGCTGCAGGGTGACCTTGCGGCTCTGGCGCAGAACGTTCAGGTCTACCAGAACTCGACCCTACAGATCGTCGGTCACACCGACAGCGACGGTGACGCGGCCTATAACCAGCAGCTTTCCGAAGGCCGTGCGCAGGCAGTCGCCAATGTGCTGGTCGGTAACGGCGTGCCCCCGAGCCGGATCCAGACCTTCGGTCGCGGCGAAAGCCAGCCCATTGCCAGCAACCTCACCCCGCAGGGCAAGGCACAGAACCGCCGGGTGGAGATCGTTATCCTTCCCAACGCGCGCTGATGCCGCTTTGACATGACTTTGGCAAAGCCCCGGTTCGCCGGGGCTTTCGCATTTCTGAACCTCACGAAAGGGCCGCACTTTGACCGATCCAGAAATCCTGACCATCTGCGGCTCGCTCCGCGCCGGATCCTCCAACCGCATGCTGTTGGCGGAGGCCGTGCGCCTTTTCGGTCCCTGCCGTCACCGGGAACTCGACATCAGGCTGCCGCTTTATGATGGCGACGTGGAAGAGGCCGAAGGCGTGCCGCCAGAGGTACGGGAAGCGATAGATTGTATCGCGCGCGCGGATGCGGTGATCATCTCCACGCCGGAATACAACAAAGGCCCTTCGGGAGCGCTGAAAAACGCGCTGGACTGGATCAGCCGGACACCCGACAAACCTTGGACGAACAAGCCGGTTGCGGTGATGTCCGCCGCCATGGGGCGCGCCGGGGGTGAACGGGCGCAGCTTATCCTGCGCACCTTCATGGTGCCGTTCCGGACGCGGCTTTTGCAGGGGCCTGAAGTGCACCTCGCCCGGAGCCGGAACGCCTTTGACGAAGACGGGCGGCTCGTTACCGAACACTACGTCAACGATCTCACCGAACTGATGAAAGCCCTCAGGGCCGAAATAGAGCGCTGAGCGCCGAGGTCAGAGACTGTCTTCGACACGAAAGCCTGCGGGGATACGATCGCACCCCTCCAGTAGCAGGTCGGCCATGACTTCGGCGATGAGCGGCGCCATGCCGAAACCGATCTTGAACCCGCCATTGGCGATGTAATGCCCGGGCCTGCCCGGCCAGTGCCCAAGGATCGGCGCGCGGCTGCGGGCCCGGGGCCGCAGGCCCGCCCAGCGTTCGATCACGGGCGCCTGCCGCAGGGTGGGGACAAGGGTACGCGCGGTGTCGATGATCTGATCGAGCGCGGCATCGGTCGTATCCGGGCTGTCATAGATGCGCTCCGTCGTTGAGCCCACCGCAACGGTGCCGTCACCATGCGGTATCACGTGCAGGCCGCCCGCAAAAATTTGCGGGGCATTCCGGGCGTCATAGGCCAGCAGCGCGGCTTGCCCTTTGATCCCCGTGCCTACCATGCGCTGGCGTCCCTCCCCCAGCGCGGCGAGGCCAGCGGCCCCGGTGGCCCAGAGGGTCGGGCCTTGGTCGGACGCTTCTGTCTCTATAGTGACCCCCTTGCCGACAAGTGCTTCGACAAGCGCGCGACATCCCTGACGGGGATGGATGAGCGCGGACAGCGTGTCGTGGATCCAGTACCCGGTCGGGCTGTGGGGTCGGAATTTCGATGTGGGCGTATCCGTCACCGTCCAGCGCGCGTTGTCCTGCCAAAGCTCTTTCGCGGTATCTTCGCGCGCCCGTGCCAGTTCCAGCGCGGCGGCGTCTGCAATGGGCTGGAGCCGCCCGCTGCGGACATAGCCGGGATCATGCCCCGAGGCATCGGCGACGTCCGACCAGTACCGTCCCGCTGCGAGCAAGCTGTCGAGCTGGAATGCCTTCTTCGGGTTCCAGTTTTCCGGCACATGCGGCGCGAGCGCGCCGACCAGTCCGCCACTCGCACCGGCCATCGGGCCATGGGGGTCGACGACCCTGACCGCCGCGCCTCGGCACGCGCAGGCCCAGGCGATGGACAGGCCGAATATGCCTGCGCCCCTGATGGTGATGTCGACCATTGCCAATCCCCGCCGTCTTGCGCAGTGTCCGCGCGAAACGAACCGTTACAGGGTGCCACGATGGAGAACCAGACCGCCAGTGTCACTTGGCACGACAACGGCGTGCCGGTGTCCACCCGGTTCGACGACCCCTATTTCAGCCTTCAGGACGGCGCGGCAGAGACCCGGCATGTGTTTCTGGGCGGGAACGACCTGCCAAAGCGGTTTCGACCCGGCTTTCATATCGCGGAGCTTGGTTTCGGCACCGGCCTCAACGCGCTGGTCGCGGCAGAGGCGTGGCAGCAGGCGGAAATGGCAGGCCCGCTGCATTTCACGAGTTTCGAAGCCTTCCCGCTGTCCCCCGCCGATATGGTTCGCGCCCATGCGGCGCTGCCGGACTTCGGTGAAACCGGCGCCGCGTTTCTTGAGCACTGGTCGCCGGATGGCGGGCGGTTCGATCTGCCGGGGCTGACGCTGGAGGTTATCATCGGCGATGTGGCGGGTACCCTGCCCGAATGGGAGGGCAAGGCCGACGCCTGGTTTCTGGACGGTTTCGCCCCCGCCCGCAATCCGGCCATGTGGGCCGAACCGATCCTGACCGGCGTGGCCCGGCGTACCGCGCCCGGTGGCACAGCTGCGACCTATACGGCGGCGGGCTTCGTGCGGCGCGGTCTGGCCGAGGCCGGGTTCGAGGTGGAGCGGACAGCGGGTTACGCGCACAAGCGCCACATGACCCGCGCGCGAATGCCGGGATGACACAATCGAACAACATACCGCTCGGCATTTCGCTGATGGTGGCGACGACCTTCGTCTTTGCGGTGCAGGACGGGTTATCGCGCCATCTGGCAGCGGAATATAACGTGTTGATGGTCGTGATGATCCGCTACTGGTTCTTCGCGGCCTTCGTCATCACGATTGCCCGGCGCAAGGCCGGTGGCATCCGTGCCGCTGCAAAGACGTCGCAGCCCATCGTGCAGGCTTTTCGCGGCGTCCTGCTGGCGGCAGAGGTCTGCGTGATGATCGCGGCCTTCACCATCCTCGGCCTTGTCGAAAGCCACGCTGTCTTTACCAGCTATCCGCTGCTCATCGCGGCGCTGTCCGGTCCTCTTCTGGGGGAGAAGGTCGGCTGGCGGCGCTGGTCCGCCATCGGCGTCGGCTTTGTCGGGGTCCTGATCATCCTTCAGCCGGGAATGGCTGTGTTCGACCCGGCGGCGGTGATACCGCTTCTGGCTGCGGCGATGTTCGCGGTTTACGGCCTGCTGACCCGTTTCGTGGCGCGGCGGGATACCTCGGCCACCAGCTTCTTCTGGACGGGGGTGACAGGGTCACTGGCGATGACGCTGGCCGGTATCTGGTTCTGGGAGCCGATGCTGCCCCGCGACTGGCTCTACATGGCGGCGCTCTGCGTGACGGGGGTGACCGGGCATTGGCTGCTGATCCGCTGCTACGAGGTCGCAGAGGCGAGCGCGGTTCAGCCCTTTGCCTATTTGCAGCTGGTCTTTGCCGCGATTATCGGCATTTCCATCTTCGGGGAAACCGTCCGCACCAACGTGGCAATCGGTGCGGCCCTGATCGTGGCCGCCGGGCTATTCACCTTTTGGCGCGAACGCCTTCAGCGTTGATCCCTTCAACTCTTCGGAAAAGGGGATGGGCAGGGGATCCTTGCCAAGCCGCGCCCGGTAGATGGGCAGGCTTTCAGTGACGCGCATGACGTAGTTCTGCGTTTCGCGAAAGGGGATCATCTCCACAAAGTCCACGATATCAATCTCGCCCCGGCGCGGGTCGCCGTAGGCGGTGATCCAACGCGGCGGGCGGGCGGGACCGGCGTTATAGGCGATAGACATCATAACCACGTTGCCGTCGAACCGCCCCGCCATCTGGGAAAGGTATTCCGAGCCAAGCACCGCGTTGTATTCCGGATCCGCAATCAGCTTGTCGGTGTTATGCGACGACAGCACACCCAGATCCGATGCCACGTCACGCGCAGTGGCAGGCATGATTTGCATGAGGCCCCGCGCGCCGACGGAGGATTGCACCACGGGATCAAACTCGCTCTCACGTCGGGCGATGGCGAGCGTCATTTCAGGCGCCATGGGAAGGTCTTCTTCCACCAGCGGATGCAGCGGGTAGTAGGGGGCGGGAATTGTCAGCCCACGACGCGCCGCCCGTTTGCCGATCATCACAGCCAGATGCGGTTGGCCCGCGTCGATCGCGGCCTGTCCAAGCAGGTTCAGGTCCTCTTCCAACAACTGGTCCGCGAGATGGGTCCAGAAGATTTCCGCCAGCGTCAGCTCTCCGGATGCCTGCAGCAGCAGCCCCGCCTCGAACAGCGGCGCGCGAGCGAGCGGGCTCTTGCGCCAGTCTTTGGCAGGCGGGTGCCCGGCGAGGCTTTCATCGAAAGGCAGCCCGCCTCGTTCGGCGGCCAGCAATCCGTAGAAAGAGGTTTGATACTTCGCCCCTTCGGCAAAGGCCGCGGCGGCGCGTTCGGGTTCGCCCATGGCTTCGAGCGCGACCCCCTGCCAGTATCCCGCACGTCCCTGACTGATCGGAGAGCTCACCGCGCCATCGTGATTGGTGAAATGCCGGTACGCTGTTTCCGGTTCATCGAGGAAACGCAGCGCGATGTAGCCTGCCAACCATTCGAGATCGGCATAGTTCGATCCGCTCTCGATGAAATGCTGCGACGCCAACTGATACGCGCGGCGCTTGTCGCCAGAGCGCATTTCTCCGCGCGCCAGGGCACGGCGCCGGTTGCCCCATTCGTCGGGTTGGCCCAGTGCCTGCGCGGATGTCGAGGTTTCCAGCAGCAGGTCCTTTGCCTCGGCCACCAGCCCCTTCCGGATCCGCCATTCAAATCGGTCATGGGCCAGCCCGGGCGACGCCAGTTGCGCAGCGGGCAGACCGTCGATCATGGCGTTCACGTTGCCTTCGCGCCGTTGGAGCGCGATGCGGGTCTTGGCAAGGTCGACCTCCCCCTTGCCGACCAGATCGAACATCTGGCGTGCGGCGGAATGGTTGCGCCGCCACAGCATTTCATCCAGCCGCGCGGCGTGGTGGCCCTCAAGCAGCTTGGCGTGTTTCGCGAGAAAAAGGGCCTGACTGGAGCTATTCATCGGCATGGTGCGCCAGGCCATTACGATATTGGCTTCTGCCTCGCCGGTTTCGCCGTTGGCGGAGAGAGCCTCGGCATGGGCCAGTACACCGCGCGGCGTTTGCGGGGGTGCACCCTTGAAGAAAGCGAGAATCGTCGCGTCGTCCTCATCTATCACGCGGTCTTCGGCCCGCAGGCGCAGATAGCTTTCGCCCGGCCAGTCGGGCCGGCGCTGCAGGAAGGACGAAATCTGCGCAAAGGTACCGCCCCCATCGCGCAGGAAATGCCACATTATGACGTCCCGCGCCACGAGCCCGTCCCGTTCGGCAAGGGTGAGCGCGGCTTCCCAGCTGCCGGCCCGCATGGCGTCGAGCGCCCAACCCAGGGGGCGGGGGCGTTCGGCCAGCGCGGGCGAGGCCAGCGCAAAAACGAGGGTCAGAACAGTGAGGACTCGTGTCATCGCTTGCATTTCCCTTTGGTCAGAGGCTAGAGCCAAACAACATATGACCTGAATGACGGCATGCAAATGACGTTCCCGCCATGCGGGTCAAACTGTCCGGTTTCCGCCGGTCTGCGCAAGTCAAAGGAGCGTGCATATGTTCAAAGGTTCGATGCCAGCCCTCGTTACACCGTTTGCCGATGGCAAACCGGATCTCGCGACCCTGCGCAAACTTGTGGACTGGCATGTCGATCAGGGCTCCCATGGTCTCGTCCCGGTTGGCACGACGGGCGAATCGCCCACGCTCAGCCATGATGAGCATGAAACGGTCGTCGAAGAAGTCGTGAAAGCGGCGGCAGGTCGCATCCCGGTGATTGCCGGGGCCGGGTCCAACAACACCGCCGAAAGCGTCCGTCTTGCACGTCACGCGGCCGAGGTGGGGGCCGATGGCCTGCTGGTGGTGACCCCCTATTACAACAAGCCGACACAGCGGGGGCTGATCGCGCATTTCACGGCTGTCCACGACTGCTGCGAGTTGCCGATCATCATCTACAACATTCCGGGCCGTTCCGTCGTGGACATGCTGCCGGAGACGATGGGGGAACTGTCGAAACTGCCCCGGATCGTCGGCGTCAAGGATGCCACCGGCGATCTCGCCCGGGTCTGCGACCAGCGTATCACCTGTGGTACGGATTTCATCCAGCTCTCGGGCGAGGATGCGACGGCCCATGGGTTCAACGCACAGGGCGGTACGGGCTGCATCTCGGTCACGGCCAACGTGGCGCCCGCCCTGCTGGCGCAGATGCAGAACGCCTGTGCGAAAGGTGATTATGCGACCGCGCTGGAACTGCAGGACCGCTTGATGCCGCTTCACAAGGCGATTTTCACCGAACCGGGTCTGGTGGGCGTGAAATACGCAATGTCACTGCTTGATCTGTGTTCGCCGGAGGTCCGCCTGCCGCTGACGGAGCTTTCGGATGAAACGAAAAAGCTGGTTTCCGACGCGCTGCGCCATGCAGGATTGCTTGGCTGAACGATCTGACGGTCCGACCGCTATGCGGCGGTCGGGTTCCGCCCGCTCAGGCCGCCTTGCCTGCATGTGCGCCGTAGTAAAGCCCTACGACATGCTCCGCTTCGGCAAAGAAAAGCCAGCGCGCGGTGAGCACACCCGCGAGATGTGAAACCACCGCCGCTGCCGCCGCGATGTGGGTAAACGGCAGCAGAAGCAGCAGGACCGGCAGCGCCGACATCAGGGTTATCGCGATCACCCGCAGTTTCAGCGCATGTTTGCGCCCGACCACATGGACGAATTCCTTCAGCAGATAGTTGGTGCCGGTATGGGGAGGCTCGAACGCGCGTACCTTGCCGATGGTCCCCAGCCGCGTGGCGCTTGCCAGATCGGTGCCGGAGTCGGTCAGCGCCCGGTCCCCCCGAAGCCAAGCCGCGATCTGCAGCACACCCGCGGCCAATAACAGCCAGATCGCCCAGGTGATCTGCCCCGCCAGCAGCGCCCCCCCGCCGAGTGAGATCGACAGATAGTTGAGCGGGGTGAGAACGCTGTTCCAGCGCGGAATCGTCTTCATCTGCGCATAGATCATCGAGGTGGTGAAGACCGTGAGCAAACAGAGAGCGGCGCCGACATAGCCCAGAACCGGCCAGCGTGACTGCACAAAAACGAGCCCCGCGCCATAGGCCGCCATCACAATCAGGCTCGCCACGGCGGCCCAACCTTCGCGGCTCAGCCAGCTGGTGCGCCACTGGGTAAAGGCCTTGAGCGCACGCTCCGGATGGCCAAGGTGGAACGTGGATGAAACAAGCCCGCCCACGGCAAACAGATAGGCGATGGTGAAGAAGGCGAAGGCGGTCCAGCCGGTGACGGCGGGAAGCCCTATTCCCAGCCAGAAGAGCAGGCCGAAACCAAGCCCCGAAAAGCTGGTGAAGACGATGACGGAAGGTGCGGGATGCATCAGAGCTTCTCCAGCGCGCGGTCGAGCCAGCCGATGAAGCCCTGCGGTGTCTCCGCTACAGGCTCGAGGAAAGGGGCCAATACGTCGATCTCGCCGGTGGTCGGTTCCGCCGCATCCCTCGCGAGCCGGTCCCGGGGCCGCGGGGGCAGATATTTGTTGACGGGCTTCGTTCCCTGTTCCGGCATCAGGTCGACCCCGCCGCGTTCCGAGACCAAACGGCTGACGTCGGAGGCAGGATCGGACAGGTCACCAAAGTGGCGAGCGCCCGCGGGGCAGGTCCGCACGCAGGCCGGAGTGCGGTCAACCTCGGGCAGGTTCTCGTTATAGATGCGATCCACGCATAGGGTGCATTTCTTCATCACCCCCTCGGCGGCGTCCAATTCCCGCGCGCCGTAGGGGCAGGCCCAGGCACATAGCCCGCAGCCGATGCAGTCGCTTTCGTTGACCAGCACGATGCCGTCCTCGACTCGCTTGTAGCTGGCGCCCGTGGGGCAGACGGTGACACAGGGCGCGTCCTCACAGTGAAGGCAGGATTTTGGAAAGTGCACCAGTTGCGCGGCACCCTCGGGCGGTTGCACTTCGTAGCTATGCACCCGGTTGAGAAAGGTGCCGGACGGGGCGCCGCCATACGGGTCCTGATCGCTGAGCGGTGCGCCGTAGTTTTCGGTGTTCCAGCCTTTGCAGGAAATCACGCAGGCATGACAGCCGACGCAGGTGTCGAGATCGATCACCAGCCCCAGTTTGCGATCGGTCCGTTCGGGGAGTGCGGTCATCGGGGTACTCCGCTTGTGGGGCGAGGCCGGGGCGCTGCCCCGGACCCCGAAGTATTTGGGATCATGAGAAAGGGGATCATCGGCCGACCTTCCACCGCAGCAGGCGCGGGCCCTTGCCCACGGGCGAGGTCTGGGCCGGGAAATCGGGGCGGGTCTGCGCGATTTGCTCGGCCTTTTCGATCTTTACCTTCAGGTCGAACCACGCCGCCTGCCCGGTCACCGGGTCGGAATTCGACCAGCGCAAGCCGTCGCCTTTCGGCGGCAGCAGCTCATGCATCAGGTGGTTTAGCAGGAAGCCCTTGGTTGCTTCGGGCGCGTCCTCATCCAGCGCCCAGGCGCCCTTGCGCTTGCCGATGGCATTCCATGTCCAGACGGTATTGGGGTTCAGCGCGGCCATTTCCATGACCGGGACCGTGATCCGCCCGTGGGGGGACGAGACATGCGCCCAGTCGCCATCCTTCAGGTCATGCGCGCGCATCAAGTTGGTCGGCAGGTAGAGCGGGTTATGGCCGTGTATCTGGCGCAGCCATGCGTTCTGACCGCCCCATGAATGATACATGGCCATGGGGCGCTGGGTCAGGGCGTGGATGTCGTAGCCTTCGGTTCCCGCACTGTCGCAATCGTACCAGATCGGTAGCGGCGACATCGTGTCGATGATCCGTTGGCGCAGATGGTCCGGGGGTTGCCGTTCCCCGTGACCTTCGGCGGCAAGCTGGAAGCGGCGCAGCGGTTCGACGTAGAGCGAGAAGAGATAAGGCTGCGGCGCATCGTAAAGCGCGTTCTGCACGGCCCAGTCCTGATAGTCGCGGTTCCACGGCTTGTAATAGGCGGCCTCCTCTGGAACGTGGGAGATGAAGAAGCCGCCGTTTTCGATATAGCGATCCAGTTGGTTCGGGTTTGCGTCACCGCGGCCCGTCTGCCTGCCCGCCGCGCCGCGATAGCCAAAGAGAGGGCCGACCCCGGGGCGGCGCATGTGATTGGTGATGTAGTCAGCGTAGTCGGCGTATTTCTGGCTGCCGTCGTCGTTGACGAAAGCAGGCAGGCCCAGCTTTGCGCCAAGCTCGCAAAGGACCGACTGAAAGCCGCGCACGTCGCGGTCCGGCTGAACCACGGGCCAGCGGATCGCATCGGCCGCGGCATCCGCTTCGCAAATGGGCCGGTCGAGAAGTGATATGCAGTCGTGCCGTTCCAGATAGGTGGTATCTGGCAGGATCAGGTCCGCGTAGGCGACCATTTCGGAGCTATAGGCATCCGAATAGATGATGCGGGGGATGACGTAATCGCCGTTTTCGTTCTTGTCCGTCAGCATCTCCATCACGCCGCCGACATTCAGGGAGGAGTTCCACGACATGTTGGCCATGTACATGAACAGCGTATCGATCTTGTAGGGATCGCCCGCATGGGCGTTGGAAATCACCATATGCATCAGCCCGTGGCTCGACATGGGGTTTTCCCATGTGAACGCCTTGTCGATGCGGGCGGGGCTGCCGTCTTCGTTGAGGGCAAGGTCGTCAGGCCCGTGAACGAAGCCGAGATGCGGCCCGTTCAGCGGCGCGCCGGGGTTCACGCCACTGTGCGGTTTGGGGTGGGCGGTGGCGGGTTTGGGGTAGGGCGGTTTGAAGCGGAACCCGCCGGGTACTTCGACGGTACCGAGGATGATTTGCAGCAGATGCAGCGCGCGGCAGGTCTGAAAGCCGTTGGCGTGGGCCGAAATGCCCCGCATCGCGTGGAAGGAGACCGGACGCCCCGTCATCGTCTTGTGGGTCTCGCCCCGGAAATCCGTCCATTCACGCTGGAGTTCGAAGGCTTCGTCGAAGGCAATTCGGGCCAGTTCGGCGGCGATGGCGCGGATGCGTTTCGCGGGGATGCCGACCTTGTCCGCGATGGCTTCGGGGGCGTAGGTATCCGCGAGGTATTTTTCCGCCATGTGATGAAAGACGGGGCGATGGGTGACGCCGTCGACCTCGTAGGTGGCAGAAAGGTCGGGGCGGACACCCGGCGCATCAAAGGCGCAGAGCTTGCCTGTGCGTCTGTCGATCACCTGTTCCTTGCCGTCTTCATCGCGGAGCAGCAGGCCATGCTGGGGGGAGGTTTCATCCGCGTTCACCATAACCGGGGCGTCGGTGTATTGCGCGAGATAGTGCAGATCGATCCGCCCCGATTTCATCAGGCAATGGACCATCGACAGGATGAAAAGCCCGTCGGTGCCCGGCGTGATGCCGACCCAGTCGTCGGCCACGGCGTTATAGCCCGTGCGGATGGGGTTCACCCCGATGACACGCGCGCCGCGCGCCTTGATCTTGCCGATGCCCATCTTGATCGGGTTGCTGTCGTGATCCTCGGCCACGCCGAAGAGCATGAAGAGCTTGGTATGGTCCCAGTCGGGCTGGCCGAATTCCCAGAAGGCGCCGCCCATGGTGTAGATGCCCGCCGTCGCCATGTTGACGGAGCAGAAGCCGCCATGGGCCGCGTAGTTCGGTGTGCCGAAGCTTTGCGCCCAGAGGCTGGTGAAGCTTTGCGACTGGTCCCGCCCGGTGAAAAAGGCGAGCTTTTCGGGCGCCGTTTCGCGGATGGGGGCGAGCCAGCCGGTCGCTATTTCCAGCGCTTCGTCCCAGGTGATTTCCTCGAACTCGCCGGAGCCGCGGGGGCCAACCCGTTTCAGCGGCGCGCGCAGGCGGGACGGGGCGTTGTGCTGCATGATCCCGGCGGACCCCTTGGCGCAGAGGACACCCCGGTTCACCGGATGGTCGCGGTTGCCTTCGATATAGGCGACCTTGCCGTCCTTCATGTGGACGTTGATGCCGCAGCGGCAGGCGCACATGTAGCAGGTCGTCTTGCGGACCTCGTCCGAGACCTTGGGCGACAGGTCCAGTTCCGGCTGATGATGCGTCATGGCTGCGGCGCCTCCTCCAGCGCTGTCAGGGCCTCGCCCGCGACATGCCGCTCTTCGGCGGCGGGGATGACCCAATGGGGAACATTTCCTGCCCAAGCTAAGTTTGCAAGAACTTCGTTCCGCATCTCCGCGTCATTTTCACCGATGCCACCCGTAAAGGCGATGGCATCGAGGCCGCCCATGGCGGCGATCATGGCCCCCGACTGACGGGTGATCCAGTATCGGAAATGGTCGCGGGCGAATTGCGCCGCGGCGCTGTCGTCCGCACAGATGCGGCGCATGTCGGCGCTGACGCCGGACAGCCCCAGAAGGCCCGAGCGTTCCTGCAGCATCTGTTCGGCCGCATCCGGCCCCATGCGCCGGGCCAGATGCAGCACGGCGCCGGGGTCGATCTCCCCCACGCGGGTACCCATGGTCAGCCCGCCGAGCGGGGAGAACCCCATCGTAGTCGCTTCGGATTTTCCTTCGAGGATGGCGCAAAGCGATGCGCCGTTGCCAAGGTGCATGGCCAGCAGGCGCGGGGGCAGGGGGTGCCCCGTGGTCGCTTCCCATTCCTTGACCATCGCGCCGTAGCTGAGACCGTGAAAGCCATACCGGCGCAGACCTGTCGTTTCGGGGGTTTCGGGCAAAGCGTAACGGTAGGCGACAGCTGGGTTGCTGGCATGAAAGCCGGTATCGAAACTGGCGCATTGCGTCAGGCCGGGTACGGCGCGTGCAATCGCATCGATCCCGGTAAGGTGATGGGGATTGTGCAGAGGCGCCAAGGGCACAGAGGCCGCGATGATCTCGCGTACCTGCGGCGTTACGCGGACGCCCCGGGTCAGCGTCGGGCCGCCGTGGACAACGCGGTGAGCCGCGGCGCTCAGTGCGGTTGCGGGAACGCCCTGCGCCTCCAATGTCTCCAGTATCGCAGACAGGGCAGCTGCGTGATCGGGCAGCTCGCCGGGCCGGTCAACGCCCGGCGCCGTGACGCGGCCATTGCCCCGCGTGCCGATGCCCGTCGCCTCCACCCGCAAGAGTTCCTTCAGGCCGGGGTCGAAGACCGCCGTCTTGATCGACGACGACCCCGCGTTGACGACGAGAAGGGGCCCGTCTACCGGCAATTCTTCAGACCTTTTGAGGGCGCATGTCTTCCCTGCTGATGCCGGCAACGGACACGGGCTTTTTCATGGCATCCCGGCGGAATGGCTCGCCCAGCTCCTGATTCAAGAGAACTTCGATGAACGTGGTCTTGCCGTCGTTCATCTGCGCTTTGATCGCCTTGTCCAGCGCGTCGGTCAGTTCCTGCATGGAAGAAACCTGCACGCCTTCGACGCCGCAGGCCTTGGCGATGGCGGCATAGTTCACGTCCTGCGCAAGTTCGGTGCCCACAAAATTGTCATCGAACCACAGGGTGGTGTTCCGCTTTTCCGCCCCCCACTGGTAGTTGCGGAAAATCACCATCGTGATCGCGGGCCAATCGTCCCGGCTGACGGAGACCATTTCGTTCATCGAGATGCCGAAGGCCCCGTCACCCGCGAACCCAACCACGGGCACATCCGGGCAACCGATCTTGGCGCCCACGATGGCGGGAAAGCCGTAGCCGCAGGGGCCGAAAAGACCCGGTGCCAGATATTTGCGGCCATCCTCGAACGAGGGATAGGCGTTGCCGATGGCGCAGTTGTTGCCGATGTCCGAACTGATGATCGCTTCGCGTGGCAGGGCGGATTGAATGGCGCGCCATGCCATGCGGGGGCTCATCTTTTCGGGCTCGCGGTCGCGGGCGCGTTCGTTCCAAGTGGTGCCGGGATCGTCGTCTTCATGGTCCATCGAGGTGAGCGCTTGCGCCCATGCGGATTTGGTCTTGGCGATCAGGTTCTTGCGGTCGTCCCGGCCTTCGTCGCCCGCGGTGTCGGACAGGCGGGCGAGCAGGCCCTTCGCGACCTTGCCTGCGTCACCCACGATGCCGACGGTGACCTTTTTCGTCAGGCCGATCCGGTCAGGATTGATGTCGACCTGAATGATCTTCGCGTCCTTCGGCCAATAATCGATGCCGTATCCCGGCAGGGTCGAGAAAGGATTGAGCCGGGTGCCCAGCGCCAGCACCACATCGGCCTTTGCGATCAGTTCCATCGCGGCCTTCGACCCGTTGTAGCCTAGCGGGCCGACGGAAAGCGGGTGCGAGCCGGGGAAGGCATCGTTGTGCTGATAGCCACAGGCCACCGGCGCATCGAGCCGTTCGGCCAACTGCCGCGAGGCGTCGATAGCCCCGCCGATCACTACGCCAGCGCCGTTGAGGATGACGGGGAATTTCGCCCCCGACAGCAGGCGGGCGGCTTCATCCAGAGCCTGTTCACCGCCCGAGGGGCGCTCGAACTCGACGATGGCAGGCAGTTCGATATCGATGACCTGCGTCCAGAAATCCCGCGGGATGTTGATCTGGGCGGGGGCGGAATGGCGCTTTGCCTGAAGGATCACGCGGTTCAGCGTCTCGGCGATGCGGGATGGATCACGGACTTCTTCCTGATAGGCCACCATGTCGCGGAAGAGCGCCATCTGCTCCACTTCCTGAAACCCGCCCTGTCCAATCGTCTTGTTCGCCGCCTGCGGGGTCACAAGCAGCAGGGGCGTGTGGTTCCAGTAGGCGGTTTTCACCGGTGTGACGAAGTTCGTGATGCCCGGGCCGTTCTGGGCCACCATCATCGACATCCTGCCCGACGCGCGGGTGTATCCATCGGCCATCATACCAGAATTGCATTCATGCGCCCCGTCGAAGAACTGGATGCCGGCGGCGGGGAAAAGGTCTGAAATCGGCATCATGGCCGAGCCGATGATGCCGAAGGCCTTTTCGATGCCATGCATCTGCAGAACTTTGACGAAGGCCTCTTCGGTGGTCATCTTCATGATGGGCTATCCTTGGGTGTATGAGAAAACGGGAATCCGCTTGGGCGCAGGGTATGCCGCGTCGCGGAAAGGGGTTAGGGCCAGTTTACCTGCCCGGTTAGCGCCAGATCAGGGGGCACTCTGTAGTTCCTCCGCGATCAGGCGAACACCGTCGGCGATCCGGCCCGCGGGGATGGACGAATAGGCAAGCCGGTAGAAGTTGGCAGGCCGGGTGCGGCCCGCGAAGAACCCGTGCCCCGGTTCAATTAGCACGCTGCGTGCCTGTAGCCTGCGGGCAAAGTCATCCGTGTTCACCCCTTCGGGCGCACGCATCCAGAAGGAGGAGCCGCCGTAGGCCCCGCGCCCCGCGATGGTAAGGCCATGATCTGCAATCGCCTTTTCCATGACGATACGCCGTTCGTGCAGCGCGTTGCCCGTGCGCCGGATCAGCGCGTCATAATGGCCGAGCGACAGGAAATATGACGCCGTTCGCTGAATATGCCCGGGCGCATGGCGCAGCACGGCGGCCCTGAGAGCGCGGGCTTCGCGAATGAAGGGTTCGGAGCCCACGAGGTATCCCAGCCGCAGACCCGGAAAGAGGGATTTGGAGAAGCTTCCGACATAGATCACCCGGCCATCCGTATCCAGCGACTTCAGCGCCGGGGACGGAGGTTTGAGGAACGACATCTCGAATTCGTAGTCGTCTTCCACGATCAGGGCATCCATTTCCCGGGCGCGGTCAAGCAGCGCCCGGCGGCGGTCGATCGGCATGGTTGCCGTCGTCGGGCATTGATGGCTGGGGGTTGAAAATATCACGTCGGTACTTGCCGGTATGACGGCGGGCGGCAGACCTTCATGGTCTACCCGTACTGGCGTCACGTGGCAACGGGTGTGCGAAAGGATGTCACGCAGTGCCGGGTAACACGGGTCTTCGAGCACGGCACGCCGTCGCTGGGTCAGCAGCACCTGCGCCGTAAGCCAGAGCGCGTTCTGCGCCCCCATGGTGATAAGAATTTGCTCGGGCCGCGCCGTGATGCCCCGGCGCGGGAGGGTATGCCGGGCGATGAATTCGATCAGTTGCGCGTCGTCCTGATCGCCATAATCCGTCGTAAGGGCGGTGAAATCACGTTGGCCGAGCGCCTGCAGCGCACAAAGGCGCCAGTTGGCGTGATCGAACAGGCTCGCATCCGCCTGCCCGTAGATGAACGGATAGCGATAGCGGTTCCAGTCCTGCGGTTTGGTGAGTGCGGCGCCCCCTGCGAAACGCTGACCGATAGCCCGCGACCAGTCGACAGCATCGAGCCTCCGCGCGGGCAGGGCAAATTCGGGCGGGGCCGGGGCATTCTCCGACACGTAGTAACCGGAGCGCCCACGACTCACGAGGTAGTCGTTGGCCTGCAGTTCGGTATAGGCGATCGTGACCGTGATGCGGCTGACGCCCAGATGGGCGGCCAGCTTGCGCGTCGATGGCAGTTTTTCTTTCTGCCGGAACCTGCCGGAGAGGATCCCCTGCGCAATCATCTGCTGGATCTGCTGCTGCAGCGTTCCCTGAGCTTCGGGGTGCAGGAAAAACGTTTCGACCGGTAGCGCCATCTTATTGCTCTACACTGGACCTATGCGATATTCAATCTGGCATTAGTCGTGATCGAATCCGCACGCCGTGGATGGGTGTGCAACCCCTGTGGTCGGCGCTATATTTCGCGATATGGCATTGGATACAGTTCGGTTACAAATGGTGACAAACCGGGAGCGGCAATCGGTTTCGATCTCGGATATACATGGGCAGGGTATGACCCAAGAGCCGCATATCCTTGTCGTCGACGACCACGCCGAAATCAGGGCGTCCTTGTCGCGCTATCTTGAACGCAATGGGATGCGCACCTCCGTCGCGCGCAACGCGGCGGAGATGGATCGCCAGCGTGCAAAGGCGAGTTTCGACCTCATCGTGCTGGACGTGATGATGCCCGGTGAAGACGGGCTGAGCGCATGCAAGCGGTTGCGCCGGGACAGCGATACCCCTGTTCTGATGCTCACCGCGCTGGGAGAGGATGACGACCGCATCGCCGGGCTCGACGGCGGGGCAGATGATTATCTGGGCAAACCGTTCAATCCGCGCGAATTGCTGGCGCGGATCAATGCGATCCTTCGCCGTAGTACGCGGGGTGCCCAGCGGGAGGCTTTCGCGGGGCACATGGTTCGGTTTGCGCATCTTGAACTGGATTACGATGCCCGGATGCTCAAGGACGCGGAAGGGGCGCGCACGCAGCTTACCTCGGGTGAGTTGAAGCTGCTTTCTTTGTTCTTGGAGCGGCCGCGCACGGTAATCAGCCGCGATGAGCTGCTTGAACTTAGCACCGGGCGCATCGCGGGGCCGCTCGACCGGACGATCGACAATCAGGTGAGCCGCCTGCGCCGCAAGATCGAGCAGGGGGATGGCGGCCCGAGGCTGATCAGTACGGTGCGCAACGCCGGCTACAGCCTGACCTGCGATGTCGAGGTTCTTGCGTGAGGCCATTCGTCCTGCGCCTGCGTACGCAGATCGCGCTTCTGGTGCTCGTGGTTCTGATTATTGCGCAGGCGATCAGCCTCTGGTTTTTCGTGGACGAACGTTCGCTCGCCGTTCAGGCCGCGATCGGAGCGGAAGCGGCTGGCCGGGCCGCAAACGTCGCCAAACTGATCGAGGGGGCGCCGGAAAACCTGCATCCCCAGATCATTCGCGCCGCGAATTCGCCGTTGGTTCGATTTGACCTGTCCGAAGAGCCGGCGGTCATGCATACCGATCACGACCCCGGCGGCGCCGTCGAAGCACGTGTCCGCGCCCTGCTGGGGGACGGCTACAGGCGTGACATCCGGGTGGAAATCCATGCGGTGGAACAGGAAGTCCTGCCGCTGCCAAACCTGTTGCCCGAGATGGCAGAACTGCATGTCGAAATGATGCGGGCGAGTCTTGCCGCGATCGAGCTGGAGCTTTCCATCGCGCTGGCGGGAGGGGAGTGGCTGAACGTGGGGACGCGGTTCGAGCGGCCTCCGCTGCAATGGTCGCTCGCCTCCAACGCTTCCTTTTTCGTGAGCGCGATCCTGTTGCTCATTGCGAGCTTCTGGTTCTTGCTCGCCCGGTTGACAGGGCCGCTCAACCGGTTGGCCCGCGCTTCCGAGCGGCTGGGCCGTGGGGCGGGGAAAGGGGCGATACCGGTGGTGGGCCCGCGTGAGGTGCGCGAACTGACCCATGCCTTCAACACCATGCAGGACAGACTTACCCGCTTCGTTTCGGACCGGACCCAGATGCTCGCGGCACTGGCGCATGATCTGCGTTCACCGTTGACCGCGCTTCGGGTGCGGGCGGAAATGGTCGACGACCCGGAGACGCGGCGTTCGCTCGTGGCCTCCAGCGAAGAGCTTCAACACATGATCGACGCGACCCTGGATTTCGCCAAGGGCGTCGGTCTTCACGAAGAAGTGCGCCCTACGGATTTGGCTGAATCGATCGAGGGTCTGCAAATCGCAAATCTGCAGGTTCTCGGAACGGCGCCTTTGATCGTTCCGGTGAAGCCCGCGGCAATGCGCAGGGCGCTCCGGAACCTGATCGAGAACGCCCAGCGGTACGGGGGCTGCGCCCGTGTGGACTGGAGCCTGAGCGATGATACGGCCCAAATCGTGATCGATGACGACGGCCCCGGCATCCCCGAAGAAAAGCTGGAATCCGTCTTCGATCCCTATGTGCGGCTGGAGACCTCCCGGTCGCTTGATACCGGTGGGCATGGACTGGGGCTTTCCATCGCGCGGAGCATCGTTCTGGAGCATGGGGGTTCCATAAAATTGTCGAACCGCGCCGAAGGCGGACTACGTGCGACCGTGGTTCTGCCGCGCGCTACAGAGGCGGAAACGCAGGAAGAAGATACGCGAGAGGCGCAGGGACGTGCGCTTCGTCCGATAGAAACGTCCCAGAGGAGAGAGCAGACATGAAAAGACGTGAGTTCCTGACGAGCACTATCGCGTCCATGGCTATGGCGCGGGGGGCCTTGGCCCATACCCCAGAACAATACGACGCGATGATTCCCCCTTCGGGTCTGCCCGAATCCATGCTGCCGCGCATCGTCGATTATCCCGAGGTGCCCGTGCCGGGCGAGATACATGTGAACCCAAACCGATTCGCGCTTTACTGGACGCTCGGGGGTGGAACGGCGCTGCGCTATTCCGTAGGGATCGGGCGGCAGGGGCTCTATGAGCCGGGCGAGTTCTACGTGGCGCACAAGCGCAAATGGCCGCCATGGACACCCACCCCCGGCATGATCGAACGGGAGCCTGCGAAATACGCGCGTTACGCCGATGGTATGCCGGGTGGGCCGAATAACCCGTTGGGCGCACGGGCGCTTTATCTTTTCGATCAAGGTGGCTGGGATACCTATCTGCGCATTCATGGCACGGACGATCCCTCTACCATCGGGCAGCGCGTCTCCAACGGCTGCGCACGGCTTACCAATGATCATATCGTGGAATTTTACGGACTTGTGCCCATCGGGACGCGGGTTGTATTACAGCCGGTCACTGGCTGAAGGTTGAAATGCACGCATCAACAGGCATCGCTGCCTTCGGGTACGTTACATAACTTTACAAAACACAGGCCCCTGCGTGGTTCTCATTACGCGCGGCTGGCTTATTATCCACAACAGCAGCAACGAGGAAGAGACAGGAATTATGTCCAACAGCAAATCATTGATGTCCCGCCGGTCGCTCATGCTTTCGGCGGGCAGTGCAGGCTTGTTCGCGCCTTCGATCCTGAAGGCCCAGGGTACTGCCCCGATCCGGCGCAATCAGTCCGCTTTCGAGCTTCACCGCTGGCAGGATCACTTCGACAGCATCGGCAGCGGTATCATTCTGTCTGATACGAACAACAAGGTTTTGCAGCACTGGACGGCCGATGGTGAAATGCGGATCTATCCGACTTCGGTGCCTGTCTCTGACGAATTGACACGGCGCGGTTATACCAGCGTAATCGAAAAGCGCGTGGCCCCCGGCTGGTCGCCCACGCCTTCGATGCTTGAGCGTAATCCGGATTGGCCTGCCCGCATCGAAGGCGGTGATCCGCGCAATCCGCTGGGCTCCCACGCCCTGTACCTGAGCTGGACCTACTACCGTATCCACGGCACGCAGGACACCCGGAAGATCGGGCGCGCCTCCTCCAACGGGTGCATCGGGCTCTATAACGAGCATATCGAAGAAGTCTTTGGGCGCACGCCGGTCGGCGCGCAGGTCAAGCTGATATGATCTCAAGAACCGGTTTGCTCATCGCTGCGTTTTTCGTAGTCGGGGGTGCGGTCGTGATCTGGCAGCAAACGCAGCCAGACACGATGGCTGGCCATTCGATGACGCCGCCTGATCTGTCGTCCGTGGAAGAGGGCGACCCGATCGTGGAGGTCGCTCTGCCGAGCGAGCTTTCGCAGACAGCAGAAGTGGGCAAGCGCGTGTTCGATACGTCCTGCGCCGCCTGCCACGGGGCGAATGCCGCGGGCCAGAACGGTGTCGCGCCCCCGCTCGTCCACAAGATTTACGAACCGAGCCACCATAGTGATGCGGCCTTCCTGCTCGCCGCGAAAAACGGCGTGCGGGCGCATCACTGGAACTTCGGCAACATGCCCCCTGTGGAGGGGCTGACGGATGCCGATGTGAAGATGGTGGCGGCCTACGTGCGCGAATTGCAGCGCGCGAACGGAATCAACTGAGGAGAAACTCCCCAATGGCGATGAAGTACTGGATTACGGCTGCTCTGACGGTCTCCTTCGGGGCTGCCGCGCTCGCACACAGCGGGGCGACCGGTGTCGTGAAAGAGCGCATGGACGGCATGTCGGCCATGAGCAAGGCGGTGAAGGCGATGGCGCCGATCATGCGCGGCAAGGAAGACTACGACGCTGACGCGGTACGTGCGGCGGCCGATGTTTTCATAGCCCATGCGGGTGAGGACATGGTCAAGCTGTTCCCCGAAGGCAGCGATGCCATGCCCTCGGTTGCACTGCCCGCAATCTGGGAAGAGCCTGAAGAGTTCGCGGCCCTCGCAGAAAAGTTGCAGGTCTACGCGACTGGGCTGAAGGAGGGTGCCGAGAACGGCCTCGCCAAGAAGGATGGCGGCGGCCAATCCTCGTCGATGATGGGGGGCAGTTCCGGCGGAATGATGGATACAGGCAGCGCGTCTTCGATGATGGGCGGTGGCGCTTCGTCGATGATGGGTGGCGGTGCATCTACCATGATGGGCGGCGCTGCTGCCGGTGAAGACAAGATGATGACCGTCGAAGAGGTCGCGGCCTTGCCGACGGACGCAGCCTTCGCGGCAGTCACGCAGACCTGCTCTGCCTGCCATCAGAAGTTCCGCGCAGAGAAGAACTAGCATCATGCGGGTTCTGCTTTGGTTGTTCACCCTGGGTGCGGTCGGAGCCGTTGTGACCATCACGGCCCTGATCTTCTGGCCGGTCGGCAATGCGGTGGCCGCAATCGCGCAGGCGGGTAACGCGGAACGCGGGGCCTATCTTGCCCGGGCGAGCGGTTGCATCGCCTGTCACACCAATGCCGAAGCCGGTGGCAAGCCACTGGCCGGAGGCGCGCCGCTGCCGACCGACTTCGGTCTTTTCTACCCGCCGAACCTGACGACCGATCCGGTACATGGTATCGGAGACTGGACCGTGCAGGACTTCGCCCGGGCAGTGCGGCAGGGCATTTCCCCCGACGGAAAACCTTATTACCCGACCTTCACCTATCCCTTTTACGGAAAATTCTCTGATCAGGACATTGCCGATCTATGGGCCGCCTTCCAGACGGTACCGGCGGTCGCAGAATCCGCGCCTGCGCATGACGTGTCCTTTCCCTTCGATCAGCGTTGGGGGCTGAAGCTGTGGCGGGCTGCCTATCTCAACCCGCCCAACGTCGAGCCGGTCGAGGGCAAGAGCGATGTCTGGAACCGGGGCCGCTGGCTGGTGAATGGTGCCGCGCATTGCGCCGCCTGCCATACCCCCCGTAATTTCGCAGGTGCGCGAATTCCCGGTGAGCAGTTCAGGGGCAACGATAAACTCCCCGTAGGGGGCAAGGCACCGTCTATCCGTGCGGACGACCTCGCAGAGGGTGGCTGGACAGTGGATGATCTGGCCTATGCCCTGCGTTCCGGCATCACCCCCAGCGGGGATGTGTTTGGCGGATCGATGGCGGAAGTCGTGCAATATGGCACAGGTTTCCTGACAGACGATGACCTGCAGGCGATGGCGACCTATATCATGGACAGTGATCCATAAGGGAATGTAACGACCATGCCTAAGTTGAGCCGACGCGAATTTCTTTCCGCCGCGGGCGCATTCGCCTTGCTGCCCCGCGGCCCGCTGTCGGCGGCCACGGGTATTACCCCCCTGAATGCACAGGTGGGCGACATCCAGCTTTTGCCGGAAGCCTATGGCACGACCTCCATCTGGGGGTTCGAAGGCCGGGCACCTGGCCCTGAAATCCGCGTGGCCCAAGGTGCGCGGGTTCAGCGCAAACTGCAGAATGCGCTGCCGCAGGCGACCTCTGTGCATTGGCATGGTATTCGCATCGCCAATGAGATGGACGGCGTGGCGGGGCTGACCCAGCCCGCGGTCGAGCCGAAGGCCGATTTCGACTATGATTTCGTGGCGCCCGATGCGGGGACATATTGGTATCACGCCCATAACCGCTCAACCGAACAGGTGGCGCGCGGCCTTTACGGCGCGCTAATCGTGGAAGAAGCTGATAAGCCGGATGTTGATCGCGAAGAGGTCCTGATCTTCGATGACTGGCTCATTGATCCGCAGACCAGCCAGATCGCCGGGGATTTCGATTCCCCCCATGCGCAGAGCCATGCGGGACGGATGGGCAACTACGTCACGACCAACGGAACCTACAACCTGACCGTGCCTGCAAAGCAGAACGAACGGTTCCGCCTGCGTCTTATCAACGCCTCGAACGCGCGTACCTTTCCGCTGCAACTGCACGGGATGGAAGGCTGGATCATCGCACTGGATGGCATGCCGCTCAAAGAACCGCTTGCGGTGACGGAACCGATCATCCTCGGTTCCGCCCAGCGGGCCGATCTTATCGTGGATGTGGTAACGGAACCGGGCGAGGCCGCGCATATCCTGCACCTCGACCGGCAGGAGAGTTTCAGCCAGGTCGCTTTTGAGGTCGACAGCAAGGCGTCCGAAAGTCGCCGGGGCCAACCCGCGGCCCTTCCTTCGAACCGGCATGAGGTTGTAGATCTGGCCCAGGCCACCCGGTTGAACCTGAAGATGGAAGGCGGCGCGATGGGCGGGCTGCGTTCGGCCACGCTCAACGGTCAGCCGAAATCGATGGGCGAGCTGGTGGAGGCGGGACGCTTCTGGGCGTTCAACGGTTCCGCCGATGGCATGGATAATGAGCCCTTGGCAAAACTTTCCCGCGGGGAGCATGTGCAGCTCAGGGTGACGAACGATACCGCCTTCCCCCATGCCATCCACCTGCACGGGATGCATTTTAATGAAATGGGGGAGAACGGTGTGCTCGGCCCACTGCGCGATACGACGTTGATTGAACGTGGTGCGGCACGGGAGATTGCTTTCGTGGCGGATAACCCGGGCCAATGGCTGCTGCATTGCCATATGCTGTCGCACGCGGCATCGGGCATGACGACTCGGATCGTGGTTTCATGAATCGCGCGGCGCTCATCTCCGGTCTGGGGCTGGCCGGTCTGGTGGTGGCCGGAACGATCATCTGGAGCATCTCGGATGACAAGGGCGTCGCCGCGATGGAAGAGATTGCCGGTGACGTCGCCTTGGGCAAGGCGATTTACGATGACTATTGCGCTGCCTGTCATGGTGCCAATCTCGAAGGGCAGCCGGACTGGAAAAGCCCCGGCCCCGACGGTCGCCTGCCGGCCCCGCCCCATGATGAGACGGGCCATACCTGGCACCACCCAGACAGCATGTTGTTCGCCTATACCAAGCTTGGGGGCAGCGCGGTGATGGCCGAGCAAGGGATCACCTTCGACAGCGGGATGCCCGGTTTCGGCGACCAGTTGAGCGATGAGGAGATACAGGCGGTCATCGCCTATCTGAAATCCACATGGCCCGTTCCGGTGCAAAAGATGCAGGCCGCACGAACGGCAGCAGATGAAAAGACCGGTGGTTAGCGATCGGGCCAGCACTTTGGGGTGTGAAAGGCCAATTTGCTCGGAAATGTTGGTAAACTAGCCGCTTTGAACGCTTCCAGAGGGAACCTTGCCCCGCTGGATGGTTGTTCAAATTATAGTCAATAACATTTCAGGAGGGAACTATGTCCTACTGGCGCTTTTTCGCAATGATCATCACGTCAACCGTCGTCATGTACGGATTGATGTACGCAAATTCGTATTCGATCGAACAGGTCTTCTACAGCGAATCCCGCGTCTACATGGCCCTCTACATGGGCGGCATGATGGCCGTCATCATGCTGGCGTTCATGTTGGGCATGTATTCCAACAAGACTGCGAACATCGCGATATTCGTCGGTGCCGGTATCGTCTTCGGGCTGGGACTTTTCCTGATGCGCAGTCAGGTGACGGTGCAGGATCGTTCATGGATGAGCGCCATGATCCCCCACCACTCCATCGCGATCCTGACCAGTTCCCGTGCTGAAATTACGGACCCCCGTGTGAAAAAACTCGCGGAGGAGATCGTGCTCGCCCAAGATCGCGAGATTGCGGAAATGCGTTATCTGATGGACGACATCGAGCGGAACGGCGAAGCGGGCGATGATTTCCCCTTGGGCAAGACCGATGAACCCGCAGCGGTCGAAAGCATCGATGCCGCGCTTTCCTCGGTCGAGATTGCCGGCGTGCGGCCCTCCCCCCTCACCGAAGAGGAGATCGGGCGCGTGGTTCCTGATGCGACCTGCCGGTTCCGCCGTGCCGTGGATGCCGACCCCATTCTTGCCGTCAGCGGTGACAAAGGTGTCATCAAGGTATCCGGCTCATTGATTGAGCTTGCCCCGGAAGGAACGGACCGCTTCTCGGCGGACAAGGTGAACGTTTCCATCGCGCCCGCCGGGGATGGGACAGACATGATCTTCGACCTGACGACCGATCCGGCGCTGCGTGTCGGGTTCAACGGTTACTGGAATTGCTGATGAGAGGAAGAAACCATGCCAAAGGACTCAGACCAGAAGACAGCAACCCTCTACCGGATGGTGATGGAAGAGCATCTTTGCCCCTACGGTCTCAAGACAAAGGACCGGCTGGAGCGGGAAGGATACGAGGTCGATGACCACTGGTTGACGACCAAGGAAGAGACCGAGAGCTTCAAACGCGAACACAATGTGGAAACGACCCCGCAGGTGTTCATCGACGGTAAGCGCATTGGCGGATACGAGGCCTTGCGCGAATATTTCGGCGATGACGTTCCAGACGAGGATGAGACATCCTATCAGCCGGTCATCGCCATCTTCTCCGTCGCGTTTTCGATGGCGCTTGGGCTGAGCTGGGCGTTCTTCGGCACGATCTTCACCTTGCGCGCCTTCGAATGGTTCATCGCGATCTCGATGTGCTTTCTGGCGGTTCAGAAGTTGCAGGACGTCGAAAGTTTTTCAACCATGTTCCTCAACTACGATCTGCTGGCGCGGCGCTGGGTTCGTTATGGCCGTCTCTATCCCTTCGGGGAAGCGCTGGCGGGTATCCTAATGGTGGCCGGTGCTCTGGTCTGGATTTCCGCGCCCGTGGCGCTTTTTATCGGTACGGTGGGCGCGGTTTCCGTCTTCAAGGCTGTCTATATCGACAAGCGTGAACTGAAATGCGCCTGTGTGGGCGGGTCCTCCAACGTACCGCTCGGCTTCGTTTCGCTCACCGAAAACCTGATGATGGTTTTCATGGGGCTCTGGATGCCTGCCCGCGCCCTGGGGCTTTTCTAAGCCGGCAAAAACCCTCCCAAAGCGGAGAACCCTGCGTGAATGCTTTGCATTTGCGCAGGGTTTCGGCATGAGGGGGTATCTCCTCATAAGAGGACTTAGTGCAGGTAAAGACCCAAGGAGCCTTCATGCTCAGCCGCCGAACCATGCTGCTCTCTCTCGGTGCTGCCGCCTTGCCCATGTCTTCGTTGGCTGGGGTCAAGGCACTTACCCTGCGACCGGGGCCCGCGGGCCTGCAGGTGGGCGGCAAGCAGGTGGAGATGCTTGGGTTCAACGGTTCCTGCCCCGGGCCCGAGATCCGCGTGGCTCAGAACGATACCTTGCGTGTGCGGATCGACAACCGACTACAGGACGGCACTTTGGTGCACTGGCACGGTATCCGGCTGCCCAACAGGATGGACGGGGTGAATGTGCTGACGCAGGATGTGATCATCCCGGGTGAAGCTTTCGACTACGCCTTTCCCGTCCCTGACGTCGGCACCTATTGGTATCACTCGCATTACCTGTCCTATGAGCAGGTGGCACGCGGGCTGTTCGGCCCTCTGATCGTTGAGGAGCGCACGCCCCCCGATGTGGACCGGGACGTCACGGCCATGCTCTTCGACATCCTGCTCGACAATGCAGGCCAGTTCGATGAGGAATTCCCGAGGGAGGATTTCGCCACCCTCGGACGCATGGGTAACGTAAAGACAGCGTTCCTGTCAGCAAAAAGCGTTCGCCTTGGGGACCGTGTGCGCCTGCGCATCATCAATCCTGTTCCCGACCGTATATTCACCTTGGAAGTGACCGGGTTATCCGGGCGCTGCGTGGCTTTTGACGGTATGCCGCTGGCTTCTCCGCTACCGATCGAAACGCTCGTGCTCGCGCCCGGCCAGCGGGTGGATATCATCGGCGATGTGATTGGCGAGGTGGACTTGCGTGACGCCCCCAGCGGTGAGGGGCTAGCCCGCCTTTCCGTTCAAGGTACGCGCGAAAGGCGCACAGATCCTGTGGGCCCGTTGCCGGCTAACCCGGTTCCCCGCCCGGGCAAGATTGCGCAAACTGTCGATCTGGTAATGCAAGGCGGCGCGGGTGGCGGAACGCATGGAGGCTTCGGAACATGGGCGTTCAATGACGTGAGTGGTCTGCCGCAAGCGCCGCTTTTATCGGCCCGCCGGGGCGAAACCGTGCGGTTGCGCCTGCGCAATGAAACCCCGTTCCCGCATGGCATCCATCTTCACGGTCATCATTTCTGGGAAACCGATGCGTCGGGTGACGCCACTTATCTCAGGGACACTACGCTCGTCGCGGCGGGCGATACGGCAGAGGTGCTCTGCGTATTCGACAACCCCGGTGCGTGGATGATCCATTGTCACATGCTGAGCCATCAGGCCGATGGTATGGCGACATGGGTGCGCGTTACTTAAGGAACTTGCCCACAAAGTGGCCCTTCATAACGAAAATGGCCCCGACGCGATGCGGGGCCATTTCCGAATTCTGAAAAGAATCTATCAGGGGCAAGCAGCTGTGTAACGCTGACCTGCGGAGTTCTGATACACGCACTGACCGCTGGCCGAACGGCCAAGGTAGTTACCTGCTGCCGCGCCTGCGGCACCGCCCACCAGCGCGCCGACGACCTGATCGTCATCGCTGGAAACTGCGGCACCGGCTGCTGCACCGAGAGCGGCGCCAGTCAGGGCGCCTTGCTGCTTGGTGAAACCACCGCCGGGGGCGCATGCGCCGAGTGCGGTGATCATCGGAACGACCATAAGAAACTTTGTCATTTTATTCTCCACTTCATTGCTGTTTCTGAAACGCAGGAGAATCCCTTTGGTTCCGAATTTCATGACGGATCGCTCCCGGGATTTTTTCCACCCCTGTTTTCAGGCAGGGGTAGGGGTTCGCTGCGTGTCATGTTCGGGCAAGACAATGCACTAAATAGAGAAGCGCACCCCCGGGTCAACCGGAGATGTGCCTCATGCGCGGAGCGGCGCTTTTACGCCTTGGTGAAAACCCGGCCGAGTGCGCCGTCCACTGCGGCGATGATCTCGTCGATATCGCTCTTTCGCGCAATCAGGGAAGGCGAGAAGCAGAGCGTGTTGTTCCGCCCCGGCAACGAGCGGTTGGTGGCCCCGATGATGACGCCCTGTTCCATACAGTCGCCCACGACTTTCTGGACGAGTTTTTCGGCCACCGGCGCACGGCTGTCGCGATCCTGTACCAGTTCAGCCCCGAGGAAGAGCCCCTTGCCACGGACCTGCCCGATAACGGAGTGCTTGTCGGACAGTTCCTCCAACTGTTCCAGCATGTAGTGGCCCATCTGCTCGGTATTCTCCAGCAGGCCCTCGTCCTCGATGATCCGCATGTTCTCCAGGCCCGCGGTCGGGCCGGCTGTGCATCCGCCGAAGGTGGAGATGTCACGGAAGTAGTTGAGCGGGTCCTCGGCGTTGTCCTTGAACATGTCAAAGACCTCTTCCGTGGTCACGAGGCAGGCAATCGCGGCGTAGCCCGACGCGACTCCTTTTGCCATGGTCACCATGTCCGGCTGGACGCCGTAATTCTGGTATCCGAACCATTGACCGGTGCGCCCGACCCCGCAGACGACTTCATCGATATGCAGCAGCACATCGTATTTGCGGCAGATTTCCTGAACCCGCTCCCAGTAGCCATCGGGCGGGGTGATGACGCCTCCGCCAGCCGTCACCGGCTCAAGGCAGAGCCCGCCAACGGTATCCGGCCCTTCGGAAAGGATGATTTTTTCGATCTGGTCGGCTGCCCAAGTGCCGTAGTTGTCCTCCGGCGCGCCGTCCTGCTCGAACTTGCGGTATTCAAGGCAATGCGGCACCCGCACGAACCCGTCGGTGAAGGGGCCGTATTGGGCGTTGCGCTCGTCCTGTCCGCCGGCTGACAGACAGGAAATCGTGGTGCCGTGGTAATCCCGGTCACGGTAGAGGATCTTGTGCTTCTTGCCGCCATAGCGCTTGTGCGCGATCTGGCGGACCATCTTGAACCCCTTCTCGTTCGCTTCCGAACCGGAGTTGCAATAGTAGACACGGGTCATGCCGGGCATCTTCGAAATCAGCTTTTCGGCGAAGTTAGACCCGGGGATGGAGCCTGCCGAGCCGGCGAAGTAGTTCAGTTTGACCAATTGGTCGCGCACGGCGTTCGCGATTGATTCGCGTCCATAGCCCACGTTCACGGTCCAGACCCCACCCGAGACGGCATCCAGATGTTCCTTGCCGCGCTGGTCCCAGACCCGCATGCCCTTGCCTTCGACGATGATCCGGGGGTCGGTCGTTTCGTAGGGTTTGTGCTGACTTAGGTGATGCCAGATATGCGCACGGTCGGCTTCGACAATGCGGGAGATGTCGTTTTCGCTGAAGTTGCCGTCCATGTCGGAAACCTTTCTATGGGGGAGGTCGGGCAGTCGTTCCGGGCGCGGGGTCCCGGCATTATCGAACCACACTCTCATTTTTGCAAATGTCGTAGGGCCAGAGTTTTCCCTATCGTATGGCCAGTTTAGGTGGCGTAAATCTTTTTGAGACCATCCATCCCATTCCAAGTCTTTGCGGTGCTTGGAAAATTGTCCAGAAAACTAATGAACGCCGCACATCCCGCTTGGCTGCAATGTTCCGAAATGCTTGGAAAAAATCGTTGATTCGGAGCGCCGTATCGTCACTCATTGCACCAGCACCGGGCATGTGCAGTAATGTGCCGGGTCACAAGAGACGGAAAACCGTCCATTCTGACATGATCGCGGTTGCGTGGTCTCAACACGGGAGAATATCAATGACGTTCAAGACTATCCTGAAAGGCGCCGTTGCCGGTGCCGCACTGATGGCCGGATCGCAAGCGGCCTTTGCCGATGCGCATGGCGAGATCACGGTCGCCTATTTCCTCGAATGGCCGATGCCCTTTCAATACGCCAAGGTGAACGGCACCTACGAAGAGGAGATGGGCACGAAAATCAACTGGGTGAGCTTTGATTCCGGCACCGCGATGAGCGCCGCGATGGCCTCCGGTGACGTGCAGATTGCCGTGAGCCAAGGGGTGCCCCCCTTCGTCGTGGCGACATCCGCCGGGCAGGATATCCAGATCGTCGATGTGGCGGTTTCCTATTCGGAGAATGACAACTGCGTCGTGAACAGCGCGTTGGAGATAGACAAGGACAGCGCCGGGGAACTGGCCGGCAAGAAGGTCGCCGTGCCGCTGGGCACCGCGGCGCACTACGGCTTTCTTGAGCAGATGAATCACTTCGGCGTGGACATCAGCAGCATGGAAATTGTCGACATGGCACCGGCAGAGGGCGCGGCGGCCCTGAGCCAGGGTTCTGTCGACATGGCCTGCGGCTGGGGTGGTGCGCTGCGCCGCATGAAGGAAAGCGGCAACGTCCTGTTGACCGGGGCCGAGAAGGAAGAGCTTGGCATTCTGGTGTTTGACGTGACTTCCGCGCCTGCATCCTATGTCGCCGAAAACGGTGACATGGTCGCCAAGTTCCTCAAGGTGACGGCAGATGCCAACGAAATGTGGAATTCCGGCGAGAACATGGAAGAGATGCTGCCCGTCATCGCGAAAGATGCCGGCATGGACGAACAGGCCACCAAGGAAACCATGGCGACGTTCGAGTTTCCGAGTGTCGATGAGCAGCTGGGCGAGAAATGGCTCGGCGGTGGCGGTCAGGAATTTATGAAAGGCGTGGCGAATGTCTTCGTGGAGGCAGGCTCCATCGATGCTGCGCTCGACAGCTACGAAGGCACGGTGAACACCGGACCGCTGAAGTCCGCACAGGGCATGTAAACTGAAGTAGGGCCCGCTGCGCATGGCGCGGTGGGCACTCGATTGACGGACGGTCCCCGGCATATGCCCGGGGGCCGGCTCCCGGCGCACGTCGCCATCCAATCAAATCGCCCCGAGGGGCCCGAAAGCGGACCAATGACCGGATTATCCATACAAGACCTGTCAATGCGCTTCGATCTGCCCGGTGGCGGTGCTGTTCAGGCGCTCAAGGACGTGTCGCTCGACCTGAAGGAGGGTGAGTTGCTCAGCGTGCTCGGCCCCTCCGGCTGTGGCAAGACGACATTGCTCAACATCGTGGCCGGTTTTCTCGCGCCGACCGAAGGCCGGATGACGCTGAATGGCCATGAGATCCACGGCCCGGACGCAGAACGCGGCATGGTATTCCAGCAGGGTGCGCTGTTTGAATGGATGTCGGTGCGCGACAACGTCGGGTTCGGCCCTTCGATGAAGGGCATGCCCAAGAAAGAGAAGGCCGAGATCGTCAATCACCTGCTGGACGTGGTCGGCCTGCAGGATTTCAAGGAAAAGGCCGTTTATGAATTGTCCGGCGGCATGCAACAGCGCGTGGCGCTGGCCCGCTGTCTCGCCAACGATCCGGATGTGATCCTGATGGACGAACCGCTGGGCGCGCTGGACGCACTGACGCGTGAGAAGATGCAGAGCCTCGTGCTCAAGCTGTGGAAGGAAACCGGCAAGACGATCATTCTGATCACCCACTCTGTGGAGGAGGCACTGCTTTTGGGCGAGCGACTGATCGTCATGGCCCCGCGGCCCGGACGCATACACAAGGAATACCGCCTGCCGTTTGCCGAACTGGGCGTGGGGCAGGACCTGCGGGAGGTGAAGAAACATCCCGAATTTGCAGAGCGACGTGAAGAAATCCTCGGTATGATCTGGGACATGGAGGAAGAAATCATGGGTCGCATGGAGGCGAGCGCATGACCATTCTGCTGATCTATATCGCGATATTCACGATCTCTTTCTTTGTCGTCACCAAGCTCGTGCAGACGGCCACGCGGGACTATACCTCGTTGAAGACGGTCACGTTCGGGGACGAATCCGCGGTGCGGCCCAATCGGATCGCCGGTGTCATCTCTGTCCTGACGATCTTTGTGCTCTGGGGGGCGTTCACCGGATCGAAGCTGCTGCCCGAGTTCATGCATGCCCCCGGGCCCTTCGTGGGGGAGACGTCATTCACCTATGTCGCCGAAGCCGAAGACGGCAGCCGCGACGATGCGACCGTGTCATTGGTGGTTTTCCCGCGGGGCGCTGACGTGGACGTTGAGGAGGTGCCGCCGGGGGACGGCTTTGCCAAGAACGATGTGGCCAAGGTGGCGCAGTGGCGCAGTGTGCTGATCCCCTTTGACCGCAATGACGAGATCACCAAGAAGGACGGGGCCCGTATCGTCGAAATAAACGGTGAGCCGGTAGAGCCGGGGTCCTCCGTGACGATCCCGGGCGGCAAGGTCACGCTTTCCGACAAGGGGACGCCCAACTTCGAGCCGCGCACGGGCTGGCAGATGGAACCTCTCTACCTGCCTGCCCCCGAAGAGGTCTGGAACCGGACGCTGCGGATCGCCGATGAAGGTTTCCGCAATACGACCCTTCTTGGCCACCTCGGCTGGTCCCTGTTCCGGGTCATCGCAGGCTTCCTTTGCGGTGCGCTTCTAGGCATTCCACTGGGCTATGCCATGGGGCTGAGCAACTGGTTCCGCGGCTGGTTCGACCCGATCGTCGAATTCATGCGCCCCGTGCCGCCGCTGGCCTTGATCCCGCTGGTGATCATCTGGGCGGGCATCGGGGAGACGGGCAAGATCATCCTGCTGTTCCTCGCGGCGCTCTGGATCATGGCCATCGCGGCCCGGTCCGGCGTGTCGGGAGTCAAGATTTCGAAGGTGCACGCGGCCTATTCGCTTGGTGCCAGTAAATGGCAGATCATGCGCTACGTAATCATTCCCAACTCCCTGCCGGAGATTTTCACCGGGGCGCGGGTGGCCATGGGGGTCTGCTGGGGAACCGTCGTGGCGGCGGAACTCGTCGCCGCCGAAAAGGGCGCGGGCATGATGATCATGGTCGCGTCGAAGTTCCAGAACACCGACATCGTGATCATGGGGATCATCCTGATCGGCATCATCGGCTTCGGCATCGACATGCTGATGCGCTGGGCCGAACGCCTGCTGGTACCGTGGAAGGGCAAGGGCTGAGCACAAGCCGACCCTGCGAGGTAAAGGCCCGCCTCCTTGTCCGAGGGGCGGGCCTTTGCCATTCAAGTCCGGATCACTTGGGCCGGATCATTTCGGGCCGAAGCTGTTCTTGCCACGGCGGGGCACCGCATTCCCGCCAGAGGGGCGCGCAGGCTTGCCGCCGGGTTTTCCTTTGGCCGCCGGTTTCCCGCCCTGCTTGCCGATCTTGTTCGGCGGCGTGAACCGTTTCGACGGGTCCGCCGCGCGGTCATAGGTCTTGGCCGCGGGTTTGCCTTCGGGGCGGTTCGTTTTCGGCTTCCGGGCCGTATCGCCTGCGGGTTTCTCCGTTTTCCAGACGGCTTTGGTTTTCGGTTTCGCCGTCGCCGGTCTGTCCTCCCCCGCTTTGGCACCGGTCTTGGGCTTTGGCTTGGCGCCCGGCTTCATGGGCGACCGTTCGGTCTTGTGCGACTTTGGCGGGCGCTCCCCCTTGGGGGCACGGGGTTTATCGAACTTGGGCTTGCCTTCGGCAGGCCGGTTCGCCCGCGGGGCGGAGGGGGCAGGGGTGTCTTCCTCCCGGGGTTTGCGTTTCTGTTTGTAGGGTTTTTCGGCGCCGTCCCTCGGGCCACCGGGGCGCGGCTTGCGGTCGGGCTTCGGACCGCGTTTGTCCGCCAGGCGCGGTCCGCGCGGCAGATCGGGGGCCTCGTCCAGCCGGGTTACGACCGCGCCGCGCTCCACTGTCATCTCGGGCCCAAGCGCTTTCGCAAATGCTTCCGCTGAAGAGGCGCGGATTTCCACGAAGCTATGGCTGGGCTGAACGCGGATGGCGCCGATATCGTCCTTCGTCAGATCACCGAGACGGCACAGCATCGGCAGCAGGGTGCGCGGTTCGGCCCCGTCGTTGCGGCCCGTGGAGACCGAGAACCAGACCGATGGCCCAAAATCGCGGCGCGGTTTGTCTTCCCCCGGCGCGCCCGGGTCGGTCAGTTCCTCGGGCGCGGACTGGCGCGCGCGGTAGAGGTTCACGAAGGCCGTGGCCAGTTGTTCGGGGGTGAATTGTTCGACTAGCGCGCCGACGAACTCTTCGGCATCCTCGGGGACCGGATCGGACCAGGCGGGGTCGGACAGCAGACGCTCCTGATCGCGTGCGTTCACCTCTGCCGCGGTGGGGGCGGCGGCCCATTCCACCTTCAGCTTCGCCCCGCCAAGCAGCCGGTTCGCCTTGCTGCGCAGCTTGGGGGGCACAATAAGGGCCGAGACGCCCTTGCGCCCGGCTCGGCCCGTGCGCCCGGACCGGTGGAGCAACGTATCGGAGTTCGAGGGCAGGTCCGCATGGATCACCAGCTCGAGGTTCGGCAAGTCGATGCCCCGCGCGGCCACGTCCGTGGCGATACAGACCCGCGCCCGACCATCGCGCAGAGCCTGAAGCGCGTTCGTCCGCTCCGACTGCGTGAGCTCACCCGACAGGGCCACGACCGAAAAGCCGCGGTTGGTAAACCGGGTCGTCAGCCGCGATACCGCTGCCCGGGTATTGCAGAAGACGATGGCGTTCTTCGCTTCGTAGTAGCGCAGGACGTTGATGATGGCGTTTTCGGTGTCGCGCGGGTGTACGTTCAGGGCGCGATATTCGATGTCGCTATGCTGTTTCGTCTCGCCCACCGTGGTAATGCGCTGCGCATCCCGCTGATAGGATTTCGCCAGCTTGGCGATTGCTGCAGGCACGGTTGCGGAAAAGAGCAGGGTGCGGCGGTCTTCGGGGGCTTCGGAGAGGATGAATTCCAACTCATCCCGGAAGCCGAGGTCGAGCATTTCGTCCGCCTCGTCCAGCACCACGGCGCGCAGATTGTCCATATCGACATTGCCGCGTTTGATGTGGTCGCAAAGCCGCCCGGGCGTGGCCACGACGACATGCGCCCCCCGTTCCAGCGCCCGCCGCTCGGTGCGGCTGTCCATACCGCCGACGCAGGTCGTGACGACCGCGCCCGCCTTTCCATAGAGCCACGTCAACTCGCGGCTCACCTGCATCGCCAGTTCACGCGTGGGTGCGATGATCAGGGCCAAAGGCGCGCCCGCCGGACCGAAGGTTTCGCTCTCTCCCAAAAGGGTCGGCGCGATGGCAAGGCCGAAGCCCACCGTCTTGCCCGAGCCGGTCTGAGCAGAGACCAGCAGATCCTGATCGGCCAGCGCGGGATCGGTCACTGCCGTCTGTACGGCGGTCAGGGTCTCATAGCCCTGCTGGGCAAGCGCGTCGGCTATCGTCTGGATCAAGGGATCGTCCTGTTCTGCGGGGCCTGCCGCGAAATTCGGGCCATCTGCGCCCAAGCGGCGCGAATCTGCGTGTCGGTAAGGGGTGGCGGCCTGAATGTACACAGTTTCCTACGCATATCGGACTTGCCGGAAATGGCTGATCCCACCCCGTGCCGCGATCGAAGAAAAAACGACCCAGCGTCGATTTTCGTACAAAAGAGGGTTGCGGGATGGCATATGACATCCATATACCATCCACATGGATGGAGTTTGAGATGAATGTCAGGCAACTGCGCGACAAGACGCCGGAAAGCGAAAAGATCACCATAAACCTCGGATATGTGGATCTGGGGCGGGTGGACCTGTTGGTTCAGGAAGGATTTTACCAAAACCGGACGGATTTCATTCGGACGGCGATCCGCAACCAATTGGCTACCGAAGGCGCGCAGGTCGAAAAGTCCATCGAGCGGCACACGCTCGAACTCGGCCTGCGGGACTATGATGCCACCTACCTTCAGGGTCTGAAGGACAAGGGCGAGGTGCTTCATGTGAAGGTCGTTGGACTGGCGCGCATCGCGTCTGACGTAACGCCGGAACTGGCCCGTGCCACGATCGGCTCGCTCACCGTGTTGGGGGCCTTGCAGGCTTCGAAGGAAGTTAAGGCCGCACTGGCCGACAGGATCATGTGATCCGCCGCCCTTCGGGCGTTTCGTAACGAGAGCAGGATGAAATCGATGAAGAAGTTTGACACGACTGCCATGGGGCAGGCGACGGATGCCGTACGCGCAGGCGATCTGATGGAAGCCACCCGGCTTATTCAGGCCGCACTGGGCAATGGCAGCGGTCAGGGTTCCGCCCCCGGGCAGACGAACCCTATGCCGCAGCGAAACGCGCTGCCCGATATGAATGCCGTGCTGAAGGGCCTGCCCCGCGGCGGTGCCTTCAACACGCGGATGCCTTCGTTCAAGCCGCGGCTGAAGAAAGGCGCGCGCCGGATGGCACACGGCATGGGCGGTGAGAGTTTTTCCTGCGATGCAGGCAGCCGCGATTACGTGCTGCATCTGCCGAAGGGGCGTGAAACCGCGCCGACGGGGCTCGTGATGATGCTGCATGGCTGCACGCAGAACCCGCATGATTTCGCAGCCGGGACGGGGATGAACGCGCTGGCGGATCGCCACGGCTTTGCCGTCGTCTACCCCGGCCAATCGCGGGAGGCGAACATGCAATCCTGCTGGAACTGGTTCAATCCGGCCAACCAGCAGCGCACCGGCGGCGAACCAGAGATACTGGCCGGTCTGGCGCAGAAAATCATCGGTGATCACAAGATCCCGGCGGACAAGGTCTTCGTGGCCGGGCTTTCCGCCGGGGCCGCAATGGCGGTGATCCTTGGGCAGACACATGGCGATATCTTCGCCGGGGTGGGGGTTCATTCCGGTCTGCCTTATGGCGTCGCGACGGATGTGGCTTCGGCGTTCGGTGCCATGGGCAATTCCGCCGCCCAGGGCGGGAAGGAGAAGGCCAAGCGCACGATCGTTTTCCATGGCACGGCGGATGGAACGGTTCATCCCGCTAACGGGGATGCAATCGCAGCGCGGCAGGTCGAACTGTCCGGGGCGGTGCGCATCAGCGAGGAAATCGCCGGCGCACGCAATGCGCGGCGCGATGTGGTGCGCGACGAAAACGGTGTTCCCGTGCTGGAGCACTGGGTGGTGAACGGTCTGGGCCATGCGTGGTCCGGGGGGCGGAGCGAAGGCAGCTATACCGACCCCGAAGGTCCGGATGCGAGTGCCGCGATGGTACGTTTCTTTTTCAATGATGAGGTGAAGTGATGAGTTCTCTGCAGTTCGATGCGGTCCGCGAGGACAAGGCAGGCCCCAAATGGGCAAAACGCTGGGCCCGGTCCTGGCCGTCGTACGAGGCGTGGTTCATTGCACGGGGCGGCGATAACGGCCCCACCCGTGCGGAGTGTGAGGCCGCGCTGCGCGAACATATGCCGGAACTGGTGCCCGTCTGGCGGCGGCTGGTGATGTTGGCGGGCAATGGGGATCGGGCGGCCCGGTTCCTGTCCACCTGGTGCCCGCCCAGCTATCTGGGTGGCTGTTCGCTGGCGGCGGCGTCCAACGGGGATACCGTGCGGCTGGTGCGGAACTACGACCTGTCGCCGGACCTGAACGAAGGCCTGTTGCTGCGCACGGAATGGACCGGGGAGCCCGTGATGGGCATGGTCGAATTCCTCTGGGGCCTCTCGGATGGCGTGAACGCCCGCGGCCTGTCCGTGGCGCTGGCCTACGGGGGGCACAGCGTGGTGAAGCAGGGCTTCGGCATCACCACGATCCTGCGCTATCTGCTGGAAACCTGCGGCACGGTGGAAGAGGCGATTTCGGTCCTGCGCCGGGTGCCGTCGCATATGGGCTACAACCTTGTGCTGGCCGATGCGGGCGGAGCAACCGCCAGCGTGGAGGTCATCGCGGGGGGCGGGATCGCCCTGATGCCCAAGGCCATCGCGACTAACCATCAGGAAGTGACCCCGCCGGAAAGGGCGGAGTTCACGGCCACCTACAAGCGGCACGCTCATCTGGAGATGGTTCTGGATACAGCACCCGATCCGCGCCGCCTGCGGGATCAGTTTCAGGCCGAACCCCTGAAGCAGAGCAACTACGCGCAGGGGTTCGGCACGCTTTTCACGGCGGAATACGACCCGGCGCGGGGGGCGATGGAGCTGATCTGGCCGGGCGAAAGCTGGGCGCAGACGCTTGAGAGCTTTGCCGAAGGAACGCGCGTGATCTCTTACGAGGCAGCGGCGGCGGGCGGGAGCGCTTATGACAGTGCACAGGCAGCGGAAGCGGCCCGCGCCTGGGTCGGGTTTGCCGATCTCGACGGATGCGCGGCTTGGTCCACGGCGGATTGGGTGGCCTTCGGTCAGTCCTTCGCGACCCGTTACTGAGCGTTTAGGTTTGTATGCGCGACGGGGGGCGATGTTTCGCCCCCCGTTCCTTGTGGGGCAACAGGATTCGGCGGAACGCATCTGTCATGTTCCGCAGGCGGAAAAATTTGACGACCCCCGTCTTCCCGGCAGTTTTGCGAGGAATTGCGCATACTTAGCGAAAAGCGAAGGACGAAGTGGAAAACCCGGTCGTCACGGGCTATCTTTTCAACTAGAACAAATAGTGAACATATGGAGGGATGCATGATGACCGATTCCCCTTTCGGGCAGGTGATTTCCCTGTCCAGCAAGCACTTCGTGCAAGAGGTTCCGACCCCTGCGGCCGGGGGAAGCATGCTGCGCGACGTTCTGGCGGGCGGGCCGTTCGATGCGGCGGTTTCCGCCTTCGTCCTGTCCTGCCTGCCCGACAGCGCGGCGCCGGTGCTCTGGGTGCAGGACCGTATGTCCCGGCGCGAGAACGGGCGGCTCTATGGGGCCGCCCTGCGCGGGTTCGGCTTTGCGGGGCAGGTGTTGCGGGTCTCTGTGAGCCATCCGCGCGATGTGCTCTGGGCCATGGAGGAGGGGGCCGCCTGCGGGGGGCTGGCCGCCGTGGTGGGCGAAATCCATGGCGCGCCCGAAGTGCTGAGCTTTA
>NZ_LWEX01000245.1 GCF_001634885.1 Sulfitobacter sp. HI0040 | reverse complement strand
CCCGAGGCGGTGGACGGCGGCCCCATCGCGCGCATCCGCGACGGCGACATCCTGCGCGTCGATGGCGAGGCGGGAACGCTAGATGTTCTGGCGGATATAGACGACCGGCCTGATGCTCAGGCCGACCTTTCGGCTGCGCAATGGGGTACAGGGCGGGAGCTCTTTGCGACATTCCGCAACACTGTCGGTGCCGCATCGGACGGCGCATCCATATTCGGAGCCTGAACGCCATGAGCCTGCCCCCCAAAGAAGCTTCGAAAACCACCCGCGAGATCTGCGGAT
>NZ_LWEX01000244.1 GCF_001634885.1 Sulfitobacter sp. HI0040 | reverse complement strand
TCGCCTCGGCGGACCAATCCCTGCGCGCAGCGGCAGAACTGGCCCGAGCACGTGGAATAGAGACGATGATCCTGTCCGACGCGCTCGAAGGTGAATCCCGCGATCTGGGCCGCACGATCGGGCGGATGGCCCGTTATGCCGGGGCCCGGGACCGGTCCGCGCCCCTGCTGTGGCTTTCGGGCGGTGAAACCACGGTAACCCTGCGCGGCAGCGGCAAAGGCGGCCCCAACACCGAGTTTCTGCTCGCCCTCGCCGCGGAAATCGACGGCAGGCGCAACATCACCGCACTCTCCGCCGATACCGATGGCATCGACGGGAGCGAGGATAACGCTGGCGCCTTCGCCGATGGCGGCACGGCAGAAAGGCTCCGTGCACAGGGGCTGACCCCCGATGCGCTTCTGGCGCAAAACGACGCCTTCACCGGCTTCGCCGCGCTTGGCGATCTCTTTTCGCCGGGGCCCACCGGCACCAACGTCAACGACTTCCGCGCGGTCCTTATCCGCTGACCGCGCGAAAGCCGCTTTTGCCCCGTATCAGGGACGAACCGCCGGTCCTACTTCGCGGCCTCGGGAAAGGCGGGCAGCTTATCCACGTGGCGCGGATCGTGCTGGATGATCAGCATCGCGCCTGTGTTTTCCGCCAGCCGGGTCAGCCGGTCAATCGAGGCGAGCGTTTCCGCCCGGTCGTAGTTGAACGTCGGCACGCCCACATTCGCGATCTGCTCCTCGAAATGCACCACGTCGCCCGACAGGATCACCGGCCCTGTTTCCGGCAGTTTGACCATCAGCGCGGTTTCGCCGGGGGTATGGCCGGGCATCGTCAGCATGGTGACCGTACCGTCGCCAAAGATATCCTTGTCGCCGGTGGTCTGTTCGACCTCACCATCGCCTGACAGCCAATGCGCCAGCGGTTCCGGGTCTGCAAAGCCCTGGGCAAAGGGCGGCAGGGGCTCCATCTTCAGCGTCTCGAAATCCTGTTTGCCGATGAACAGTTTCGCATTCTCGAAACTGGGGGCCTGACCAGTGTGATCAAAGTGATAATGGCTGATCCCCAGCAGATCGATGTCCGCTGGTTCCAGGTCGAGCTGGGCCAGTTGTTCCGGCAAATCCGCTTTGAGCGTAGGGGAAATCGGGGCCGCCGGATCCTGTTCCGCCCCCTTCAGCCCGGCAGGCAGCCCGGCATCCCAAAGCAGGTATTCCTCGCCGTGCTGGATGAGGTAACAACTCCCCACAAGGCTTTTGCTTTCGTCGGCATAGGCATTGGTATCGGAAAACAAATTCAGGAAATTGACGTCGATATTCCCGCAGTCGAGCCGCCAGAGCTTGACCTGCGCGCCCTCGGAATCTTGCGCCGCGAGTGGCGCGGCAGACAGACCGAAAGCGGCGATAAGGGGAATGAACTTGTGATGTCGCATGGGACCTCCAACTGGTATGTGTGCCTGTCAGGATGGGGTGCGGCCCGGTACTGTCAAATCAGCAGGGGTCCAATCCGTGCAGTCTCACGCTATTGTGCGCGCAGCTCACACCCGGATCGTCACTTCGCTGATGGAGGCATCGACCGTGCGGCAAGCGGCTAGGATGCGCGTCAGCAGATGGGTCTGCACATATGCCCCGTGAAACCGGCTCGGCGCGCGCAGGGTCAGCCGCCCCCCTGCCCTGTCCGACCGTTCCAGCGCATGCAGCCAACTGCCGTAAAGGCCGGGGTCTTCGGTATGCAATAGAGTCTGTGCAAGGCTCCATTCACACTCATCGTCGAGACTCGGGGGCGGGACGCTTCCCTTGATCGGAAGTGGTATCACGGTGCCTTGCTCCGGCGCGCCCTGCATCCTGAGGTCGAAGTCCGGGCCCACATGCGTCCACTCCCCGCGCGTCGCCTCCAGCACTTGCGACAGGTCGATGCGGTATTCGGTCACCCGCCCCCGCGTGCCCTGCCGCTTGACGACGAGCCACCCCAGCGCCCGCAGCTTCGCCATTTCCCGCTTCACGGTACGCTCATCCACGGACCAGAGCCGCGCGATCTCTCGCTGGCCCACGGCAAGTTCATTGCGCGCCCAGTTGTATCGCGCGGTGATCAGGGTGATGAACCGCAGGCCGAGCCGCATCTGCGTCTTTCCCCCGGCCAGCGCATGGGCCCCGAGCGCCGTCAGCACGTCATATTTCTGCGAAGCCGACGTGGCCTTCGCGTTCTGCTGAGAAAGCATTATACTGTCCTGCATCGGGTACGCACCTGCTTGCGCGCACCAGTCTCAATGAAACGGTCTCTTGTCGGACCTGCGGGAAGCGGCCTCGTTCGACAACGCCGTTTCCTCTTCTTCCCTGATTTGCGTCCTGAAGCACGATTCTGTCAAGGAAAGAATTGAGACGCCCCTCTTTCCAACCCTATTTCGAATTAGAAATCGGTATTGCAGGTATTGGGGGTCATCCAGCATGTCCCCCATTTCGCCAGTTTTGTCCCCTGTTTCCGGGTATGGGGTCGAAAACCGCCCCCCTTCGCGACCCTGTTCCTACAGGGCGCTGCGCGCGGACGGGGAATCACTCGGCGCGCCTGTTCCCCTTATAAAACAAACGAAGCGCGGAATTTCAGTTTCACAATATTTACTCTTTTCAAAGGAAGCAAATCAGGCGTAAATCCGAAAACGTTATCATTTAGCGTTTTGTCACCCGGTTCACAGGGGTTCCCCGCGGGGAACCTGCCCACTCCAGGCCCAATCCAGAGGGAGCCCGCATGTTCACCCACGCCGATCTGGCCAAACTCCAAACCCAGTCGCTGAAGATGCAGGGATTCATCCGCCAGCAGACCTTTTCACCCGAGATGGAAAAGACGCTGCGGCGGTTCAGCTCTTGGGAAGTCGCCGAACTGATCCTGAAGATCAATCCCTCCACCCTGCGCGGGCGCCTCGCGGCGGATCCGTCGCTGCCGCAGGGACTGGTGGAGGAGGACGGCCGCCAGCGGTGGTATACCCTCGAAGAGATCAACGAGCTGCGGCGGCGTCTGCGGATCAAGAACCAGCCGCTCATGCCACCCCGCCCCGAGGGCAAGCGCGCGATCCGCGCGGCCATCGCCAACTTCAAGGGCGGGGCCGGTAAATCCACCGTGGCGCTGCATTTCGCCCATGCCGCCGCGCTGGACGGTTACCGCGTTCTCTGCGTCGATTTCGACCCGCAGGCCACGCTCAGTCACTCCATGGGTCTCAGCGACGTGCCGGAGGAATACACTGTCTGGGGCATCATGGCGCGCGATCTCATTCGCGAAACCGAACGGATGAACGCCACCTCCGCCGGCGCGGAAAGCGGCACCGCCCTGCCCCAGCGCAAGCTGCCGCCCTCCGTCACGGGCATGGGTCTGAACGGCCTGCGCATCACCGATTTCATCAAGCCGACCTGCTGGCCCACGATCGATCTCATCCCCTCCTGTGCCAACGCGGCTTTCGTCGAATTCGCCTCCGCCCAGTACCGGCACATGAACCCGGAATGGTCCTTCTTCGCCGCGATCCAGAGGTACCTCGACGCGATCCCGCCGGATGCCTTCGACCTCGTGATTTTCGATTGCCCGCCCGCCATCGGCTACCAGTCAATGAACGCGGTTTTCGCGGCGGATGTGCTCTATATCCCGTCCGGGCCCGGCTATTGGGAATATGACAGCACCACCAGCTTCATCGGCCAGCTTTCCGAAGCGCTGGAGGATCTGGGCCGGTTCAGCGGGCGCCTGCCGGATGGGGCCTCTGCCGACAAGGTATTCGCCGACATTCGCTTCCTGCTCACCCGGTTCGAGCCGAGCAACGACCTGCACCGTGCGATGCAGAAGGCATTCGGTCAGGTTTTCAAGTCACATGTTGCAGACCACCCGATCGAAATGACACGCGCGGTGGAGCAGTCGGGCCGCTTCCTCTCTTCGATCTACGAGATGGATTACCGGCAAATGACCCGCGAAACCTGGCGACGTGCGCGCGTGTCGTTCGACAGAGCCTATGATGAATTCCGTGCGACCCTAACCGGCGCGTGGAGCAAGCTGGAGGATTGATGAATGGTCAAGAAGCGTAGCGTGTTCGATATCGATTTCGTCCCTGATGAGGACGAAGAGGCCCCCGCCGCCCCACAGGGGTTGGAGACGAAGTCTTTCTACAATGTCCAGGGCCACCCCCTGCAGAACATGGGGCCCATTCCCGACACCCCGCGCCGGGGCCCGATGGCCAGCGCCATTCACGAAACGGCTGAGGCGAACCAGTCTCGCGCGCAGGCCGAAGCGGCGATCCGGGCGGAGAATGACATGCTCGCGCATGAGCATGTGCGGCTGAAGAAACTCGGGTTGATCACCGATCTGATCGACACGGGCGCCATCGCGATGAAGAAACTGACCCGCGACAGGGCAGGGGGCGCGGACCCGGATCTGGGCGAACTCAAGGCCTCGATCCAGTCCATCGGCCTGTCCAACCCGATTCGCGTCGAGCAGACGGATGATGGTTACGAATTGATCCAGGGCTTCCGCCGCCTCACCGCCTTTCGCGAGTTGGCACAGGAAACCGGCGACAAGCGGTTCGAGCGTATCCCCGCGACGCTGGTTCCCCGCGGGGAACCGCTCGTCGGCCTGTACCGCAAGATGGTGGATGAGAACCTCGTCCGCAAAGACATCAGCTTCGGAGAGATGGCGACCCTCGCCCTTTCCTATGCCCGCGATTCCGGGGTGGATACCGATGCCGCCGTGCGGGAGCTCTATGCCTCCGCGCTGAAGCAGAAGCGCAGCTACATTCGCCAGTTTGTCCGTCTGCTGGATATGCTGGACGGAAGCCTCAACCACCCGGAGGCGATACCCCGCGCGCTGGGGTTGGAGCTTGCCAAGGTGCTGGAGGGCGCGCCTGAACGGGTTGCCGAACTGCGCAAGACGCTCGCAAGATTCCCCGCGGGGAACCCGGAGGAAGAGGTGAAGGTCCTGCGCGCGGCAGTGGCGGCCAAGCCCGCGAAGCCGCAGCGTTCGGTGCCGAAGGCTACGGCGAAAACCTCCATGCGGCTGTCGCGCCCCGAAGGCGAGGCGCGGGTGCTCGCCTCCGACGGGCGGATCGAACTGCGCCTGCCGCGTGACTTCTCTGCCGTGTCGCGTGCGCGGCTTCAGACGGGTATCGAAGCCCTGTTGAAAGCCCTCGACGAGGAGTGAGGGCAGGGGGTTCCCCGCGGGGAACCCCAACCCGGCCCCCGATGTGCACAGATGCGCTCTCAAGGCCGGTCGATCGGGAAAACGGATTGTTTATCAATCGCTTACCCAAAAGTCCTCTGATTTTCCGTTAAAATGCGCAGGTCGACATCGTGGCGACCGGTTGCAGCGACCAGATTGCCGCAAAAAGCCCGACCCAGCCGCTGATCAGGCTCACCCGATAGACGAAGGGGGAGGGGGAGGCGAAGCGGGAACTACGCAGTG
>NZ_LWEX01000243.1 GCF_001634885.1 Sulfitobacter sp. HI0040 | reverse complement strand
AATGCCACGTTCTGCCAGACGGGCAGGCTGTCAAAGAGCGCCGAGCCCTGAAAGAGCATACCGAAACCGTTCAGCCATTCGCGCCGACGCGTCTTGTCGAAGGGTGCGTTGTCCAGCGTGATGGCCCCGGCGTCGAGCCGTTCGAGGCCGAGGATGCTGCGCATCAGCACGGATTTGCCGCTGCCCGACGCGCCGATCACCACCAGCGACTGCCCCGGTTCGAGCAACAGACTGACACCGCGCAGCACCGGCGTGCCGTCGAAGGATTTGTGGATGTCGTGCAGCGCGATCATAGGGCGAAGAAAACCCCCGTGAGCAGGAAGTTCACTGCGAGGATCAGCA
>NZ_LWEX01000242.1 GCF_001634885.1 Sulfitobacter sp. HI0040 | reverse complement strand
GAAAGCACCCCCCGTGCGCTCCACACGGCCCATACCGCCTTGGGGCAGATGGAACCCGACCATCAGCATCTGCTCCGCGGCCAACCGGTCCAGCAATGCGAGGCGCGTGGCGATCCCCGCTTCCATGTCCTGATCCCCTCCGCTCGGCCAGTCCGGTCGTGCAAAGGCGGCGTGGTGGTTGCCGATAGCGTCCCCCACGATCAGGGCGGCCTCAGCCCCATTGCGGATCTCGAAGGCCATATGCCCCGCCGTATGGCCGAAACTGGCGACTGCCGCGATACCGGGCAGAACCTCGTCGCCATCGTCGAAAAGCTCCACCGCGTCCTCGATCGCCTCCATCCGGCGCTTCGCGCCGACGGCAAACGCCTGCCGCCCCGCACCGATGGTGTCGACCGTCTGGGGATTCCACCAATAATCCCATTCGGCCCGCCCCATTAGGTAACGTGCATCGGCAAAGAGCAGATCGCCGAAATCATCCAGCAGTCCCCAGATATGGTCGGGATGGGCATGGGTGAAAACCACATCGGTGATATCCCCCGGTTCCAGATCGAGCGCTGCGAGGCTCTCGACGATCTTGCCCGCCGTGGGCATGAAATCGGGGCCGGAGCCCACGTCGAAAAGAACAACGCGGCTGTCATCGCGATAAAGGGCCAGGTTGCATTCGGGGGTGAGCGGCCCGTCGTTCAGATCGAACTGGTCGCGGAGAGGCGCAAGCTTTTCCTCAGGGATCGGATCGAACAGGAAACCGGGCGGAAGGACCAGGGCGCCATCGCTGACCGTCGTAAGCGTCGCGCGACCGAGTGAGGCGCTGGCAATTCGCGGATAAACCGCCCCCCCTGCGGCCAACGCACCCATCTGCATGATGAAGTCGCGGCGGTTCATAAGGGCCTCCCGTTAAATTCGATAAATCGAATATGAACCGGGGCATCGCGCCACGCAAGCCTGTTGATCATGCGGATGCTTCTGACGGGCGGCTACCGTCGAGCCGCCATGCGTTCAGCGGCAGTAGAGTTTGTAGAGGGTCTGCAAAACCTCTGTGACTTCGTCACCATGCAGCGAATAATAGATCGTCATTCACTCTCGGCCAGGCGACACACCATCGGGTCGGCGGCTTGCTCTGTAGTCTGATCACTCATTATATTCTATATATTGAATATTCGTATGGAGGAATATATTGGTGGAGAGAACCTGATACAAGCCGCTGCTGCAAGGACCGGACCGATGACAGCTTTCACCGCCAGCCACCCCATGGGCGCAATACCCGCCCCCGCGGGAGAGACGCCCGGCACGCCGATAGGGCCGGGGTTGGCGACGCCTGATGCACGTTAACCACCCGCACCTTTCCTGAGCGCCCATTCGGCGCACCCCCTCCCCCATTTCTGAAAGTCATTACCTTGTCCTCCTCTTCGCAAAAGATCGCGCGACTGTCCCGATACCTGCCTATCCTCGACTGGGGCAGCCGGTACGATCGCGGGAAGCTGAGCGGCGATCTGGTCGCAGCGGTCATCGTGACGATCATGCTGATCCCGCAATCGCTGGCCTATGCCTTGCTGGCCGGTCTGCCGCCAGAGGCCGGGATCTACGCCTCCATCCTGCCCATCGTGCTTTACGCCATTTTCGGCACCTCCCGGACGCTGGCGGTGGGGCCGGTGGCCGTGGTGTCGCTGATGACGGCGGCGGCCATTGGCAAGCTGGGCGATCAGGGCATCGACTATGTCACCGCCGCCTTGACACTGGCGTTTCTCTCGGGGGCCTTTCTGCTGGTCCTCGGCCTCTTCCGGCTGGGGTTTCTGGCGAACTTCCTGTCGCATCCGGTGATCGCGGGCTTCATCACGGCCAGCGGCATCCTGATTGCCACGAGCCAGCTCAAACACATTCTGGGCGTCAAGGCTTCGGGCGATACCCTGATCGAAATGCTGCACGGGCTGTGGTCGCATCTGGGAGAGATCAACTGGATCACGCTCGTGCTGGGCGTGGCGGCGACGGCCTTCCTCTTCTGGGTGCGCCGTGGGCTCAAACCGCTGCTGCAGGGCATGGGGTTGGGCAAGACCCTGTCGGACATGGGGGCGAAGGCCGGGCCGGTCATCGCCGTGGTGGCGACGACGCTTGCGGTCTGGGCCTTCGGCCTTGCGGAGCGCGGTGTCGATATCGTCGGATCGGTGCCGCAATCCCTGCCGCCCCTGACCCTGCCGTCGTTCCAGCCGCAGGTCCTGACAGCGATGATCGGACCCGCGATCCTGATCTCTATCATCGGCTTCGTGGAGTCGATCTCGGTCGCACAGACGCTTGCGGCCAAGCGCCGGCAGCGCATCGACCCCGATCAGGAGCTGATCGGTCTGGGCACCGCCAACCTCGGGGCGGCGTTCACAGGCGGCTTTCCGGTCACCGGCGGGTTCTCACGGTCGGTCGTGAATTTCGACGCGGGCGCGCGCACCCCCGCCGCCGGGGCCTATACAGCCGTGGGGCTGGCCATCGCCGCGCTGATGCTGACGCCGCTTATCTACTTCCTGCCCAAGGCCACGCTTGCGGCGACAATCATCGTCGCGGTCCTGAGCCTTGTGGATTTCTCGATCCTGAAACGCGCTTGGGTCTATTCCAAGGCGGACTTCGCCGCGGTGTCGGCGACGATCCTGCTGACGCTCGCCCTCGGGGTCGAGGTCGGCGTGTCGGCGGGCGTGCTGATCTCGATCCTCATTCACCTCTACAAATCCTCGCGCCCGCATATGGCCGTGGTGGGTCAGGTGCCGGGCACGGAACACTATCGAAACGTCAACCGCCATGACGTGACCCTGCACGACGGCATCCTGTCGGTGCGGGTGGACGAGAGCCTCTATTTCGCCAATGCCCGCAACCTCGAAGACCGGATCTACGACATGGTCGCCGAACGGGAAGACCTGCGGCATGTGATCCTGATGTGCTCTGCCGTGAACGAGATCGACATGAGCGCGCTCGAAAGCCTTGAGGCGATCAACACCCGGCTTGGCACGCGCGACATCACCTTCCACCTCAGCGAAGTGAAGGGCCCTGTGATGGACGCCCTGAAGAAGACCCATTTCCTGAGCGACCTGACGGGCCGCGTCTTCCTGACCCAGCACCGCGCCGTGGAGGCGCTTTGCAACGGTTCCGTCGATCAATTCTCACCGTCCAAAGATGGAGTATCCCTATGAAACGCCGCCAGTTCCTTGCCCTCATCGCCGCCACGCTCGCCACGCCAGCACTGCTGACCCGCCGGGCCGGCGCCGCGGAACCCGGCGCGCCCCTGCCGATCCCGCAGGTGATGGAGGTCGGCCCCGGCGCGGGCAATACGCTGACCGCGATGAAGGGATCACGCGAATTCATTTCCGGAGCCGCCTCCGACACGCTGGGCTACGATCAGGATTACCTCGGCCCGCTGCTGCGCTTTCAGCGCGGGCGCACGGCACGGATCGACGTGGTGAACCGCACCGATGAGGCGATCACAGCCCATTGGCACGGCATGCACGTGCCCGGCCGTCTCGACGGCGGGCCGCAACTGGCTTTCGGCCCCGGCAAGACGTGGTCGCCCGAGCTGCCGGTGGACCACCCTGCGTCGACCCTGTGGTATCACAGCCATATCCATGGGCGCACCGCCGATCAGGTCTATCGCGGGCTGGCGGGCATGATCATCATTGACGATCCCGACGTGGAGGACCCACTGCCGCGCGATTACGGGGTCGATGATTTCCCGCTGATCGTGCAGGACCGCAATTTCGACCGCTCCGGTCGCATGACCTATGACATCGGGATGATGGACATGATGCGCGGCTTTCGCGGCAGCGAGGTGCTGGTCAACGGCGTGATCCGCCCCAAGCTTACCGTGCCCGCAGGGCTGGTGCGGCTGCGGATCCTCAATGCCTCGAACGCCCGGATGTACGATTTCGGCTTTACCGACGGGCGGCGGTTCCATCAGGTGGCCAGCGACGGCGGGCTTCTGCCCGCGCCTGTCGCCATGGACGGTCTGCAACTCGCCCCGGCAGAGCGGGCCGAGATCGTCGTGGATTTCTCCGACCGGTCCGCGGTCCGGCTGGTGTCCCGGGCGATGAGCGGCGGCATGATGGGCGGGGGCGGCATGATGGGC
>NZ_LWEX01000241.1 GCF_001634885.1 Sulfitobacter sp. HI0040 | reverse complement strand
TAACGCAACGCAAGCGTCATCCCACGAACCAGCGGCGAGTGTTTCAGGACATCAGCATCTGAGTGAAGTTTGACCGTCGGAAGCATGTCACCACGCTATCCTCGACACCAAAGACCCGCAATCCGCAAGGCTTTTCAGCCCTTCGATATTGGGGTCTGCGGGCTCAAAAGCCTTGCTCCCGTAGCGCCCTGTGGTGACCTTTCTGCTTTGCACAGCCGGTGACATTTCTGAATGGGATTTACATATACTTAGTGTTGCGATAGTATATTATCGTATATATGCTGGACTCCTCTCACGGAGGTTCCGCAGCATGCACTATCTGATCAAGAAGCTCCTCCCCTCGGTTGCAGTCGCTTTCACCGTGACTGGTCTTTCGCTACCAATGTCCGCCCGAGCGCAGACATACCCGATCGACTGCGCGATCCTCTTGTGTCTGTCTGGCGGCTGGCCCGCTTCCGTCCCTTGCGCCCGAGCTCGCGCCGAATTCATCAGGCGTATCACGCCTTGGCCAGTGGAACCGCCGCTGCAAATCTGGCGCTGTCCCATGGGCGCCTCCTATGAGGGCGATCGGCCACCAAACAACGCTGGCCGTATCTTTGAAGCCTTGTACTGGCCCGACAGCCGTCGACCGCTCCAATCCTTGCCAAGAGACAAATTCGTTCCCGCCGACCAGGCCCTCCGGCTCGTTCAAGATCGGGCGGACATCGATATCAGCGGACCTGAGTTCAATTTCGTACGATCCATCCGTGTCTTTGATGTTCGTTACGCGCGGCAATACGAAGCAGGAAGCGAAGGAGACTGCGAACGCTACGCCACTGTAGTCCTCGGCACTTATGGAACCCAAGGCGATTTCTCATGGCAGCGATCTTCTATAACTGCCCTGCCTGAGGCCCATGTGGGACTTGAACGTTGGGGCCAGAATTGCCCGGGTATCTATCACCGATCTGTCTTCGTCGATTGGCGTGACTATGATGGCAACTACGACTTCGAACAGGTGAACTACTAGCGCTGGCAAAGACAGCTTTGCCATCATGCTGCGAGAATTTGAGCGTGCTGAGTTGCTCAAATACCGGCTCTTCGCTGCTTTCGGTGCGCATGTCCGGAGAGCGGACGAAGGGGCCGTTCAGAGGTCTGAATTCAACGGCCTCTTCAGATACCGACCTTTCACTGATTTCTTACGAATCTAAACAGTAAGTATGGCTCGGGTCTGCGAAGCCGCGGCCAAGCCTCCCCCATCGTTCGGCATTGTGATCGGCGACGGTTTGCTTCATATCAGCGGTTGCTGATACCTTATTCCTTCCAAGCATTGATGGCAGGCTATGAGTTCGAAGGATAACCAAGAAAAGCGGCGCCGGAGCGGACGGCCGCTCATGATTTTGCCTATTCTTCTGTTTGGGTTGCTGGGCGTAGTCTTCTACTGGGGCCTCTGGAACAACGACGACCGGTTGCCCTCGACGCTGATCGGAAGACCAATCCCGGAATTCGCGCTCCCGCCCATCGAAGGGCGGCAGGACGGCCTAGCCTCGGCGAACCTGCAAGACCAGGTTTCTCTCGTCAACGTCTGGGCGTCGTGGTGCGTCCCCTGCCGCACGGAGAACCCGCTTCTCGTCGATCTTGCCGAAGCGGGCACCGTTCCGATCTACGGTATCAACTACAAGGACGATGCCGAGGAGGCGCTGGGTTTCCTCGAAGAGCTCGGCGATCCCTTCACCCGCATCGGCGCGGACCGATCAGGCCGCGTTGCGATAGACTGGGGCGTCTATGGAGTGCCGGAAACATACATAATCGACGCCGAGGGGCGCATTGCATACAAGCATGTCGGCCCCTTTGATCAGGCCTCGCTTGAGGAGGACATTCTGCCGGTCGTGCGCCGGTTGCAGGCTGAGAGCGACCCGTGAGGCGACGTGACGTCCTTGCCGGAGTCTTGGCGCTTGCGGCAAGCCCTGCCTCCGCCCGACCACCGATCCCTAATCACGGGACTCCGCGTGATCTCCTGTCGCCGCCTTTCGTGGATGGAGATGGACGGGATCTGACGCTGGCGGACTTCGAGGGACGTGTCGTGCTTCTGAACATTTGGGCGACTTGGTGCCCGCCTTGTCGCGAGGAGATGCCGACGCTCGACGCGCTGCAAGCGCGCCTCGGCGGATCGGATTTTCATGTTCTGCCGCTGTCGATCGATCGGGCCGGTCTCGAACCTGTGCGCCGCTTCTACCGAGAGACCGGCATTCGCAACCTCGATCTCTATATCGCGGAGGATACGCGCGCGATGCTGGCCTTGGCCGTGGTGGGTCTGCCGACAACGATTCTGATCGACCGCATTGGGCGCGAGCGGGGGCGCCTCGCAGGCCCGGCCGAATGGAACAGCCCCGAAGCCGTTGCGCAGATAAGCGCTCTTATTGACGAACGTAAGCAATAGGACATGGAAAAGCACGACGACCGCGCCAGCCGTTCCGCTCCGTGCGCACACGTGGTGGCGGTCTACCGATCAGTTTGGAGATGTGGATTTGATTGAACTTTCCGTTCTTGGACTAATGGCGGCATTGCTGGCCGGTGCCGTTTCCTTTCTGTCGCCCTGCGTGCTGCCGCTCGTGCCCGGCTACGTATCCTACGTTGCCGGACGTACGGTCACCGGCAGTGCAGCGCCTTCGAAGGGGCGGGCCGTCTGGCTCAGCTTCTGTTTCGTCCTTGGCTTCTCCACGATATTCATCGCGCTTGGGGCCTCTGCCACCGCGCTCGGTCAGACGCTGCTGCAGTGGCGCTACGAACTCAACCTCGTCGGCGGCGCGATCGTGATCCTGTTCGGTCTGTTCATGATCGGGGCAGCGCGCCTGTCGGCCATGGAGCGCGACCTGCGTTTCCATCTCGACCTGCCGGGCGGGCAACCGGTCGCCTCCTACGTGCTCGGACTCGCCTTCGGTTTCGGCTGGACACCGTGCATCGGGCCGATCCTCGGTGCCATCCTAACCGCCAGCGCGACAAGCGCGACGATTGGCGAGGGCGTCGCATTGCTTGCCGTCTACTCGGCCGGCCTTGGGATCCCGTTTCTGGTCGTCGCGGGGTTCACCGACAGTATTGCCGGCAGGCTGCGCGGCATCGGTCGTTGGGGTCGCCGCCTGCATCAGGCTGCGGGCGGCGTCATGATCCTGATGGGCCTGGCGATGATGACCGGGCGGTTGAGCGCACTGGCCTACTGGCTGCTGGACACCTTCCCTGTCCTTGCGCGGATCGGGTGAACAGATGCGACTGTACGAGAAACATATCCTCCCTCGGCTGACGCATCTGGCGATGGGCCAGGATCAACTTCTTCCCTACCGGCGCCGCGCCATC
>NZ_LWEX01000240.1 GCF_001634885.1 Sulfitobacter sp. HI0040 | reverse complement strand
CCAGCAGTCGCACCGACTGGCTGACCGCGATCCGCGTCAGGTCCGCCCCGGTGTCCGCCGCCATGGCGATCACGAAGCTGAGGTGCCCGGGTGCCGCCGCCAGCAAGGCCGAGCGCGCATCGAAGCCGAAATACCGCGCCAGCACCCGCCCGCTGACGACCATGATGGCCCAGATGATCATGGCCATGAACAGGAAAGCGAGCGGCCAGCGTTGCATGGCGGCCACGGCGTCCGCGTCGAACCCCGCGCCCAC
>NZ_LWEX01000239.1 GCF_001634885.1 Sulfitobacter sp. HI0040 | reverse complement strand
GAGCGGGTCGTCCACCGCGATCACATCCCAGACGGGCTGGCCCAGTACCGATTTGGCCGACACGTTGAGGAAGCCTTCCGCGGCGGGGTTCACATCGCGGATACCGTCATCGGCCCCGATCACCACCGCCGGAACCGGCAGCGATGTCCAGATATCGCCCGGATCGCTCATGCCGCCTGCCGTCGGGCGGCCTGCCCCAGCGCGCGGGGCAGCAGCGCCATGACCTCCGCCGGGCTGCGCGCCGTCAGAACCGCGCGGCGCACGTCGGCGGGTGTGCCACAACCGTCCATGTACCAGCCAAGGTGTTTGCGCGCGACCCGCAGCCCCAGATCCGCTCCGTAGAAAGACA
>NZ_LWEX01000238.1 GCF_001634885.1 Sulfitobacter sp. HI0040 | reverse complement strand
GATCACTTTGGCAAATTGTCCACTCCCCAAACCGTGGGTTATGTCAGCCAAAACGCCGCCCCATCCGGGCGGCTCAGCATTTCTCAAGGGGATCACGATGACAGATCAAACCTGTATTCTTGTGGGCGCGCCGCTGGACAGCGGCAAGCGCCGGACCGGCTGCCTCATGGGGCCCGATGCCTACCGCACCGCGGGGCTCGACCGGGCGCTGCGCGAGTTGGGTCATGAGGTGACGGATCGTGGCAATGTGACCCCTGCCCCCTTCGACACCCGTCCCCACCCCAAGCTGCACGCGTTGGGAGAGACCATCGCATGGACACAAGCGCTGGCGGATGCCTCCGAAGCGGCGCTGAAAGACGGGC
>NZ_LWEX01000237.1 GCF_001634885.1 Sulfitobacter sp. HI0040 | reverse complement strand
CAATCATCATGGGCAAGACGGTCACGACCGAACTTGCCTTCATGGACCCGGGAAAGACGGCGAACCCCCATAACACCGCGCATACGCCGGGCGGCTCCTCGCAGGGGTCGGCGGCTGCCGTGGCCGCCGGGATGGTACCCCTTGCCATCGGCACCCAAACCGGCGGTTCCGTCATCCGCCCCGCGTCCTATTGCGGCGTGACCGGGTTCAAGCCGACCTTCGGCGCGATCCCGCGCCGAGGTGTCCTGACCCAGTCGCCCTCGCTCGACACGGTGGGGGTATTCGCCGCCGATCCCTCGGGCAGCGCGCTGCTTGCCGAAGTGCTTTTCGGCCACGACCCCGAAGATTCCGCTACCCGCCTTGCCCCGGCCCCCGCGCTGCATCAGCAAGCCATGTCGACGCCGCCCATCGCGCCGGTGTTCGGCTTCGTGCGCCCGCCGGGCTGGGAAAAGGCCGATCCGCAGATTCACGAGGCTTTCGATGAACTGGTCGCGGCCCTCGGAGATCAGGCCTTTGAACTGCCGCTGCCCCCGGTCTTCGATACCGCCGCCGATCAGCGCCGCCTGATCAACTTTGCGGAAATGGCCTATCACTATTACCCCTATTGGCGTGATGCA
>NZ_LWEX01000236.1 GCF_001634885.1 Sulfitobacter sp. HI0040 | reverse complement strand
TTCTGGGCCAGCATGATCGCCTCTTCCGGCAGGCCGCGCGCAATGAGCACATCGGGGTGGTTGTCGCGTACCAGCTTGCGATAGGCGCGCCGCGCCTCGTCTTTCGAGGCACCGGGCGGAAGGCCCAGCACCGTATGGGGCAAGGGGGAGGTATTGGGTACGAATCGCGCGCGGAGTGAGGCGAATTCGGCCTCGTCCAGATTGAAGATGCGGCTGACCTGTTCGAGAAAGGCGTCCTCGTTCGGGTGGTAGGTGCCGTCCGCCATGGCGATGTGAAAGAGCCCCTCCATCAGGTCGCGCAGCATCTCCGGCTGGTCGGAGAACATGCGCGCGATGCGCGCCGCGTAATCTTCGAAGCCCGCCACGTCCTGCCGGGCAAGGTTGAAGACCCGGGCGGCATTCTGGGTATCCTCATCGGCGATCTGGAAAACCTGCCGAAAGGCGGTGACCTCGTCCCGGGTGACCTGCCCATCCGCCTTGGCCATCTTGGCACCCAGCGCGATCACGGCGATGGTAAAGGCGATCGACCGTTCGGGAGGCGTGCGCAGCCGGTCGAAGACCGCTGACAGCCCTTCCCCCGCGGTGAGCGCAGACAGCGCCTTGGTGATGCGTGACCAGATCGACATTGGAGGACCATATAGGCTGCGACAGCGGAAGTCAGTCCGATGTCAGCGTTTTTTGCATCAGGATGAGGTCCAGCCACTGGTCGTTCTTGCGCCCGACTTCGCGCAAACGGCCCGCTTCGACAAAGCCGAGTGCTGAATGGAACGCGACCGCGCCGCTGTTCACGGCACTGATGCCCGCGACCATGACGTGCATGCCCTGTTGGGCGGCCTCCGCCATGGCGCGTTCCATCAGGCGGCGGCCCGTGCCGCTGCGCCGCGCCCCTTCGGCCAGCACGATGGAATGTTCCACCGTGGCCGCATAGCCGGGGCCGTTGCGGAAAGTTCCATAGGTTACGAACCCGGCCAATCCGCCCTGCCCGTCCGCCTCCGCCAGCCAGACGGCGCGAGGGCGCGCCTCGATCAGTGCGCGAATCTCCGCTTCGGTCTTGAGCTGGTTGGTGAAGGTGAAAAGGCTGCCCGCGATCATGCCGTTCCAGATCGACGCGATGGCGGCGGCGTCTTCCGGTTTGGCGGCCCGGATGCTCACGCCAGCGTCCTTTCGCCGCGGGGGGTCGCGAAGCGTGCCG
>NZ_LWEX01000235.1 GCF_001634885.1 Sulfitobacter sp. HI0040 | reverse complement strand
CGGCCAAGGTTCACCATGGGCTCGATGGTAAAGAAATGTGCTGCATTACGGGCGCCCCGGCACCGGGGCGATGCTAGAACCCGGAATGTTCTTTACCATCGAGCCCATGGTGAACCTTGGCCGGGCGGAAACCAAGACACTCTCCGATGACTGGACGGCGGTCACTCGGGACAAGTCGCTGTCGGCCCAGTTCGAACATTCGGTCGGTGTCACGGAAGATGGCTGCGAGATATTCACGCTGTCGCCCGCGGGTCGCTTTCATCCCACATACCAGCAGGACTGATCACCCCGTCAGTCGCGATTGCCATTTGCCCTGTAGCACAGCAGGGTGACATGGGTGTCGCCGTACTTGCGGGTCGCGATGCGTTCGAACCCCTGAAGCGCCTGCATGGGGGCATTTTCTTCCCAAACGACCATGGCATCGGTGGCGATCCAGCCGCCCCGCGCCACCCTGTTCAACGCCACCTGACCCAGATTGCGCCCATAAGGCGGATCGAGGAACACAAGGTCGAAGGCGGCCATGGGCCATGCGGCGAGACGGGTCGCATCACTGCGCATCAGCGTCGTCCTGTCCTCTAACCGCAACTTCTCGATGTTTTCCGAGATGAGCCGCTGGGCGGGGCGCCCATTCTCGACAAACACCGCCTCGGCGGCACCGCGTGAAAGCGCCTCCAGCCCCAATGCCCCGGTCCCGGCGAAGAGATCCAGCACACGGGCGTTTTCGATAACATCGTGATGCGTGAGCATGGAAAACAACGCTTCGCGCACCCTATCAGAGGTCGGGCGCAGGTGCGCCTCCGCATCGCCTTTGCCGACGGACGCGAGCGCGACACCGCGATATGTGCCGGCAATGATCCTCATCCGCGCAGGAGCGATTTGAGATCCGTGTCAGGGTCTACCAGTGCATCGGGGTCTGGCGTCTTGCCCGCATCGATTAGCCGTTTGCCCACCATGTAGCCGCGGGGATCGTTCATGGCGTCCACCGCCAGCAAGCAGCCGTCGCCGTAATACCAGAAGGATCGGGCGCCCTCTTCCGCCCCGCGCGTATAGACGCTGTCATACCCGGTGTTGAGCCCCGCGATCTGCAGTTTCACATCGTACTGGTCCGACCAGAACCAGGGCTGGGCCACATAATCACGCCCCGCGCCCAGGATGTTGTCGGCCACGCACTCCGCTTGATCTATTGCGTTCGGAACGGATTCCAACCGGATGCGCGTACCTCGATAGGGAAAAGAAGTGCAATCGCCCGCGGCCCAGACATGGGGCACAGAAGTACGGCCCTGCGCATCGACCGCAATGCCATTGTCGATCGCAATGCCTGCCGCTTCGGCCAGACGCGTATCAGGCAGGATCCCCACGCCCACGATGACGAAGTCGGCACCAACTTCCTGCCCGTCTGAAAGCCGCGCGCCCGTTACATGGGTCTCCCCCAGCAGCCGGTCCAACCCGACGCCTTCGCGGATATCGACACCGTGGTGCGTATGCAGATCGCGGAAGAATGCGCTCGTTTCCGGGGCCGCCACCCGTTGCAGGATCCGCTCGGCCATTTCCACCAGCGTCACGGACAGCCCGCGCTTTGCCGCGACGGCGGCCGCCTCCAACCCGATATAGCCGCCGCCCACGATCAGCACCCGGCTGCCCTGCTCGAACCGCGGCGCCATGGCGTCCACATCGGCAAGGTCGCGCACGACATATACGCCTTCCAGATCGCCCCCCATGGCATCAGGCAGCTTACGGGGAATCGACCCGGTGGTGAGCACCAGTTCGTCGTAGTCCAATGTCGCGTCCGGCAAGGTCAGTTGGCGCCGCTCGGTATCGACCCGTTGCACCCGCGTTCCGAGACGCAGATCGATATCCTGTTCATCGTAGAAAGCCGCAGGACGCAGATAGAGCCGTTCCAGCGCCATCTCTCCCAGCAGGTAGGCCTTGCTGAGCGGCGGGCGTTGATAGGGCGGTACGGCTTCGGCACCGATCAGCGTGATGCGGCCGTCAAACCCCTTGTTTCGCAGGCGTGCCACGCAGGAGGCCCCGGCCTGACCGGCCCCCACTACAACAACGTGCTGCATATTCGCGTCCTTCGATTAGTGTAGCCTACCGCCCCGGCACAGCCTATATCCGGAGCAACCGCAAACGCAATTCACGGAAAGGCTTGCTATATGACGATTTCCCAGGGTGACACGCTCCCCGACGCAACATTGATCCAGATGGGTTCGGAAGGCCCGGAAGAGGTGCAACTGCGCGACAAGCTGAAGGACCGCAAGGTCGTTATCTTTGCCGTGCCCGGGGCCTTCACCCCGACCTGCCATTCCGCCCATGTACCCAGCTTCGTGCGCACGAAAGACCAGTTCGACGCCAAGGGAGTGGACGAGATCATCTGTATCGCCTGCAACGATCCTTTCGTGCTGAAAGCATGGGGTGACTCCACCGGGGCAAATGATGCGGGGATCACCATGCTTTCCGACGCTGCAGCAGAGTTCACCAAGGCGATCGGAATGGACTTCGACGCCGCCTCCCGGGGCCTCGTGGCCCGGTCCAAGCGTTATGCAATGGTGGTGGATGACGGCAAGGTCACTCTCTTCCACCCGGAAGAGGCCCCCGGCGTCTGCGAAGTTTCGGGTGGCGAGACGTTGCTCGCCAGCATGTGAGTTTCGGCGGCGGGGGGGGCGTCAACACGCGACCCCCGCCGCCAAATGCCGTTATTCGGCGGCCTGAACGATAGTGCGCGTCGGGAACGGGATGTCCACACCGCCGTCATCCAGCGCTTCCTTCACCTTGCGGGTCATATCCGCCTTGAAGGCGAAATAATCGCTGGCATTGCACCAGACCCGCACAAGGAAATCCACGGAACTGTCGTTCAGGTTTGTCACCTGGATGAAGGGCGCGGGATCGGCCATGGCGCGTTCGTCCGCCATGATCGTGTCACGGATGATATCCTCTGCGGTCTTCAGGTTGGCGCCATAGCCCACGCCGAAGGTCCATTCCGCACGGCGGGTGGGGTTGACCGAATAATTCGTGATGACATTGCCCCAGACCTCCGAGTTGGGCACGATCACCTGCACATTTGAGAGGTCCGCTAGTTCCGTGAAGTTGAGATTGATCTGCTTCACAGTCCCCATCTCGCCCGCCACTTCAACGAAATCACCGATCTTGATCGGGCGGAAGAAGATCAGCATGACCCCCGCCGCCACGTTGGACAGCGTGCCCTGAAGCGCAAGGCCGATCGCCAGACCGGCGGCACCGATCACCGCAACGACAGAGGTCGTCCGCACCCCGAAGGTATTCAGCACGAAAAGCACGCTGAAACCGATGACCACGTAGCGCACGATGGAGGCGAGGAAATCGAACAGCATCTCGTCCAGATGCCGGTTACGCTTGCCGAGGTTCTGCACCCGGTGCTGCAACCATGAGGAGATGATCCACCCCAGCAGGAGAATGACGATCGCGCCGAGTATCGACCCGAAAGTCGATGCCAGAAATTCAAGCGTCAGCAAATCCGCGAGGGTATTCCCCTGCCAGAGTTCGGTGTTCATCCAGTCGTTCATCGTCTTCCAGTCAGTCTTTCTTGGCCCCGGTGTCGCCCCCCGTCAGGCCGTCCATCTTGCGGGCCAATTTCGCATCCAGCGAGCTAAGCCCATCGACATCATGCGTAATCAGCGTCACGTCGACCCGATTGTACACATTGCGCCACTCCGGATGGTGGTCCCACTTTTCGGCCCAAATAGCAACGCGCGTCATCCATCCGAAGGCATCCGCGAAATCCGCAAACTTGAATGTCTTTTCGATCGCGTCGCGCGATTCGGCCATTTTCCATCCCGTCGCGAACAACGGGGGCAGTACCGTTTTACGTGTTTCCTTGCTCAGCTTCTCGGTCATTCCTGTTCCTCGATATTGCTGCGACGGAAGGGGCCGTAGTCCGTCAAAACCTCTATTTCCTCGTCGACGGCTGCACGTTCGGCCTGCAGGTAATCCGCGACGGCCCGGGAAAAGCCCGCATCGCGCATCCAATGCAACGACCACGTGGGCGTGGGCAGGTAGCCGCGCGCCAGCTTGTGCTCCCCCTGTGCGCCGGCCTCCACCGTGGCGAGATCATGGGCAATGGCGAAATCCATGGCCCTGTAATAGCACAATTCGAAATGCAGGAAGGGGTGATGTTCCACGCATCCCCAGTAGCGGCCAAACAGCGCGTTTGCCCCGATAAAGTTCAGCGCCCCCGCGACCCAGCGCCCATCACGCCGCGCCAGCACCAGCGCGATGTCATCGCGCAGACGTTCCTGCGCCAGATCGAAAAACTGCCGCGTCAGGTAGGGGGAGCCCCATTTGCGCGCCCCGGTATCCTGATAAAAGCGCCAGAAGGCGTCCCAATGCCCGGGCTCGATCTCGTCCCCCGTGAGGGTCACGATCTCGCCCCCGAAAGTGATGGCCTGTGCGCGCTCCTTGCGGATGTTTTTGCGTTTGCGCGAGCTCAGCGTTGAAAGAAAACCGTCGAAATCCGCATAGCCCTCGTTCTTCCAGTGAAACTGCTGCGATTTGCGCACCAAAAGGTCCATTTCTTCGGCGCGCGACGCCTCCTCCCGGGTACAGAACGTGACATGGAACGATGACAGCCCGTTACCGTCCGTGAGCTGCATGGCACCTTGAGCAAGTGCTGCCATGCCGGTCTCTTTGAAACCCGGTCGTACAAGGAAACGCCGCCCCGTGGCAGGAGTATGGGGTACCGCGATCTGCAGCTTGGGATAATAGCGCCCCCCTGCCCGTTCATAGGCATGCGCCCAACTGTGGTCGAAGATGTATTCACCCTGAGAATGCGATTTCGCATAGAGCGGTGCGACGCCGATCACCGTATCCCCAACGGCAGCCGACAAGTATTGCGGTTGCCAGCCGGTGCCCTGCCCCACGCTGCCGGACTCTTCCAGCGCGGACAAAAAGCGATAGGTCGTGAAAGGGTCCCGCGGGCGTGCGCCATCTGCCGCCTCGGGGCAGGCACAGGCATCCCAGACTTCCTGCCCAATGTCGGACAACCGCTGTACGACGCGGATTTCGACGCTCTGTTCTGTCATGGCCTGTATTTTGGCACCATGCCGCCATCCACCCGCAGGATCGATGACCGCACTCGCCTGAACCCCTTCAGCTCCTGCCCGGCTCTATCTGTGGTCCGAACGGGCGGGTTCAACCCTCAGCCCGCTGCGGCAGACAGGTCGGCGGATGGGCGAAAGCCTTCGAACGTGATGTTGTCCACAGCAGCCAGAGCGATCGATGCCTCTTGCGGGCTACGTACCGTCCAACAAGAAACATAGGCCCCCTTCGCCCTCAGCTCCGTCACCCGCGGACGGGAAAGATCGCCACATTCGTGGCTGATGAAACAGGACCCGGTCCGTTCGAAATCAGGAATGCCGCGCAGCCGGTCACAAGTTGCACGCGGCAGCGGCCAGTCTTCGTAGTGATAGGCGCTTGTCACAAGGCCCCTCGCAACCTTCGGCGCCAAATCGGCCATCAGTCCGACACTGTGCGGATTGAACGACATCACGGCCACTTCGCCGTCATAGTCCTGCAACCCGCCCGCAACAGCCTGTTCGAGCAGCCCGACATCCGGCCCCATGCCGCCATCCTGATCCTTGATCTCGATCAGCAGCGGGACCCTGCCAGCTATCATGGTCAACACCTCGGGAAGCCCCGGAATCCCTTCGGAACCTCCGGTCAGGCCTATTTCGCCAAGCTCAGCGGCGGAACGGAGCCGCACCGCGCCGGTGGCATCGGTAAGGCGATCCAGCGCATAATCGTGAAATACCATGGCGGCACCATCGGCGCTCAATTGAACGTCGATCTCGATCCCGTAGCCCGCATCAATCGCGGCCTCGATGGCGGCGCGGCTGTTTTCGGGCCGCCCGTCGGCCATATCGTGCAGGGCGCGGTGGGCGAATGGAACGCGGCGAAAACCGTCCGGCAGCATCATTCGATCTCGAAGATGCCTTCGATCTCGACCGCGACCCCCAGCGGCAACGAAGCGGCCGAAACCGCGGAACGTGCGTGACGCCCGGCATCGCCCAGCGCCTCGACGAAGAAGTCGGACGCGCCGTTGATCACCTTGGGCTGGTCCTTGAACTCCGCCGTGGAATTCACGAAGCCGGTCAGTTTGACCACGCGCTTCAACCGGTCGAGATCGCCGTCACACGCTGCGCGCACCTGCGCCAGCAGGCTCAGCGCGCAGGTACGCGCGGCGGTGGCGCCTTCTTCCACCTGCATATCATCGCCAAGTTTGCCCGTAATCAAACCGTCCGGCCCGTTCGAGATCTGGCCGGAAACATAGACGGTATTTCCCGTGCGCACGAAGGGCACATAGTTCGCCGCGGGGGCGGGCGCGTCGGGCAGGCTGATGCCCATTTCTTCGAGACGTTTGGCGAATGACATCGAGAGGTCCTTTCGGTTGCGCTGAGCCAGCAGAGTTTGCGCGACGCTACCGTCGGCGCGCAGGAACCGAAAGGGGCTGCATCAACTTTCGCGAAATGCGTGGGCGAAATAACTGGTGATCGGCGCGGTGAAATAGGCAAGAGGAGAGCGTTGCCCGGTCTTTACGAATGCCTCCACCGCCATCCCTGGGCGCAGCGCGCCGCGGCGGTCGAGCATTTGGCGGGCCGCGGGATCAAGCGCGATATCGACGCGATAATAGGTATCCCCGGCCCTTCGGTCTTCAAAGGCGGCTGCGGAAACGCGGGTCACACGGCCTTTCAGGTCCGGGGCGTCCGCATGGGCCAGCGATTTCAGCCGAACCCGCACATGCTGGCCGGTAAAGACCTGTCCGACATGCCGGGGCGGCAGCCGAGCCGCCACCAGCATGGGGCGATCCTGCGGAACGATGTAGAGGATGGGCTGGGCGGCGCCGACGACCGCCTCCCGCCCCAGGATCTCCAATCCGTTCACGACACCGGCAACCGGCGCCCGAACGGTGGCGAGAGCGATCTTCGCGGCCAGTGCCGCCCGCTCCTCCTGCAGGTCGAGCAAACGGAGCCGTATTTCCTGCAACCCGGCGACCGCCTCCTCCCGCGGCGTATTGGCCAGACGCGCCGCTTCGATATCCATCTCGACCATGCGTTCGCTCGTCTCCGCCCGCGCCGCTTCGAGCGCCCCGATCTGACCGTCAATGCCAGCCGCCTCCCGCCGCAAATCCAACACGCTCCCGCTCGGGGCAAGACCACGGTCGAGCAGTTGCGCCTTCTTCGCCAAATCCTCTTCGAGCAGAAGCTTCTGCCGCTGCAGTGCTGCGAGTTGCGCGCGGAACCCGTCCAACTGGCGTTCGATCTGCGCGCGCCGCCTGACGATCTGGGCGATCTGCTGTTCCGTCGCTGTCCGGCGCAAGGCGAACCATCTCTGATGGCTTTCGCGTATCTCTGCGGCCCCGTCCCCGGAGAGCGAGCCGGGGAAATCTATCCCCGCCGCCCCGTCACGCTCCGCAATGAGCCGCGCCTGCCGCCCGGCGAGTTCCAGCAGACGCTTATCCATATGCCTCACACGCGCCTCTTCCCGGGTTGTATCCAGCCTGAGCAGCGGAGCGCCCTTTTCCACAAACTCGCTTTCCCGTGCCCATAGTTCGGCGACCTTCCCCCCTTCGGGATGCTGTACGATTTGACGATCCCGCTCCACTTCGATCTGCCCCGGAACGACAACCGCGCCGTCGATCCGGGCGAGGACCCCCCAGCCGATCGTTCCAATCAAAAGCAAAAGAACAGCGCCCATTCCGACAAGAACACCGGCGCGGGGCGAAGGGATACTCCACGTCATCGCCCCACGACTCTCCGTGGTGTGGTGGCTGGTGCGATATAACGCGGCATCTTCCGCAGGACCTCCTCTGCGGGGCCATAGGCCGTGGGCCGACCCCGGGACATCAACAGCAGCTTGTCGCAGCCCTTCGCCTCCGCGACTTGCTGCGTCAGGAGGATCACCATTCGTCCGTCAGCCCCGGCGGCCTCTATCGCGCTTTTCAGCGCGTGTTTCGCATCCTCCCCAAGATGGGTGCCGGGCGCGTCGAGCACGATCAGCATCGGATCACCATAGAAGGCGCGGGCGAGCGAAATCAGCTGTATCTGCCCGGCGGAAAGCCCTCTCCCCCCCGAACCGATCACCGTATCGTATCCCTCCGGGAGGGATCGGATCATGTCATCCGCGCCCACAAGGCTGGCCGCCTTTGAAATCTGGCTCGGGTCCGCATTGGATGAAAAATTCGCGATGTTTTCCGCAACCGTACCGGGCCACAGGCGCGGATGCTGCGGCAGGTTCCCGATGAACCCCTGTGCGCCCCGGTCATAGCGATACAGGGGGGCCACCCCCAGCAATACCCGCCCCGCCAACGGCGGCAGCAAGCCGGTCAGAAGGCAGGCAAGGCTGGTCTTTCCTGCACCTGCCGGTCCGACCACGCCCAGAACTTCCCCCGCTCTTAGCTCGATATTGACCCCGACAAGCGCGGGCATCTTGGCATCGGGCCAGCGCAGGGCGAGGTTTTCCATGATCAGCGGTGGCTCAGGACACGGCTGGGGCAAGGTGGAACGATGCGAGGCCCCGTTCTTTTTCGTCGCTTCCAATGCCTGCCAGGACAGCCTGCCCTGTTGCAGCATCGCCCAGTTGGCTGTCAGTTGATCCAGAGGTGCCAGGGCCCGCCCCGACAGGATTGTGCCCGCGATCATCGCGCCGGGCGTCAGCGCGCCCTGCAGGGCCAGCCATGCACCAAGACCCAGCATGGCAGACTGAAGCATCAGCCGCAGCGCCCGCCCCACTGCCTGCGCGCCCAGTCCTGCGGCACTTGCCTGCCAGAGATGCCTTTCCGCAGTGTCCCGCCACGTCTGCCATTGGCTGCCCAAATGCCGTGCCGCCGTCGGCACGGGCTGCGCTTCCCCGGCTTGAACCACAAGCCCGCGGGCGCGTATTTCGGCCTTAGCAGCCCTGCGCCGCGCGCCTTTCGTCAGCAGATGGGCACAGCCGGTGGCGAGGATCAGCAACAGCGCCCCACCCAGCGCCAACCACCCCAGCAAAGGGTGGAATACGAACAGCAGGCCGAAGAAAACCGGCGACCATGGAAGATCGAGCACCGCAAAGACGGCAGGCGATACGAGCGTCGCATGAACCCGCGCGACATGCTCCAGCGCGACTGTGGGCGCATTGGCCCGGTGCGCGGCCATATCCGCATCGAAGGCCCGCGCTTCGGCCCCCCGGCGCCATTCCGCAGCGAGGAACCACATGATCCTGCAGCGCCCCCAGTCGATCACCGCCATTGTTGCGTAAAGAAACACCATGAGCAGGGTCAGCGAGACGAGCGTTTCGACAGAAGCGGAACCAAGCACCCGGTCATAGACCTGCAGCATGTAAAGCGGCCCGGTGAGGGTAAGGAGGTTGGTGAAGACGCCAAAGAACACGACGGCGAAAATCAGCCCCCGCGTCGTGCGCGGCCCGCTGCCGGAATCGTTTTCGTGGTGCATCGGGTCCCTTCCCCGGATAGATTGACCCGGATGTGCGGCCGGTCACTTCCCGAAACTGTCATGGCGGGGTAAAGGAACGGTTGTCTGCCATTCCCGCCGCATCGTTTAGCGGAAACCAGATCGTCACGCCGGACAGGAGACCTCTTTGAAGCACCTCATTTCCTCGCGGCCCCGCACGGGCTTTTCCATTCTGCTGATGGCGGGCCTGACGCTGGCGGGCTGTGCCGCGCCGACCATTCCCGCGGGGGACGGCGCTATCAACGACCCCTATGAGGCGCGCAACAGGCAGGTCCATGACTTCAACAAGCGGCTTGCCGGTTCCGGCACGGGCGGTGTCGCGTCCCGCGTGCCGCCAGAGGTGCAACACCTCGTTCACAACGTCGCTGACAACCTCGCCATGCCGCAGATGGCCGTGAACAGCCTGTTGCAGGGCGATCTGGCGGATACCGGGATCGCCGTCTCCCGTTTCGCCGTCAACAGCGTCGTCGGGATCGGCGGGCTGATCGATGTGGCGGGGGAATTCGGCGTGCGCGACGTCGAAACCGATTTTGGCGAAACGCTGCATGTCTGGGGTGTGGGCGAAGGCGCCTATCTGGAACTGCCGGTAATCGGCCCCTCTACGCAGCGGGATGCCGCCGGTCGGGTGGTCGACCTCTTCACCAATCCGCTGACCTATGTTCTGGATAGCCCCGAACGTTACGTCGGCCCCTTGGCCAGCATTGCGGACCGGGTGTTCAAGACCTCCCGGCGGGGTGACGTGATCGACGATGTTCTTAACAACAGCGCGGACAGCTATGCGCAGGCGCGGCTTATCTATCTGCAAAAGCGCCGCTACGAATTGTCCCGCGCCACCGCCACGGAGCTTGAGTATGACGATCCCTATGCGAACTGACACCACACGCCGCGCCCTTCTGGCGGGGGCCGCGGCATGGGGGCTGTTCGCGCGCCCCGCCTTCGCGCTGAGCGCCGAAGAGTCGACGGCCTTCATCCGGCAGCTCGTGGCGGACATCGATGCCGTCATCGCGGCAGGCGGGTCAGAGGCCACCATGATCGGCAAATTCGAACAGCTTTTCCTGCGCTACGCCGATGTGGGCATCATGGCCCAATATGCGCTGGGTGCGGACGGTCGCCAGGCGACCGCGGCACAGAAGCAGGCGTTCGCCAACGCATTCGCGGGATATATCTCCCGTAAATATGGCAAGCGGTTCAAGCAATTCATCGGCGGACGGATCGAGATTGAGGGCGCGCGGCGGATCAAGCCCGGGTACGAGATCAAGACGACGGCCTATCTTCGGGGCGAAAGCCCGATCGAGGTTATTTTCCTCGTTTCCGACAAATCGGGGCGCGGCCAGTTCTTCAACATGTTCATCGAAGGCGTGAACCTTCTGCTGACGGAGCGGGCCGAAATCGGTGCCATGCTGGATCGGCGCGGGGGCGACATCGATCAGATGACAGCCGATCTCAGCCGCGCGGGCTGACGGGCAGCCTTACGCACCGCATAGCTGCAGCCGGGCAACCGCTTTCAAGGTCAGCGATCCCCTCGCTGAGGTGCTGTACCCGATGCGCCCGGGTTGCTCGACGGGCTGCCGAAGATATCCCGCAACACCTGATCGATGATCGTGTCGTTCCGCCGTGGGGCGCTTCCTTGGGCGGGCGCGGCGGGTTGCGTCGGCTGCGCTTCGGTGTAGCGCGTGCTGGGCAGGGGCGTCATCATCGGCAGGGGATTCATTGGCAGGCCTTCGTGCACGCGCAACATGACCTCACGCCAGATGTCAGTGGGCAAGCCGCCCCCCGTCACCCCCTCCAACGGGGTGTTGTCGTCATACCCCATCCAGACACCGGTCACATAGTCGGCGGAAAACCCGATGAACCATGCGTCCTTGGCAGCCGACGTCGTACCGGTTTTCCCGGCGAGTTCCCGGCCCCCGAACTGCCCACGCTGGCCCGTCCCTTCGGAAATGACCTTTTCCATCATGTAGACCAGTTGGCGCGCCGCTTCTTCCTGAATCACCCGTTCACCGATGCCGCCGCCTGTCCCCATGAGCGGTTCTGAATCCCCCAACAGGCGCAGATCGATCAGACCGTAAGGCGTGACAGAGGAGCCGCCATTGAGGATACCGGCATAGGCACCCGTCATCTCCAGCAGCGTGCTTTCGGAGGCGCCCAGCGCCAGCGCCGGCCCCGCGGCCAGATCGCTCTTGATCCCGAACTGAGAGGCGACCTGACTGACGATCTCACGTCCCACATTCTCCGAAATCTTGACCGCCGGAATATTGAGCGATTCCTTGAGGGCCTCGGTCAGGGTGACCGCCCCCTTGAAGTTGTTGGTATAGTTCTTCGGGCACCATTCACCGGAGCCGGGAATATTCAGGCAGTAAGGCGCATCCTCGACCAGATCGTTCGGGGAATAGCCCAGATCGAGAGCGGCGGCGTAGACGAAGGGCTTGAAGGCCGAACCGGTCTGGCGCATGGCCTGCGTTGCCCGGTTGAAGGCCCCCGCCACCTTTGTCTTGCGCCCCCCCACCAGCGCGCGAACGGCGCCATCGGCAGACATCACGACAATCGCGGCCTGCGCCTTCGATCCTTCGCGCACCTTGTTTTCGAAGATGGCACGCAGACCGTCCTCTGCCGCCTTCTGGATGCGCTGATCCAGCGTCGTCTTGATGATGACGTCCTCGGTCGTGTTCCGGGTGAAGAATTCAGGGCCGGAAGACATGACCCAATCGGCGAAATAGCCACCCGCTTCCGCCTCCGCGGCCTCCGACAGCTGAGCAGGATTGGCGATGGCGTCTTGCGCTTCGGCCTCACTGAGGTAGCCCTGTTGCCGCATAAGGCGGATCACCGTGGCCGCGCGCTCCTGCGAACGGTCAAGGTTGTTGGTGGGCGACAGGGTGGTCGGCGCGGTCAGCAAACCCGCCAGCATGGCGCCTTCGGCGGGCGTCACCGCCGCAGCGGGCTTTCCGAAGAACCGCTGGGATGCCGCTTCGGCCCCGAATGCACCGCCGCCCATGTAGGCACGATTGAGATAGATCGACAGGATGTCGTCCTTCGAATACTTGGCCTCCATCGCCATGGAGAAGAGCGCTTCCTTCGCCTTGCGCTGCAGCGAGTTGCGGCGGCATTCGGCTTCGTATTCCTTTTCGGTCTGGCCACTGGACGGTTCATAAGGTTCGCCCAGGCAGAGAAGTTTCGCCGTCTGCTGGGTGATGGTCGAGCCGCCATGGCCCTGAAGCGGCCCGCGCCCTTCGCTCAGGTTAATCCGAATGGCTGACGCGATGCCCCGTGGGCTGACGCCGAAATGACGGTAAAAACGCCGGTCTTCAGTGGCGATGACCGCATTGCGCAGATGGGGCGACACGCTGTCGGCGGTGACCACGCCGCCGAATTGATCCCCGCGCCACGCAAAGACATCGCCTTCGCGGTCGAGCAGGGTGACCGATCCGCGCGCGCGCCCATCGAGAAGCGCCTCCAGCGGCGGCAGGGTCGTGTAGATATAGCCGACCGCCAGCGCGAGCACGAGCACTGCAACTGCCGTCACACGCCAGGTGATCGTCCAGATCAGGCGCATGATCCACGCGACCAGCGCACTCAACCAGCCAAGCGGACCACGTCTGCGCGGCCTGCGCGGCGCTGCACGACGGCTCCTGCCCCCCTTTGCAGCGGACTTGCGCGTGGTCGCGGCGGTCTTCTTGCGCGCATTCTTGTTATACCGCTTGTCTGCGACGAGGGGTCGTTTCCGCTTGGATGAATCGCTCATGTACTGCCTGCCCGGGCCTGATTTGCGCGCATCTTATCGATCTCCGCGGGGAATGTTTAGCGAATAGGCACGACATTGCCGACCAGTATTTGCCGCATAATTGGGCACAATTTTGCATGTGCCTATTTTTTGTGCGGCAAGGTGCGACAAGCTGTTCGCGCGCCGCCCCAACCTCTTCCCGTATGAACCGATCCGCACTTTGCTGCAGCAGCGAAATGCAGGTTTAGCCTGCCAACGGAAAGGGCACCAAGGGTGAAACTCATCATAGCAACCATCAAGCCGTTCAAGCTGGAAGAGGTCCGCGAGGCGCTGACAGACGCGGGTGTACGCGGCCTCATGGTCACCGAGATCAAGGGCTTCGGCGCGCAATCCGGCCACACGGAAGTCTACCGGGGGGCCGAATACGTCGTGAACTTCGTCCCCAAGATCAAAATCGAAATGGTCGTTGCCGACGCAGTGGCGGAACAGATGGTCGAGACCATCGCGAAGGCCGCCCACACCGGCAAGATCGGCGACGGCAAAATCTTTGTACTGGACGTGGAGCAGGCGCTGCGCGTGCGGACCGGTGAAACCGGCGACGAAGCCATCTGATGCAAACTCTCAAGGAAATGAAAATGACATCCCCGAACCGCTACATACTTGCCGCCGGGCTAGCCTTGGCCCCCTCCCTGGCCGTCGCCCAGGATACCGAATTCGCTACTCTGGCCGACACGACCTTTATCTTCAACACGCTGCTTTTCCTGATCGGGGGTTTCCTCGTGTTCTGGATGGCCGCCGGCTTTGCCATGCTCGAAGCCGGGCTGGTGCGGGCCAAGAACGTGACCACGCAGTTGACCAAGAACATCGGCCTCTTCTCGCTCGCGGCAATCATGTATTGGCTGGTCGGCTACAACCTGATGTATCCCGGCGATGGCTGGATCATTCAGGATGTGCTGGGGGGCTTCGGCACGAAGGACGTCAAGACGACGATCGACGCCGGCGGCTATTCCAATGCCTCCGATTTCTTCTTTCAGTTGATGTTCTGCGCCACGACCGCCTCCATCGTTTCCGGCACCATGGCCGAACGCGTGAAGCTCTGGCCCTTCCTGATCTTCGTGCTGGTGCTGACCGGGTTCATCTATCCGATCGAAGCATCCTGGCAGTGGGGTGCGGGCTTCCTGAGCCAGATGGGTTTCTCGGACTTCGCGGGCTCCAC
>NZ_LWEX01000234.1 GCF_001634885.1 Sulfitobacter sp. HI0040 | reverse complement strand
CCGCCGTCGATGACGCCTGGCGGTTGCCGCCCGCTTCCCTTGGCTGGCGCGGTCTTTCCGGTTCGGCGCTTTGCCGCAAACTGCGTGATCCCGCGCGTACCGATGGCCGGGATGCGGCAGCGCTTGCCGCACATGTGCGCATTTCGGCCTTCGTGGCATGGAGCTTTGCGCCGGGGCCGGACCGCACCGTCCCGCCCGGCGGTGTGACCTCCCTCGCGCAGGATATTCTGGAATGGGGTCGCGCGGGCGCGCCTTGCCGGGGGGATCCTTGAGTTACGGCCCGGCACTTCCCGGGGACGGTAGGACTTGACGGAATGGTCCGGCTCGTGCCCCCGTACCACATGGACATTCTGCACATATCCCGCCCTCTGCCCATCGCCGG
>NZ_LWEX01000233.1 GCF_001634885.1 Sulfitobacter sp. HI0040 | reverse complement strand
AGAGGGCAATTTCAAGGCGCTCTTCGAGAGCATAGAGCAAGAACAGATCGACAGCGGCGAACTGAAGGCCGACGCCTGAGCGCGAGGACGCGCGTCCCGCTTCCAAATGGTTCAAAATCCCCGCCGGAGGCATCTAAATCTTTCGGCGCATCGAAAGAGTTTTCTTACCTTCGGTGAGGATTTTTTGCCATTTGGAAGAACCGGTGGGGGGAGGCAATCAGCCCTGCGGGATCGTCAGGACGACGTCGCGCCCGCGTTTGCGGTAGCGCAGTTCGCTGTCGCCGATGGCCGAAACGCGGCCCCCGTCGATGCGGTCGCCCACGACGACCTTCTGGTAGCGCCCGTTGCCGAGCCGGACGAGCGCGCGGCGGCTCGATGGTTTGCCGTAGACGCCGATCAGGTTCACCTTTCGCAGGTTGATGGCGTTCCGCACGGTTGCCTGTTTGGCCACGGTGGTCTTGCTGGGAATGCTGGGCGCCACTGTCCGCGGGGCCACGGCGGCCACGCGGGTCGGCTCGGCCCGTTCGGCCTTTTCCACGGTGCGCGCAAAATTGCGCGGGCGGCTGTCGGGCCGGCGGGAAATCACCGTCGCCTGATCCGTCGCGTTCTGGATCGCAGGGGGCGAGGCCAGCGCCACGGTCACGGCGGCGTCCGTTTCTTCCAGTTTGACGGCCGGTGCCGTGGTCACCGCGGCCTGTTGCTGCTGGGACAGGGGCCGGAGGGCGGGGCGGAACC
>NZ_LWEX01000232.1 GCF_001634885.1 Sulfitobacter sp. HI0040 | reverse complement strand
GGCCCGTGGGGCTGTGGATCACGAAGGCTTCCTCCACCCCCGCGGCACCGGCGCCTGCGGTTTCCCCGAAATTGACGTGAAAGTCGGCGGCGCTGGCGGCCTCATCCCCGTAGAGCAGGATATCGTTCTGCTCCGCCGCGTAGTCGTCAACCCAGTCGGACCCGTGGTCGCGGTGGCCGAGGTGAAAGAAGCGGTCCGCGCCGCTGCCCCCTTCGAGCCGGTCGTAGCCCCAGCCGCCGTTGACGAAATCGGCCCCCGCCCCGCCGAAGACGGTATCGCTCTGGCCGGAACCGGTGAGCACATCGTCCCCCGCGTTGCCGAAAAGCTGATCGTTGCCGTTGCCTCCGAGGATATGATCGCGGCCCTCGCCCCCGCGCAGCTCGTCCTCCCCGGCATCTCCGTGGATCAGATCGTTGCCCAAACCGCCCCGGATCGTGTCGGCGCCCGACCCGCCGAAGAGCGTATCGTTACCGGATTGGCCGCGCAGATCGTCGTTGCCCGCCCCGCCCCGGATCGTATCAGCATAGTCGCTGCCTGAAAGGGTATCGCCGCCCG
>NZ_LWEX01000231.1 GCF_001634885.1 Sulfitobacter sp. HI0040 | reverse complement strand
ACCGCCGCCCCGTCGAGCCCCGGGGGGGATGACGGTAGAGCGCCCAGAGCGGTCGACGCGCAATCCGAACGCCGCGTCACTACCTATACCGTGCCGGTGACGACCGAACCCGAAGGCGACAGCATCGCCGGGTTGGACGATGCGGCCACAACGCCTGCCGCCCCGCCGGTGACCGGCGACGCGGAAACGCTGGGCGCGCCCGGCGCGGCCCCCGAAAGCAATGATGCCGCCCCCGCGGCGGATGAACCCGTGCTGCCCAATCCCATGGCGCTGGCGCCCATGGAGCCGCAGGAAGCGGACGAATTGTCAATCTCGACCGAGCCGGCTCAGCCCCCGGCGCCCCCCGCCGAAGAGCCGCAGACCGCCTTTGCCCCCGAAGACGACAGCATCGCCGCGCCGACCCAGCCCGATATCGCGCAGGTCAGCGACGGGGTGGAGGAGGCCCCCGCCGCGCCGCCCTCAGGCAGTTTCGACGATCCCGCCCAGCCCACGGCGGTGGAGGCCCCGGAAAGCACCGGAACCCTGCCCGTGGCGGAAGATGGCGAACGCGCCGCCGCGCTGGCGGAGGATGCCCCGACCGTGCCGCTGATCGTTCAGCGGGATGATCTTCCCGCCGCCCAGCCCGATCCGGTTGCCCGCCCCGAAGCACCCGAGGCGACAGAGGAAGCGGAGGAGGCCGAAGCGCCTGAGCAGACGGCGGGCGAAACCGCGGATGTCGCCGCCGAACCTGCCCCTGAAATCGCCCTCGTGGCGCCGGACGTGACGGCGCCCGAAACCCCGCCCGCGACCGGGCCGCAGATCGGGCGGCCCGCGACTTCACTGGTGGAGCGGGAGGGGAGCGAGGCCGCACCCGATGCAGTGCCCGCCGAGACTGAAACCGCACCGTCCGAGGCAGCGGCAGATCCGCGCCCCATCACCCGCTATGCTGTCGACTTCGAACCGGAGCCGGACAAGCCGCTGATG
>NZ_LWEX01000230.1 GCF_001634885.1 Sulfitobacter sp. HI0040 | reverse complement strand
CGGGGCCGCCTTGCGCCCGCAGGCTGGCCCGGCGCGCCGCGAAAGCCAAGCGGAAAGCGCCCTGCCCCCGACCATGGTCGCCCCGAACCGTGGCCCACCCCCGGCCCGACGGACAGCTTGCACGCAGGCGCCGCCACCACTACATCAGGAACATACCGCAGACCTACCGGAGCCGTCCCATGCCCATGCAAGCCCGCGACATCGAAGACCTGATCCGCGAAAGCTTTCCCGACGCCCAGATCACGATCACCGATCTGGCGGGAGACGGCAATCACTATGCGGCAGAGGTGATCGACGCCTCTTTCGCCGGCAAGAATCGGGTCCAGCAGCAGCGCGCGGTCTATGCCGCGCTCAAGGGCAAGATGGATGGCAGCCAGGGCGAGCTGCACGCGCTGGCACTGACCACCAAGGCCCCCGAGGGCTGATCCGGTGGAACTGGGCCTGATCCTCCTTCTTTGTGCGCTGATCGCCGTCGTGACCGTGTTGCGCGCGGCACAATCGATCCGCCACCACAAGGATGACGAGCGCGGGTCCGAACCGGGCACCGGCTATCACGAGGTCGAGGCCAATTATCACTCTGGCGGCGGCGGGGGCGGACAGTCCTATACCTTCAAGGTACCGCGCGACCCGCAGGAATACGCGAAACAATTCATTCCAAGGAAACGACGCAAATGACCGATGCATCCACACAGATCAAGGAAACCGTGAGCAACAACGATGTCGTGCTGTTCATGAAGGGCACCAAGGAAATGCCGCAATGCGGGTTTTCCAGCCGCGTGGCCGGTGTGCTGAAC
>NZ_LWEX01000229.1 GCF_001634885.1 Sulfitobacter sp. HI0040 | reverse complement strand
ACCATGGCAAAGGCAAAGTTTGAACGTAACAAGCCGCACGTAAACATCGGCACGATCGGTCACGTTGACCACGGCAAGACGACGCTGACGGCGGCGATCACGAAGTACTTCGGCGACTTCCGCGCCTACGACCAGATCGACGGCGCGCCCGAAGAGAAGGCCCGCGGCATCACGATCTCCACCGCGCACGTGGAATACGAGACCGAAGCACGCCACTACGCGCATGTGGACTGCCCCGGCCACGCCGACTACGTGAAGAACATGATCACCGGTGCGGCGCAGATGGACGGCGCGATCCTGGTGGTGAACGCGGCCGACGGCCCGATGCCCCAGACCCGCGAGCACATCCTGCTGGGCCGTCAGGTCGGCATCCCGGCGATGGTCGTCTACATGAACAAGGTCGACCAGGTGGACGACGAGGAACTGCTCGAGCTGGTGGAGATGGAGATCCGCGAGCTGCTGTCCTCCTATGAGTACCCCGGCGACGACATTCCCGTGATTCCCGGCTCCGCGCTGGCGGCGATGAACGGCGAGAACCCCGAGATCGGTGAAAACTCCATCCGCAAGCTGATGGAAGAGGTCGACAACTACATCCCGACGCCCGAGCGCGCCGTGGACCAGCCCTTCCTGATGCCGGTCGAGGACGTGTTCTCGATCTCCGGCCGTGGCACGGTTGTGACGGGCCGCGTCGAGCGTGGCGTGATCAACGTGGGCGACGAGATCGAGATCGTCGGCATCCGCGACACCAAGAAGACGACCTGCACGGGCGTCGAGATGTTCCGCAAGCTGCTGGACCGTGGTGAAGCGGGCGACAACATCGGCGCGCTGCTGCGCGGTATCGACCGTGAAGGCGTCGAGCGTGGCCAGGTGCTGTGCAAGCCCGGCTCCGTGAAGCCCCACACCAAGTTCACTGCCGAGGCCTATATCCTGACCAAGGAAGAGGGTGGCCGTCACACGCCGTTCTTCGCCAACTACCGCCCGCAGTTCTACTTCCGCACTACGGATGTGACCGGCACGGTTCAGCTGCCCGAAGGCACCGAGATGGTGATGCCGGGTGACAACCTGCAGTTCGACGTGGAACTGATCGCGCCGATCGCGATGGAAGACGGTCTGCGCTTCGCCATCCGCGAAGGTGGCCGCACCGTGGGCGCCGGCGTTGTGAGCAAGATCACCGAGTAAGCCCTAAGGGCCTACCGCCTGTCAGACAGAAAGAGGGCCATCCCCAGTGGGGGTGGCCCTTTTGCGTTGCTGGATGCCGGGCGAGGCCGGGGGCGCTGCCCCCGGACCCCCGGGATGATTTGCCATTTGGAAGGGGGGGCAGTTCGATAAATTTTGGTAGGCTTTGGCGGTTGGAAGTTGCGTTAAAAGCTTCCCGTCGCTTTTATGGCCAAGCAATGGCGGGGCCACGCGAATAACTTCAGGATGGGAGCAAAGCAGGCAGGTATGAGCGATCAGAAGGAAGAAGCCGTTTCGGCACAGCTCGCGGCATCCCTGCTGACGCCATTCGTGCTCTACATGGCCGGGAGGATCGATGCGGCTGACCGGCGGGCCACCTTGCTGGCGGGTGGCGGCGTCGCCTTCATTGCCTACCTGCTGGAGGTTGGCAAATCGATGGACCCGGCCATCCTGCCGCTCATTCCGTATCTCGTGTCTTTGGGCCTTGCCGCCGCGAGCGTCTTTACCGCCGGACTGGCCCTGTTTCCCCGGATCAGCAACGCGGATGATTGGCCAAGCAAGATTTTCCTTGGGCGGGAAGAGGGTGCTGGGATCCTCGAGACCATTCTGACGAGCGAGAAACAGGCGCTTTCGGGCATGATCGATTCCCAGATCGTGCTGGGCCGCATCCTTAAGAAGAAGAACGGCTATACTTATCACGCCGGTATA
>NZ_LWEX01000228.1 GCF_001634885.1 Sulfitobacter sp. HI0040 | reverse complement strand
GTCCCGCAGGTCCTGATACTTCCCGAATTGCCGAAAAATTGCGGGGATTGGTGCCGTGCGTCCCTATCCGGCCAAACCATAAACTAAGATATCTAATTTATTGACTACAGCGATGCATTTCTCTACCAAGATAGAAGTCTAAGTTTTTTGTGCGGGCGGGCTGCCTGTGCCGGGAACGTGGTCAGTCACATCTAGCCCGTTAGAGTGGCGGGTGCATATCTGGGAGGAGAACGCATGAAACTATCGGCTTTAATCGCGGCACTGGGGATTGCCGTGTCGTCAAGCGCGGCGACAGCGGAACCGGTGAACCTGACCTTGTCGGGCGGTAACCCCGGCGGGCTGTGGTCGCTACTTGGCGCGGGCATCGACCGCGCGGCGAAGGCGGATGACGGCGACTCGGTGGTCACTTATCAGGCCACCGGTGGTGGCTTTGCCAATATCGGCCTGCTGGGCGCCAATCGCACCGACCTGGGCCTGCTGCACGACGCCGAGGCCAAGATCGCCCTGGAGGGCGGCGAGCCCTTCAACGCGCCTATCGAGAACATGCGCGCCATCGGCTACATGTATAACTGGGCGCCCATGCATTTCTTCGTGGAGCGCGGCAT
>NZ_LWEX01000227.1 GCF_001634885.1 Sulfitobacter sp. HI0040 | reverse complement strand
GTGATCCACAGCCCCACGGGCCAGATCATCTGGGCCGTCACCGACGGCGCGGCGCAAAGCGCGCTGTTCCTTCAGATCGCGGGGCAGGATGCGGTCATCGACCTTTATGGCTGACCGTTTCGCATCAGCGCGCCGTAGCGGGTAATTGCGGCCTCAAGGTCGTCGAAATATTCGAGCCGCCCGTTTTCCAGCACCGCACCCGCGTCGCACATACCCCGGAGCGCCTCCATGTTGTGCGACACGACAATCGCGCCGCTGCGGGCCATGCGCTCGGCAAAAACCTCCCGGCTCTTTTGGCGAAAGGCCGCGTCACCGACACTTGTGACCTCGTCCACGAGATAGGTGTCGAAACGGATTCCCATCGAGGTGCCAAACGCCAGCCGCGCCCGCATCCCGGCGGAATAGCCGCGGAAAGGCCGGTGCAGATGCGCGCCCAGTTCGGAAAACGCCCCGACAAATGCGACCAGTTCGTCGGTATCCACCCCGTAGACCCGCGCCACGAAGCGCACGTTCTGCGCCCCCGTGAGGTCGGGATGGAAAGAGCCCGCAAAGCCCACCGGCCATGAAACGCTGCCGCGGCGAAGCACATGGCCCCGATCCGCCGCCATCGTCCCCGCGATGATCTTCAGGAGAGAGGATTTCCCGGCCCCGTTCCGCCCCAGCAGGGCCACCGACCG
>NZ_LWEX01000226.1 GCF_001634885.1 Sulfitobacter sp. HI0040 | reverse complement strand
ATCGACGGATGCCGACGCCCCCCGCGCGTTGCTGACCCGATGCCCCGTCGCAAACGCGACCTCGCTCGTTCAGGCGGAGGCCATCGCCGTGGAAGCATCCGTCGCCGAAGTCTGGCTGAAGGATGAGCGCGGGCGCATGGGGCTGGGCAGCTTCAAGGCGCTGGGTGCTGCCTATGTCATCGCCCGGGACGCGCAGGACGCGAAGGCGGCAGGCACCACCTATGTCACCGCCAGCGCGGGCAACCACGGGCTTTCCGTTGCGGCGGGGGCCGCCGCCTTCGGGGCGCGCGCCGTCATCTATATCGCCGATACCGTGCCCGATGCCTTTGCAGAACGCCTTGCCGACCAGGGCGCAGAGGTGCGGCGGGAGGGGGCCACCTACGAAGCCAGCATGGCCGCCGCCGAAAAGGCCGCGGCCGATCAGGGGTGGGAACTGCTCTCTGACGGGTCGTGGCCCGGCTATACCGACAGGCCCTTTCACGTGATGGAAGGCTATCTGGCACTGATGGCGGAAGTCATCGAAGAGATGCCCGCCCCGCCCAGTCATATCTT
>NZ_LWEX01000225.1 GCF_001634885.1 Sulfitobacter sp. HI0040 | reverse complement strand
GAGGAAGGGTTCTGGAAGGCCGAGGCCGCCGCGCGCCAGCGCATTGCCCGCGTCAAAGACCTGCGCCGCGTCCGGCCCGCTGAGGATGATGCCCGCCATCCTGCCGAAGGGCGGCACCCCGGCCTGCTGGCGCGCGGCGGCCTCGGCCTTCCAGAACCCTTCCTCGTCCCCGTCCAGCACCGCGCGGATCACCGGGTGATCGGGCTGATAGGTCTGCAGCAGCGCGGTGCCCGGCGCCTCGGCGCGCCCCGCGCGCCCGGCGACCTGCCGCATCAACTGGAACGTCCGCTCGGCGGCGCGCAGGTCCGACCCCATCAGGCCAAGGTCCGCGTCGATCACACCCACCAGTGTCAGGTTCGGAAAGTTATGCCCCTTGGCCACCAGCTGCGTCCCGATCACGATTTCCGCCGCACCGGCGGCGATCTGCGCGATCTCGGCCTTGAGCGCACGGGCGCTGCCGTACATGTCCGAGCTTAGCGTTGCCACCCGCGCCCCGGGCCAGAGCGCGGTGGCCTCCTCCCCCAGCCGTTCGACCCCCGGCCCCACGGGGGCAAGCTTTCCCGCCACCTCG
>NZ_LWEX01000224.1 GCF_001634885.1 Sulfitobacter sp. HI0040 | reverse complement strand
GCAAGATTTTCCTTGGGCGGGAAGAGGGTGCTGGGATCCTCGAGACCATTCTGACGAGCGAGAAACAGGCGCTTTCGGGCATGATCGATTCCCAGATCGTGCTGGGCCGCATCCTTAAGAAGAAGAACGGCTATACTTATCACGCCGGTATATTGATGCTGCTTTCCTTCGCGCTCTTCATGCCGTTCTCTTTCTTTTTGGGCTAAGGGTCCGCCCACCCTTTTTCGCGCCGATCCCCCTTGCCACCCGGAACGACTCCGCCTATACGCCCCTCGACTGCTTCGGGGTGCGCCAGATCGCGCCCCGTTTCGGTTGATACCAAGACGCGATGAGGGTGAGCGATGAGCGCCATCCTCCAATCCGTTGACATCCCAGAACAAGGGATATGCACATGGCTCAGAGCCAGAACATCCGTATTCGCCTGAAGGCGTTCGATTACCGGGTGCTCGATTCCTCCACACAGGAAATCGTCAATACGGCAAAGCGCACCGGCGCTTCCGTCCGCGGCCCGATTCCGCTGCCCAACAAGATCGAAAAGTTCACCGTTCTGCGTGGTCCCCACGTGGACAAGAAATCCCGTGACCAGTTCGAGATCCGCACGCACAAGCGGCTGCTTGACATCGTCGATCCGACGCCCCAGACCGTGGACGCGCTGATGAAGCTCGACCTCGCCGCTGGTGTGGACGTCGAGATCAAGTTGCAGTCGTAAGGAGGGCACCGGATATGTTGCGCTCAGGCGTTATTGCAAAAAAGGTCGGGATGACCCGGCTGTTCATGGAAGACGGGCGTCAGGTTCCCGTCACCGTTCTCCAGCTCGACAAGCTGCAGGTCGTGGCCCAGCGGACTGCTGAGCGTGATGGCTATACCGCCGTCCAGCTCGGTGCCGGTACGGCCAAGGCCAAGCGGACCAGCCAGGCGATGCGCGGCCATTTCGCCGCCGCTTCCGTGGAACCCAAGCGCAAGGTCGCTGAGTTCCGCGTGGATGCGGATGCGATGCTGAACGTCGGTGAGGAAATCATCGCTGATCACTACTTCGCAGGTCAGTACGTCGATGTGGCGGGCACATCCATCGGTAAGGGTTTTGCCGGTGCGATGAAGCGCCATAACTTCGGCGGTCTGCGGGCATCGCATGGTGTGTCGATCAGCCACCGTTCGCACGGCTCCACCGGCCAGTGTCAGGATCCCGGCAAGGTCTTCAAAGGTAAGAAGATGGCCGGTCACATGGGTGCCGCCCGTGTCACCACGCAGAACCTCGAGGTCGTCAAGACCGACAGCGCGCGTGGCCTGATCATGGTCAAGGGTGCCGTTCCCGGCTCCAAGGGTGGCTGGGTGACTGTCAAGGACGCGGTGAAGAAGCCGTTCCCCGAGAACGCGATCCTGCCCGCGGCGCTGAAATCCGCCGCCGAGGAAGCCCAGAAGGCCGCCGAGGAAGCCGCAGCAGCCGCTGCAGCAGAGGCCGAAGCAGAAGCCAAGCGCCTTGCCGAAGAGCAGGCCGCGCAGGAAGCGGAAGCGCTGAAGGCAGCCGAAGCCGAAATCGCGGAGGAGGGTGCCGATACGGACAACTCCGACGCCGGTGAAGACAAGAAAGAAGGTGACGCATGAAACTAGATGTCATCAATCTGGATGGCGGGAAGGCCGGATCGGTAGACCTGGACGAGGCGCTTTTCGGGCTCGAGCCGCGCGCCGACATCCTGCACCGTGTCGTCCGCTGGCAGCGTAACAACGCGCAGCAGGGCACACACAAGGTCAAGACCCGTTCGGAAACCTCCTATTCGACCAAGAAGATCTATCGCCAGAAGGGCACCGGCGGCGCACGCCACGGTGACCGCAACGCGCCGATCTTCCGCAAGGGTGGTATCTACAAGGGTCCGACCCCGCGCAGCCACGGCCACGAGCTGACCAAGAAGTTCCGCAAGCTGGGCCTGCGCCACGCGCTGTCGTCCAAGGCGAAGTCGGGCAACCTTGTGATCCTCGATGAGCTGAACGCAGAGGGCAAGACCTCCGCGCTGGCCAAGCAGATTTCCAGCCTCGGCTGGAAGCGTGCGCTGGTCATCGACGGGGCCTCGGTCAACGAGGGTTTCGCCCAAGCCGCGCGCAACATTGAGGGGCTGGATGTTCTGCCTTCGATGGGCGCAAACGTCTATGACATCCTCAAGCGTGATACGCTCGTGATCACGAAGGCGGGGATCGAAGCATTGGAGGCCCGTCTGAAATGAGCGCCAAGCACGAACATTACGACGTGATCCGCAAGCCGGTCATCACCGAAAAGGCAACCATGGCGTCCGAACAGAACGCCGTTGTCTTCGAAGTGGCAATGGACAGCAACAAGCCCCAGATCAAGGAGGCCGTAGAGGCGCTCTTTGGCGTGAAGGTGAAGGCGGTCAACACCTCCATCACCAAGGGCAAGGTCAAGCGTTTCCGCGGCCAGATGGGCAAGCGGAAAGACGTGAAGAAGGCCTATGTGACGCTGGAAGAAGGCAACACGATCGACGTGAGCACCGGGCTGTAAGCAGCGGTTCGGTTTGAGAATTGGAGGGCCCTCGCGAAAGCGGGGGCCTTTTTGCTTTTGGGAGGGTTTTGAGTTGAAAATCGGCTAAGTCTTCCGCCTGTGCAACGGAAGGCGGGTCAGCTATTTGGCATTGATAATATGGCGCGCCTATTTGCAGAAACGCGAGATAGTACCGCCCTTCTTCGATACTGAAGCAGCAAAATGCGAGTGCTCAGATCGGTAATATCTTAAATTTCGGCGATAAATTTATTGAGAGTTCCACTAGATATGGCGGCTCGATCCGTGACGTGAAGTCGATGAGTTCTGGCCATTTTGCCACAATTATCCCGCAACAGCGACTCATAGACGTTTTCTGATATGCCGCCGCCAAAACGACCCCCTTTAGTTTTGCACGGCGGTAAGCCTCCCTTTCTGCGGGATTTCTTCTAATCCGTGCATCGCCAGTGAACATAAGCCAGTCGTCGCCGGTTGAATTTAGATGATTTATCCAATCGACATCTTTTGCTTTGTTCAGACCGAGATCCCGTGCATGCAAGACTTCAGTGTCTGAATTGTGAAGGAAGCCGGCAAGAGTTTTCGCCATTGTGGGCGACGTGCAATTATCGAAAAAGACCTTCAAGCGGCTTTCTGCGTCAAAGTGGATTCAAATCGCACGGCCCGTTCAATTTGGCGTGGAGTGACATTCCATGCTCGCGCTGCCTTTACGACACTTCCCTCTGCCTTTGCAGCGTTTGCAAGAACTGTAGTTGGGATAGCTGTCTCACACTCAATTGGCTGGCCAAACGAATACTCTGGATCGACCAATATTCCTGACCGCTTTGAAGAGATCCACCATCGATCGGGAACACTACCATCAAATTCGACGTCTTTGAGGCTACGTTCCATAATCTTTGAAAATGCATATTGCTTCTTGAAAAGATCAAATAACTTGGGATCCGCCTCCTGCTCCGCGATCTCCAAGAAGATTGTACGTCCGTCGGTTCGGAATCGTGTTGAGGATAGCGGGTGGACTAAGTTAAGTTCCTGTCGGGCCTCAATTATCGCTTTGCGGATCGTCTGAGGGCTTACCCCAGCGTTAATGAATTGATCTGCTGCGCGAACTTCCATTAGGTCACGAAAGCTAAGGTACACAGCCCCGTCGTTCAGCATTACTTCTGGTTCCCAGAGGGGCTGATACTGCTTCTGGTTCGTTGCATGACCTCTTAACCATCGAGAAATTTTTGAAGCCGAGACTCCAAGCAGTCTCTGCGCCTCAACTGGCGTATAAAGACCTATCCCTATGAGATTTTCGAAAGACATACAGACTCCTCTATGTATGAATGCCACTGAGAATGAGTCTAGACAAGCTTCTAAAGAACAAGGTTCTAAAGATGCCTTGACCCTCTCCCCGATCCCCCCTAACAGACCCCATCGGCAAGGCCCCGGATTCGTCCGGGGCTCTGTCTTTGTTCGCAAGGACATCCATCACGGGGACCTTCGGGGCCCTTCATACCATAGGCGGGGGCGTGCCCTCGTCGTCAGCTAAACGGAAGACAGACAACATGGCACTCAAGTCGTACAAACCGACGACGCCGGGCCAGCGTGGGCTGGTACTGATCGACCGTTCGGAGCTTTGGAAAGGCCGCCCGGTCAAAGCCCTCACAGAGGGTCTGACCAAGAATGGCGGACGGAACAACACCGGACGGATCACAATGCGTCGCAAGGGTGGGGGAGCCAAGCGCCTCTACCGCATCGTCGATTTCAAGCGCAACAAGCTGGACATGTCCGCTGTAGTCGCGCGGATCGAATATGACCCGAACCGGACCGCGTTCATCGCGCTCATTCAATACGAAGACGGCGAGCAGGCCTATATCCTCGCGCCGCAGCGCCTGGCGGTGGGTGACAAGGTCATCGCCGGCCAGAAGGTCGATATCAAGCCGGGCAACGCGATGCCGTTCTCCGGCATGCCGATCGGTACGATCGTCCACAACATCGAGATGAAGCCCGGCAAGGGTGGTCAGATCGCACGGGCGGCGGGCACCTATGCCCAGTTCGTCGGTCGCGATGGCGGCTACGCCCAGATCCGCCTCAGCTCGGGCGAGCTTCGCCTCGTGCGTCAGGAATGCATGGCCACCGTCGGTGCCGTCAGCAACCCCGACAACTCGAACCAGAACTACGGCAAGGCCGGCCGCATGCGTCACAAGGGCATCCGTCCTTCGGTGCGTGGTGTGGTCATGAACCCGATCGACCACCCGCATGGTGGTGGTGAAGGCCGTACATCCGGTGGTCGTCACCCGGTTACTCCTTGGGGTAAGCCGACGAAGGGTGCCAAGACCCGTAACAAGAACAAAGCGTCCAGCAAGCTCATCGTCCGCTCGCGCCACGCCAAGAAGAAGGGGCGTTAATCAATGGCTCGTTCAGTATGGAAAGGTCCTTTTGTCGACTCTTATGTCCTCAAGAAGGCCGAAGCATCCCGCGAAAGCGGCCGCAGCGAAGTGATCAAGATCTGGTCGCGCCGTTCGACGATCCTGCCCCAGTTCGTGGGCCTGACGTTCGGCGTCTACAACGGTCACAAGCATATCCCAGTCAACGTCAGCGAAGACATGATCGGTCAGAAGTTCGGTGAGTATTCGCCGACCCGGACCTATTACGGTCATGCCGCCGACAAAAAAGCGAAGCGGAAATAAGCCATGAGCAAGGATAAGAATCCCCGCCGCGTGGCCGATAACGAAGCGATGGCGAAACTGCGCATGCTTCGTACCAGCCCGCAGAAACTGAACCTCGTCGCCGCATTGATCCGTGGCAAGAAGGTGGACAAGGCCCTGACGGACCTGACCTTCTCCAAGAAGCGGATCGCGCAGGACGTGAAGAAATGCCTTCAGTCCGCAATCGCGAACGCCGAGAACAACCACAATCTGGACGTTGACGAACTGGTCGTCGCCGAAGCCTATGTCGGCAAGAACCTGATCATGAAGCGTGGTCGTCCGCGCGCCCGTGGCCGGTTCGGCAAGATCGTGAAGCCGTTTTCCGAAATCACGATCAAGGTGCGTCAAGTCGAGGAGCAAGCCTGATGGGTAACAAAGTAAATCCGATCGGTATGCGCCTGCAGGTCAACCGTACCTGGGACAGCCGCTGGTATGCCGACACGAAGGACTACGGCGATCTTCTGCTCGAAGATCTGGCCATCCGGTCCTTCATCAAGGAAGAGTGCAAGCAGGCCGGCGTGGCCCGCGTGATCATCGAACGCCCGCACAAGAAGTGCCGCGTCACGATTCACACGGCCCGCCCGGGCGTCATCATCGGCAAGAAAGGTGCGGACATCGAAGGTCTGCGCCAGAAGATCGCCAAGATGACCAAATCCGATCTGCACCTCAACATCGTCGAGGTTCGCAAGCCGGAACTGGACGCACAGCTGGTCGGCGAAAGCATCGCCCAGCAGCTTGAGCGCCGGGTTTCCTTCCGTCGCGCAATGAAGCGTGCCGTTCAGAATGCCATGCGCATGGGTGCACTCGGTATCCGGGTCAACCTCGCCGGTCGTCTGGGTGGTGCTGAAATCGCGCGGACGGAATGGTACCGTGAAGGTCGCGTGCCGCTCCACACACTGCGTGCGGACATCGATTACGCTCATGTCGAAGCGATGACGGCCTATGGCATCATCGGCATCAAGACATGGATCTTCAAAGGCGAGATCATGGAACATGATCCGGCCGCGCGGGATCGCAAGGCGCAGGAACTTCAGGATGGCCCGGCACCTCGCGGTGCAGGCGGTCGTCGCTAAGGGGGAATGACGGATGCTACAACCAAAACGCACTAAATTCCGCAAGCAGTTCAAAGGCTCCATCAAGGGCCTGGCCAAGGGCGGTTCCGACCTCAACTTCGGCACCTTCGGCCTGAAGGCGCTGGAGCCCGAGCGGGTGACTGCGCGCCAGATCGAAGCGGCACGTCGTGCCATGACGCGTCACATGAAGCGTCAGGGCCGTGTCTGGATCCGGATTTTCCCGGATGTGCCCGTGACCTCCAAGCCCGTCGAAGTTCGTATGGGTAAAGGTAAGGGTTCGGTCGACTTCTGGGCCTGTAAGGTCAAGCCCGGTCGCGTGATGTTCGAACTGGACGGTGTTGGCGAAGACATCGCACGGGAGGCGCTGCGCCTTGCCGCGATGAAGCTGCCGATCAAAACACGCGTCGTCGTTCGCGAAGACTGGTAAGTCGCATCGTTTGACGCCGCCAAGGCGTCAAACGTCATCGAAATTCAGGGCCTCCGCCGGTAACGGCGGGGGCCTTTGCGTTTGGCCGACCGAGACGAAGGTGCCCCCCGGGTACTGGTGAAAACCCTAGACAAACGCCAGCGGTGCGGTGACCCTTCGGACATGCGCCTTTCATTGCCAGTACTCTGCCTGTCCATTGTGACCACCGCCGCCTCAGCGCAGCAGTGCACTGACGATGCCATGCTTGTTTTCGACGGGTCCGGCTCCATGGCCGAGATGGGCTTTAATCAGATTGGCGAGCCCCGCATATTCGAGGCGCGGCGCGCCGTTGCGACGGTCATGCCGCAGGTGGCGGCGGACCGGCGCATCGGGCTTTTGGTCTATGGGCCGGGTAGCGTCGATCCCTGCGGGGGTGTGAAGTTGCATTTCCCTCCGGTTCAGAATGCAGCGGATCGTTTGATCGGCGCGGTCGACGCCCTGTCGCCGGAAGGCAGCACGGCGCTTACCGCCGCGGTTGAAATGGCGGCGGGCGTTTTGAAGTATGAGGAGCAACCGGCGACCATAGTTCTGGTGACAGACGGGAAGGAGACCTGCGGGGGGCAGCCCTGTGCACTGGCCGCAGACCTGTCGGCCGAGGGGCTTGCAACCACGGTGCATGTGATCGGCTTCAAGGTGCGCGGTGATTATTTCGCATGGGGCAGCCAAGGTGCCAGCGATTATGTCGAGGCGGAGCCGGTGGCACGCTGCCTTGCGGACCGAACGGGCGGCACCTACTCCGGTGCCGAGAGCCTCGATGAACTGATCGCCGCCCTGCGGGTAACCTTGGGCTGTAACGTGCTGTTCTAGCGTCGGTGTCTGTCAGCCCCAACCGTAGTTGAATGACACGGAGAGGCGATCATCCTCGCTCATGTTCATGGGCACTTCGTGACGCAGCCAGCTTTCCCAGAGCAGCACATCGCCAACTTTCGGCGCGACATAGGCAAAGGTCTTCAATTCCTCCGGGGCATCCTTCCTGCGGCCCGGGGCTGCCATCATCATCGGCAGACGGGGGTCTTCGAACTTGATGGCGCTGGCCCCGTCCGGCATCGCGACGTAGGTGGTGCCCGAGATCACGGAATGGGGATGCAGGTGCCCTGTATGTATTCCGCCCTCGGGGAGGATGTTGATCCAGAGCGAATCCAGCGTGAGCTTCTTGTCGCCAAGATCGAAGGCGAGATCGCGGGCGAAGTCAGCCACATGGGCGTCGAGCGCCTGAACGAGGTCCGCGAAAATCGGGAACCGGTAGGGCAGGTCACCGAGCGATGCGTAGGAGGTATAGCCCGGGTAGCCATGGTCCTCCGACCACTGTTGACCGGCCGCGTCATCCTCCGCGATGGAATAGCAGGACGCCTCGAACTCGTCCGCGTCGATGGTGGGGCCATGGGCCGATAGCCGGGCGTGGTAGAGGCGGGTGGCGAAGAGGGTTCTGACCTGTGACATGCTCGGCGTTTTAGCCCAGCCTGCATGGCAAGGCGAGGGCTCTTTGCGCTTGTGGTCGGCCCGGGGGCAGGCAAGTGTCGGGCATGGCAAAGGGCGACAGATATATAGACGCGGGCGGGGTGCGTACCCGTTACCGCGACCTGGGGCAGGGGGAAGTGCCGCTCGTCATGCTGCATGGGCTCTCCGGCTCGCTCGAAGATTGGGGCGGGGCGGCGGATGCTCTGGCCCAGCAGCGTCGTGTCATCGTCTTCGATCTTCTGGGCTGTGGGCGCACCGACAAACCGCGCGGGGCGAGCTATGCGCCGGAGGAGATGCGGGACCACGCAATCGCGGTGCTCGATGCGCTCGCACTCGACCGGGTGGATATCAACGGATGGAGCATGGGAGGGCGCATCGCACTGGACCTTGCCCATGTCGCACCGGAACGCGTCCGACGTCTGGTGCTGACGGCTCCCGCCGGGATCGGTCCGGACAGCATCGTCGATCTGCGCGGCGGCCCGCTGCCGGTGCTGCGTGAGGCGACGAAACGGCCCGCCGTGGCGGGCTTTCGTATCCTGCGCAATGCGCTGCGTCAGGACCGTGGTGCGGAAACGTTGCGTCTCGTGGGGCGTCGGCTGGGCATGGCGGCGGACCGGCGCGCGCGCATGGCTTTCGCCGCGCAATTGCGGTCCTTCATGAACGCGCAGGGGTTTTCTGCGGGGCCCCGGAAGGCGCTGCTGCAACGGCTGCCTGAGATTGATGTGCCCACATGCGCCATCTGGGGGCGGCGGGACATGTTCGTACCTGCAGCACATGCGTCGCTACTGCAGGCGCGCATGCCACGGTGCGAGGTCGTCCTGCTGGATGGGTGCGGGCACATGCCACAGCTCGAGCGCCCTCGCGCCTATGTCGTGGCGATCGAGCGCTTTCTTTCGGAGGCCCCTGCAACCGATGGTAAGTCGGTCCCCTAGCCCGAAAGACAAGGGGGTTGCGCCCCAGAGGGAACGGACCTATACGGCGCACTTCACCCCACTCCACCGGGAATCAGGGTAACGCGTGACGCGGCCCGCCGGTGATGTTGAAAGGAAAGCGGCGATGAACGCCAAGGAACTGCACGACAAGACGCCGGATCAACTCCGCGACGAGCTTGTGAACCTCAAGAAAGAATCCTTCAACCTGCGTTTCCAGCAGGCCACCGGACAGTTGGAAAACCCCGCACGCATCCGCGCCGTGAAGCGTGATGTCGCGCGTGTGAAGACCATTCTGAACCAGAAAGCCGCAGCCGCGGCATCGACCGAACAAGGAGCCTGATCCATGCCCAAGCGTATCCTGACAGGCACTGTCACATCCGATGCCAACGCCCAGACCGTCACCGTTTCGGTCGAGCGTCGCTTTACGCATCCGGTTCTGAAAAAGACGATCCGGAAGTCCAAGAAATACCGCGCCCACGACGAGAACGACCAGTTCAAGGTGGGCGATACCGTGCGCATCATCGAATGTGCGCCGAAATCCAAGACGAAACGCTGGGAAGTGTTGACCTCGGAAGCTGCCGAGGCGTAAACGCCTGCCATTAATCGAAACCCTGGGGCAAGGGCCGCATCGCCCCCCAGAAGGTCGGGAGAAACCAAATGATCCAGATGCAGACCAACCTGGATGTTGCTGACAACAGCGGCGCGCGCCGTGTTCAGTGCATCAAGGTTCTGGGTGGTTCCAAGCGTAAATACGCGTCCGTCGGCGACATCATCGTCGTCTCGGTCAAGGAAGCCATCCCCCGCGGTCGTGTGAAAAAGGGCGACGTCCGCAAGGCCGTCGTTGTTCGCACCGCCAAGGAAGTTCGCCGCGACGATGGCACCGCCATCCGCTTCGACCGCAACGCGGCCGTCATTCTGAACAACAACAACGAGCCGGTCGGCACCCGTATCTTCGGGCCGGTGGTGCGTGAGTTGCGCGGCAAGAACTTCATGAAAATCATCTCGCTCGCTCCGGAGGTGCTGTAATCATGGCTGCAAAACTTCGCAAAGGCGACAAGGTCATCGTTCTGGCCGGCAAGGACAAGGGCAAGACGGGGAACATTTCTTCCGTTGACCCGAAGTCCAACAAGGCTGTCGTTGACGGTGTGAACATCGCGATCCGCGCCACACGCCAGTCGCAGACCTCGCAGGGCGGACGCATCCCCAAGGCGATGCCCATTGACCTCAGCAACCTCGCGCTCGTCGATGCCAACGGCAAGGCGACCCGCGTCGGCTTCAAGATGGACGGCGACAAGAAAGTCCGCTTTGCCAAAACCACAGGGGACGTGATCTGATGCTTGACGATGCAAACTACACACCCCGCCTGAAGGCGCAGTACCGCGAAAGCATCCGGGCCGCGCTGAAGGAAGAGTTCGGCTACACCAACGAGATGCAGATCCCACGTCTCGACAAGATCGTGCTGAACATCGGTTGCGGTGCGGAAGCTGTCCGCGACAGCAAGAAGGCGAAATCGGCTCAGGAAGACCTGACCGCAATCGCCGGCCAGAAGGCGCTGACCACAGTGGCAAAGAAATCGATCGCGGGTTTCCGTGTTCGCGAAGACATGCCCCTGGGTGCCAAGGTCACGCTGCGCGGCGACCGCATGTATGAATTTCTCGATCGTCTGATCACGATCGCAATGCCCCGTATCCGTGACTTCCGCGGCGTTCCGGGCAAGAGCTTCGACGGTCGTGGCAACTATGCCATGGGCCTGAAAGAGCACATCGTGTTCCCCGAGATCAACTTCGACAAGGTCGATGAGACATGGGGAATGGACATCGTGATCGCCACGACGGCGAAGACCGACGCTGAAGCGAAGAGCCTGTTGAAGCATTTCAACATGCCCTTCAACTCATAAGCGCGGGGGAGATTAGATATGGCTAAGAAATCCATGATCGAGCGCGAGAAGAAGCGCGAAGCAATGGTCAAGAAGTATGCCGCCAAGCGCGCGGCGCTGAAGGACATCGTCAACGATGAAAGCAAGCCCATGGAAGAGCGGTTCCGCGCTTCCCTGAAGCTGGCGAAACTGCCCCGCAACTCGAGCGCCGTGCGCCTGCACAACCGCTGCCAGATCACGGGCCGTCCGCATGCTTACTATCGCAAACTGAAAATTTCGCGGATCGCGCTGCGGGATCTCGGCTCTGCCGGTCAGATCCCCGGCATGGTCAAGTCGAGCTGGTAAGGGGGCGCATCAGATGAACGATCCTATCGCAGATATGCTGACACGCATCCGCAACAGCCAGTTGCGCGGCAAGTCCACCGTCATCACGCCCGCGTCCAAGCTGCGCGAGCGGGTGCTGGAGGTCATGGCCGACGAGGGCTATATTCGCGGATACGAGATGACGACGGGCGCCGACGGCCACCCCGCCATCGAAATCAGCCTCAAGTACTACGAGGGCGAACCTGTTATTCGCGAGCTGAAGCGGGTCTCCAAGCCCGGTCGTCGCGTCTACATGGGCGTCAATGACATCCCGGTTGTCCGTCAGGGCCTGGGCGTGTCGATTGTCTCCACCCCCAAGGGTGTGATGTCGGACGCAAGCGCGCGCAGCCAGAATGTCGGCGGCGAAGTGCTCTGCACCGTATTCTAAGGGGAACGATATGTCTCGTATTGGTAAAAAACCCGTAGAACTGCCTTCCGGCGTCTCGGCTTCCGTTTCGGGCCAGACCATTGAAGTGAAGGGCCCCAAGGGCACCCGCAGCTTCAAGGCGACGGATGACGTCACCATGACCGTGGAAGACAATGTCGTCAGCATCACGCCGCGCGGCAAGTCCAAGCGTGCACGCCAGCAGTGGGGCATGAGCCGCACGATGGTGAACAACCTTGTCACCGGCGTCACCAACGGCTTCCGCAAAGAGCTTGAAATCCAGGGTGTGGGCTATCGTGCCCAGATGCAGGGCAACACGCTCAAGCTGAACCTCGGTCTGTCGCATGACGTGGACTACACGCCCCCCGAGGGCGTCACCGTCACCGCGCCGAAGCAGACAGAAATCGTCGTGGAAGGTACGGACGAACAACTCGTAGGCCAGGTGGCCGCGAACATCCGCGCGTGGCGCAAGCCGGAGCCCTACAAGGGCAAGGGCATCCGCTACAAGGGTGAGTTCATCTTCCGCAAAGAAGGCAAGAAGAAGTAAGGACGCAACAGATGGCAAACAGCAAAAGACAACTGTTTCTGAAACGCCGCCTGCGCGTTCGGAACAAGCTTCGCAAGGTCAACGCCGGGCGCATGCGCCTCAGCGTGCACCGCTCCAACAAGAACATCAGCGTTCAGCTGATCGACGATGTGAACGGTCGTACTCTCGCTTCTGCCTCCTCGCTGGAGAAGGAGCTGGGCGTTGTCGGCAAGAACAACGTCGAAGCGGCCGGCAAGGTCGGTGCGGCAATCGCCGAACGCGCCAAGAAGGCGGGCATCGAAGAAGCCTACTTCGACCGGGGCGGCTTCCTGTTCCACGGCAAGGTGAAAGCCCTTGCCGATGCAGCCCGCGAAGGCGGTCTGAAAATCTGATGTTGCAGGCGGCCCTTCGGGGCCGTCTCGATGATCCGGGGGCCGTTCTGGACCGCTCACCGGGATCGAAGAAATGGCACGCCGTGCCGAACCGAAAGGACGCCAGATGGCAAGAGACGACAACCGCGGGGGCAACCGCCGCAATCAACGCGACGAGAACCCCGAATTCGCCGACCGTCTGGTCGCGATCAACCGTGTTTCCAAGACCGTGAAGGGCGGTAAGCGTTTCGGCTTTGCCGCGCTCGTCGTGGTCGGGGACCAGAAGGGCCGCGTAGGCTTCGGCAAGGGCAAGGCCAAGGAAGTGCCGGAGGCCATCCGCAAGGCGACGGAGCAGGCCAAGCGCCAGATGATCCGCGTTCAGCTGCGCGAAGGCCGCACACTGCACCACGACATGCACGGTCGCCACGGCGCCGGCAAGGTCGTCATGCGGACAGCGCCGGAAGGTACCGGTATCATCGCCGGTGGTCCGATGCGTGCCGTTTTCGAAATGCTGGGCGTGAAGGACGTGGTTTCCAAGTCCATCGGTTCGCAGAACCCCTACAACATGATCCGTGCGACCATGGATGGCCTCCGTAAGGAGCAGTCCCCCCGTGCGGTGGCCCAGCGTCGCGGCAAAAAAGTCGCCGACATCCTCTCGCAGCCCAAGATCGACGAGCAGAGCGACATTTCGCACAACAGCCCGTCCGAATCCGCGTCTGCCCAAGCTGACGCCTAAGGAGATCTCGACATGGCCAAGACTATCGTGATCAAGCAGATCGGCTCCCCGATCCGCCGCCCCGCCAAGCAGCGTGCCACGCTGATCGGCCTGGGCCTGAACAAGATGCACCGCACGCGGGAACTGGAAGATACGCCTTCCGTGCGCGGCATGATCAACTCGATCCCCCACATGGTGGAGATCGTCGAAGAGAAGGGCTGAATTGCTGTCCGGGCCCTCGGGCCCGGCAAAGGCTCCAGTGGAGCCTTTGAGGAATTCACGGCGGAGCCCCGGGCTTCGTGAATATGAGCGCCCCGCTGGAAACAGCGGGGCGCTCAGTTAATCAATGAGACAATGTTATATTAACGCTGATTTTCTCAGTTGGAATACCGAGCATACTTGCGGCTAATTTCTTCACTCCCTCTATAGCTCTACTAAGTTCGTCCTTATCATCGTCACCAAGCTCGCGTTTTTCGGATAAGCGCTCATCAAGTGTGCCGAAGCTAATTAGTTCTATCGTATGTGCGGCAATCGCTTGCCCTTCAAAGCCGGATCCAAAAAACCGTAAGCCCTCTTCTTTCTTGGGGCTGAGCCACACAGGTATATGACCTTGTCCCGCCTCGTTAAGCTTTTGATAAGTTGTTTCAAAAGCGTCCATTATCGTATTTTGATTGAAAACTAGAATTCGAGCTTGACCTTCATCGTCGGGGTCGACGTGTACGTATACAACACGATCTACCTCAGAAAGCAGTTTCCATTGCCCGGCGTCTGATCGACTAAATGAAATTCTCCCATAAGCGCGAGTTAGTTTTACTGCATAGCGTAAAGTCGTGCCATCTTTCTGGACTTCTAACCTCGAAAGCTTCGGCACCCCAGAGCCTGACGAAACGTCTTGAACCTCATTTCTTGAAGAGCCTGAGACGTCTCGAACCTCATAATACTGCTGCAACCATTCGAATACATTTTGCCTAACAAGAGCATCGCTCATTTTCATATCGGACTCATTTCACCCTTCAATTTCACTGAGGGTTAAATGATATTTAACTATAATTGTCAAGGGTAAAAACCATCTCAGCATTTTACCTTGTAGGTTAAATACGTATCATATAGATAAAGCCGTAGGGACTCCCGTTTTGGTGTCCGCCCTTGAACCATTTCGGATCCCCGTCTATACGCCCCCGGTAGCCCCATGGGCTCCACAGAATCGAAACGCCGCGTTTGCCCGCTCCCGTCGCTGGGGGGTATATCCGGCAGAAGGAGAAGCGACATGAAACTGCACGAACTTTCCGACAATCCCGGCGCCGCGAAGAAGCGGATGCGCGTTGGCCGTGGTCCCGGCTCCGGCAAGGGCAAGATGGGTGGCCGCGGTATCAAGGGTCAGAAGTCCCGCTCGGGCGTGGCGATCAAGGGCTACGAAGGCGGCCAGATGCCGCTCTATCAGCGTCTGCCGAAGCGTGGCTTCAACAAGCCGAACCGCAAGGAATACGCCGTCGTCAACCTGGGCCTGATCCAGAAGTTTATCGACGCGGGCAAGCTGGATGCGGGTTCTGCCATCGACGGTGCTGCACTGGTCGCCTCTGGCCTCGTGCGCCGCGAGCGTGACGGTATCCGGGTTCTGGCCAAGGGCGATTTTTCCGCCAAGGTCGATCTGCAGGTTGCCGGCGCATCCAAATCTGCCATTGAAGCGGTCGAAAAGGCCGGTGGCAGCGTTACAGTCACGGCGCCCCAAGCGGCAGAAGCCTCAGCCTGATCCGGGATTAGCCTTGTGAGCGGGAGCCGTCCCGCTTACATAACCCTGAGTTTTCCCAACGCCGCCCGCCGGAAAACGGCCTGGGCGGCGTTTTCGCAAGAGAAAAGAGCCCCACAATGGTATCTGCTGTCGAGAACATGGCCGCCAACACCAGCTGGTCCGCGCTGGGTAAGGCGACCGATCTTCGCAACCGAATCCTGTTCACGCTCGGCCTTCTGATCGTCTACCGGCTGGGAACCTTCATTCCCGTTCCGGGCATCGACGGTTCTGCGCTGCGCGAGTTCATGGCAAGCGCGGGGCAGGGGATCGGCGGCATGGTTTCCATGTTTACCGGTGGTGCTCTGGGCCGGATGGGTATCTTCGCCCTCGGCATCATGCCCTATATCTCGGCCTCGATCATCGTTCAGCTTCTGACCTCGATGGTGCCGTCGCTGGAACAGCTAAAGAAAGAGGGCGAACAGGGGCGCAAGAAGATCAATCAGTATACGCGCTACGGTACGGTGGCGTTGGCCACGTTGCAGGCCTATGGCCTCGCCGTCAGCCTCGAAGCGGGGGATATCGCCGCCGACCCCGGCCTTTACTTCCGTCTGTCCACCATCATTACCCTTGTCGGCGGTACGATGTTCCTGATGTGGCTGGGTGAACAGATCACCGCACGCGGTATCGGCAACGGCATTTCGCTCATCATCTTTGTGGGCATTATCGCCGAGGTTCCGGCGGCCATTGCGCAGTTCTTCGCCTCGGGCCGGTCGGGCGCCATCAGCCCTGCTGTCATCGTGGGCGTGCTGGTCATGGTGATCCTGACGATCATGTTCGTCGTCTTCATGGAGCGCGCACTGCGCAAGATCCACATTCAGTACCCCCGCCGCCAGGTGGGCATGAAGATGTATGACGGCGGGTCCTCTCACCTCCCCGTCAAGGTCAACCCGGCGGGCGTCATCCCCGCGATCTTCGCATCGTCGCTTTTGTTGCTGCCGGTCACGATCAGCACATTCTCGGGCAATTCCACCAATCCGGTGATGTCGTGGATGCTGGCCAACTTCGGCCCCGGTCAGCCGCTCTATCTGCTGTTCCTCGTCGCGATGATCGTGTTCTTCGCGTATTTCTACACGTTCAACGTCAGCTTCAAACCCGATGACGTGGCGGAGAACCTCAAGAACCAGAACGGCTTTGTCCCGGGTATCCGCCCCGGCAAGCGTACGGCGGAATACCTCGAGTACGTGGTGAACCGCGTTCTCGTTCTGGGTTCCGCCTATCTTGCAGCCGTCGTTCTGCTGCCTGAAATTCTGCGCGGGCAGTTCGCCATTCCCTTCTATTTCGGGGGCACCTCGGTACTGATCGTTGTCTCCGTCACGATGGATACAATCCAGCAGGTCCAAAGCCATTTGCTGGCCCATCAATACGAAGGTCTGCTTGAACGTTCTCAACTGCGCGGTAAAGGTGCAGGGAGAGGCAAAGGTACACGCAAGAAACGGAGCCCGGTACGTCGATGAATATTATTCTGCTTGGGCCTCCGGGCGCCGGGAAGGGCACGCAGGCGCGGCACCTTGTTGAAACACGGAACATGGTACAGCTTTCCACTGGCGACATGCTCCGCGAAGCCAAGGACAGCGGTACCGAGATGGGCAAGATGGTCGCCGACGTGATGGCACGTGGTGATCTGGTCACGGACGAAATCGTGATCGGCCTGATCCGCGAAAAGCTCGAAGCTGGTGGCGACCAAGGCGGCTTCATTTTTGACGGTTTCCCTCGGACCCTGATGCAGGCCGTTGCACTCAAGGATTTGCTGGCTGAGATGGGGCAGAAGCTCGATGCGGTTATCGAACTCCGGGTCGAGGACGAAGTGCTCGTCCAGCGGATTGCCGGGCGTTCCACCTGCGGGCAGTGCGGTGAAGTCTACCACGACGTGACGAAGCCGCAGCCAGCGGATGGCAAATGCTCCAACTGCGGGGCGGCGGACTTCAGGCGCCGGGCGGACGACAACGAGGAAAGCCTGCGCAACCGGTTGATGGAATACTACAAGAAGACATCGCCGTTGCTGGGATATTATTTCGCACATGAGTTGCTGAAACCTGTCGACGGCCTCGCGCCGATCGAAGAGGTTCAGGCCTCTATCGCCTCCATCCTCGATAGCTGATCGGCGGTTGGGGGCGCGGTTTCCACAGCGTCCCTTCTATTGACGAAGGGGCGGGTTGACCTCCCCCCGAATCCGCCCTAACCAGCGCTATCTCGCAAGAGAATCGAATTGTGCGGGGCGCCGATCACGCTCCCTACAAGATCACCTGATCAGCTGTAGCCCGTAGGCAATCCGCCTCGGGCTTCACGTTGTGAAAAAAGGGTCTGGCATGACGGACCCGCAACGAAAAGGAATATGACACGTGGCACGTATTGCCGGCGTAAACATCCCGACTGCAAAGCGGGTTCCCATCGCCCTCACCTATATCACCGGCATCGGCAATTCCTCCGCCGAAGCCATCTGCGAAGCCGTTGGCATCGAAACCTCCCGTCGCGTCAATGAGCTGAGCGACGCGGAGGTGCTCAAGATTCGTGAGCACATCGATGAAAACTACACCGTCGAAGGCGACCTGCGCCGCGACACCCAGATGAACATCAAGCGCCTGATGGACCTTGGCAGCTACCGTGGCCTGCGCCACCGTCGCAACCTGCCTGTCCGTGGTCAGCGCACCCACACCAACGCTCGCACCCGCAAAGGCCCCGCAAAGGCCATTGCCGGCAAGAAGAAATAAGGGAGGGTCTGACCGATGGCACGTGAAAAGACACGCGTAAAGAAGAAGGTTTCCAAGAACATCGCCGCCGGCGTTGCGCATGTGAACTCCAGCTTCAACAACACCAAGATCCTGATTTCCGACGTTCAGGGCAATGCGATTGCATGGTCCTCCGCCGGCACCATGGGCTTCAAGGGGTCGCGGAAATCCACGCCCTACGCCGCCCAGATGGCCGCCGAGGACGCGGGCCGCAAAGCGCAGGATCATGGCGTCAAGACATTGGAAGTCGAAGTGCAGGGCCCCGGTTCGGGTCGTGAATCCGCGCTGCGCGCTCTGGCTGCTGCCGGGTTCAACATCACCTCGATCCGTGACGTGACCCCGATGGCCCACAACGGCTGCCGTCCGCCCAAACGCCGCCGCGTCTAAGCGACAGGACTGTCAACAGGGGCTGCGCCACGTGCGCGGCCCCGAAACGCTTTTTTGAAACCTCGAGCGTTCGTGCCGTTTGGACATGAGGCACGGACAAGAATGGAGGGACGCATGATCCATAAGAATTGGGCTGAACTGATCAAGCCGACACAGCTGGACGTGAAGCCGGGCAATGACCCCGCACGCCAGGCGACCGTTGTGGCGGAACCGCTCGAGCGGGGCTTCGGCCTGACCATGGGCAACGCCCTGCGCCGCGTGCTGATGTCCTCGCTGCAGGGTGCCGCCATCACATCCGTTCAGATCGACAACGTTCTGCACGAATTCTCTTCGGTCGCCGGTGTGCGCGAAGACGTGACCGACATCATCCTGAACCTCAAGGGCGTGAGCCTGCGCATGGAAGTCGAAGGGCCGAAGCGTCTGTCGATCTCAGCCACTGGTCCCGGCGTCGTCACGGCCGGCGACATCAGCGAATCCTCCGGCATCGAAATTCTGAACCGGGACCACGTGATCTGCCACCTCGACGATGGGGCGGACGTTTACATGGAACTGACGGTCAACACCGGTAAGGGCTATGTCGCTGCCGACAAGAACAAGCCCGAGGACGCGCCCATCGGTCTCATCCCGATCGACGCGATCTATTCGCCGGTCAAGAAGGTGTCCTATGACGTGCAGCCGACCCGTGAAGGTCAGGTGCTCGACTATGACAAGCTGACCATGAAGATCGAGACCGACGGCTCCATCACGCCCGATGACGCGGTGGCCTTTGCCGCACGCATCCTGCAGGACCAGCTTGGTATCTTCGTCAACTTTGACGAGCCCGAGTCCGCGTCCCGTCAGGATGACGACGACGGTCTGGAGTTCAACCCGCTGCTGCTGAAGAAAGTGGACGAGCTCGAGCTTTCCGTGCGGTCGGCAAACTGCCTGAAGAACGACAATATCGTCTACATCGGCGACCTGATCCAGAAGACCGAAGCGGAGATGCTCCGCACCCCGAACTTCGGCCGCAAGTCCCTGAACGAGATCAAGGAAGTGCTGTCGGGCATGGGTCTGCATCTCGGCATGGACGTCGAGGACTGGCCGCCCGACAACATCGAGGATCTGGCGAAGAAATTCGAGGATTCCTTCTGATATTCACTGCGGCGGGTCATACCTGCCGCAGCGTTTCCGGGCCTCTGGCCCCAAGGAGAGCCCAAGACACGCATCGCGGGCCGGACAAAGCAAAACAGCCCGTAGAGGGCAACATTAGGAGATAGAACATGCGTCACGCACGTGGATACCGCCGCCTCAACCGCACACATGAGCACCGCAAGGCGCTTTGGGCGAACATGGCAGGCTCGCTCATCGAACATGAGCAGATCAAGACAACCCTGCCCAAGGCCAAGGAACTGCGCCCGATCATCGAAAAGATGATTACGCTCGCCAAGCGGGGCGACCTGCACGCGCGCCGTCAGGCCGCGTCGAAGCTGAAGGAAGACCAGTACGTCGCGAAGCTGTTCGACGTGCTGGGCCCGCGCTACAAAGACCGTCAGGGTGGATATGTTCGCATTCTGAAGGCCGGTTTCCGGTATGGTGACATGGCACCGATGGCGATCATCGAATTCGTGGACCGTGATCGTGACGCGAAAGGTGCCGCCGACAAGGCGCGCGTCGCGGCTGAGGCCTCTGCCGAGGATTGATCAACCGGGGCAACCCGTTTGCTGGAAAGCCCCGCTTTGCGGGGCTTTCTGCTTTTTTGCCTTCGGCGAGGATTTTCAACCATTTGGAAGGGCGCTGACCAGCAGGTGGCGTACCTACGCAAGATGGGGAATACGTAGTAGTAACGAAGCACGGTTGGCCGGACGCGGCCATGTGCAGACCGGAGTGGGATATGGCGGACCTGTTTGACAGCCAGATGAACGAAGGGGTCCCGGAACGGGGGGCAGGCCATCGGCCCCTTGCCGACAGGTTGCGACCCAAGAGCCTGTCCGAGGTGATCGGGCAGCCCGGTGTCATCGGCCCGGAGGCTCCGCTGAGCACTATGCTGGCCTCGGGGGCGCTTTCCTCGTTGATCTTCTGGGGTCCGCCGGGCGTTGGAAAGACGACCATTGCACGCCTGCTCGCTGATGAAACCGATCTGCATTTCGTGCAAATCAGTGCCATTTTTAGCGGGGTTCCCGAACTGCGCAAGGTCTTCGAGGCGGCCAAGCTGCGTGCTGCAAAGGGGCAGGGGACGCTGCTTTTCGTCGACGAGATACATCGCTTCAACAAGGCCCAGCAGGACAGTTTTTTGCCGCATATGGAGGATGGCACCATCCTGCTGGTAGGGGCCACGACCGAGAATCCGTCATTCGAGCTTAATGCCGCGGTCCTTTCCCGCGCGCAGGTGCTGGTGCTGGAACGGCTGTCAGTCGAAAGCCTCGAACAGCTTGCCATCCGGGCGGAAGAGGAGCTTGGCCGGTCGCTGCCCCTGACCGCCGAGGCGCGTTCCGCCTTGTTGGAAATGGCCGACGGGGACGGGCGCGCCTTGCTGAACCTAGTTGAGCAGATCGTGAGCTGGGATGTCGCTGACCCCCTCGATACAGGGGCGCTTTCGACGCGGCTGGCCCGCCGGGCCGCGCAATACGACAAATCGGGTGACGCTCATTACAACCTCATCTCTGCCCTGCACAAATCGGTGCGGGGGTCTGACCCGGATGCCGCGCTCTACTGGCTTGCACGTATGCTGGAGGGGGGCGAGGACCCGCGTTATCTCATGCGGCGGATCACCCGCATGGCGGTGGAGGACATCGGCCTCGCCGATCCGCAGGCGCAGGCCATTTGCCTGCAGGGCTGGGAAACATATGAACGCCTCGGCTCCCCCGAAGGGGAGCTGGCGCTGGCGCAGGCGGTTCTCTATCTCGCACTCGCGCCGAAATCCAATGCCGCTTACGTGGCCTACAAGGCCGCGCGCAAGTCGGCGCGCAAGACCGGATCAGCGCCACCGCCGAAGCATATCATGAATGCGCCCACCGGCCTGATGAAAGAGCAGGGCTACGGTGCCGGCTATGCCTATGACCATGACGCGGAGGACGCGTTTTCAGGCCAGCATTATTTCCCCGACACCATGGATCGCGTCGCGTTCTACGCCCCGGTCGAACGTGGTTTTGAGCGCGACCTGAAGAAGCGGACGGAATATTTCGCGCGGTTGCGCAGCAAGCGGTCCAATACGGACCGGTCGTCCGAAACTTGACATCCAGCAGCGCAGGGACGATGGACCGCCTATGTTCATAACGCTTACACTCGTGGCACTCGGCGGGGCGATCGGCGCCTCTCTGCGGTACCTTTTCGGCGTCGCCGTCTACAGGATGGGTGCGACGGGGGATTTCCCCATCGCGATCCTTTCGGTGAACGTCATCGGTTCCTTTTTGATGGGGGCCTTCGTCATCTTCGCGGCCCAGCGGGGGCTGACGCATTTGTCGCCCTTCGTAATGACGGGTATCCTTGGTGGCTTTACTACGTTTTCCGCTTTCTCGTTGGAAACGGTGACCCTGCTCGAACGCGGGCAGGCGGCATCGGCCCTTGTATATGTCACGCTGTCCGTCGGGCTTTCGATCATGGGGCTGATGGCCGGGGTGCTCATCATGCGGGGATTGCTGACATGAGCCGGGTCCAGACCAGAACCGTGGAAGACGGCGAGGGCGACCAGCGTCTTGACCGATGGTTCAAGCGACAGTTTCCGCAGATTTCGCAAGGTCGGCTGGAAAAAATGTGCCGAAAGGGCGAGATACGCGTCGATGGGGGGCGGGTTAAGGCCGCCACACGGCTCGAGGTCGGCCAGCAGGTCCGTATCCCGCCGTTGCCCGACAGCGATGCACCGCCCCCACCCAAACGCACCCGGATCAGTGACGCGGACGCCAAGTTCATCCGAAGCTGCGTGATCTATCGCGATGATCATGTGATCGCGCTCAACAAGCCGCCGGGGTTGCCGGTGCAGGGCGGATCGGGGCAGTCCGACCGGCATGTGGATGCCTTGGCCGACGCGCTGTGCTTCGATCTGGATGAGAAGCCGCGCCTTGTGCACCGGCTGGACAAGGATACGTCGGGCGTGTTGCTGATGGCGCGGACGCGGGCTGTGGCGGCCGATCTGACCGCGAGTTTCCGGCATCGCGAAACCCGGAAGATTTACTGGGCGGCGGTCGCGGGCGTTCCGCACCCCAAGAACGGCACGATCAAGTTCGGGCTGGTCAAGGCCGGGGGCCATGGGTCGCGCGGCGAGGGGGAGAAGATGCATTGCATCCATCCCGCCGAAGTGGACACGACCGATGGCGCCAAGCGCGCGACGACGGATTATGCCGTGCTGGCGCAGGCGGCGAACCGCACCTGCTGGTGCGCGTTGATCCCCGTCACCGGCAGAACGCATCAGCTGCGCGCGCATATGGCTGAAATCGGTCACCCTATCGTGGGGGATGGCAAATACGGCGGCTCGGGGCAGGACAATCTCGGCGATGGCTGGGGCGCACAACTGGGTGGCGACATATCCAAGAAGCTGCATTTGCACGCCCGTTCGCTGACGCTGGAACATCCGGTAACAAAGGCGCGGCTGAACCTCACGGCACCTCTGCCCGATCACATGGCGCGGACCTGGGACACGTTTCAATGGCTTGCGTCGGATGTGCCCGCCGACCCCTTCGAAGAGGGCTGGGCGTGACGGCACCCCTGCGGCTGGTGATTTTCGACGTCGATGGCACGCTGGTGGACAGCCAGTCGGATATCGTCGCGGCGATGGGCCATGCCTTTGCCGCCTGTTCGCTGCCCGCACCCGATCGTGCCGCGGTTCTGTCGATCGTTGGCCTCTCGCTTGACCGGGCCATGGCTGTGCTGGCACCCGATGTCCCGGCGCATCTGCACGTGGCGATGGAGGCGGCCTACAAGGATGCCTATGTGGATCTGCGGGCGCGGACTGGGGTTGCCGAGTCCTCCCCGCTCTATCCCGGGGCGCTGCAGACTCTGGAACAGCTCGCCGCGCGGGACGACGTGCTGCTGGGCGTCGCTACCGGTAAATCGCGGCGCGGGCTCGACCTGTTGCTTGAGGCGCATGGACTGGGCCGATTTTTCGCAACCCGGCAGGTCGCGGATTTCCATCCTTCAAAACCGCATCCTTCGATGATCCTTGAGGCGATGCGCGAAACCGGGGCGGCGCCCGCTGATACGGTGATGGTTGGCGATACGAGTCTCGATATGGATATGGCCGCCGCGGCGGGTGTGACAGGAATCGGGGTGAGCTGGGGCTACCATCCGGTGCAGAACCTCACGGCAGCCAGCCGCATCGTTGACGGGTTCGATACCTTGCTGCCCGCGCTGGAAGAAACATGGAAGGTTGCCGCATGAGCGATTGGAAGGCGAAACGTTTCTGGAAAGCGGCAGAAGTCGTTGCCGCCGACGAAGGCTTTGCCGTCGAGCTTGACGGGCGGCCCATTCGGACACCTGCGAAAAATCCGCTGACCATGCCCACCCGCGCAATGGCAGAGGCCGTTGCATCCGAATGGATGGCGCAGGACGGCGTCATCGATCCACGCACCATGCCCGCCACGCGGACGGTCAACGCCGCCGTTGACAAGGTCGTCCCCCAGCATGCGGAAGTGGCCGAGATGCTGGCGGCTTACGGCGATGCGGACCTGCTGTGTTATCGCGCAGATGGGCCGGAAGAACTGGTCGCCCGTCAGCAGGCGCAATGGGACCCATACCTCGACTGGGCGCGGCAGGACCTGGGGGCCGATCTTTCGCCCCGCACGGGAATCATGCACGCCCCGCAGGAGGCAGACGCCCTTGCCGCCCTGTCGCGACGGACCCATGCATTGAACGATTTCGAGCTGGCCGCGTTTCACGATCTTGTGTCTCTTTCCGGCTCGCTCGTTCTGGGATTTGCCGCAGCACTGGGCGCGGGAAAGGCAGAGGAAATCTGGACCGTATCGCGGCTTGATGAACTCTGGCAGATCGAACAATGGGGGGCCGACGAAGAGGCGGAGGCCCTGGCCGAAGTGAAGCGGCAGAGCTTTCTTCACGCCAAACAGATGTTCGATCTTGCAAAAAAGGACGGTTGAGAGCGGCTCTTGCGACGTAAACCGGGGCAGATTCACCGATCCGACACTTGACCTCCGATCCCAATTCCGACCACAGTGCTGACCACTGAGCAGGAACAATTCTGCCAGTATCGCCTCCGGCGCCCCGGTGTCGGAATAACCGCCCTAAGATGTGGCGGACTATCAGGAAGAGGTAAAAATGAAAAAATCCGTATTTCTTGGCGCGCTGACCTTTGCGGGCCTCGCAGCCGGCGCTGCAGCGGCCGGAACGCTGGAAGACGTGCAAGCGCGCGGCAAGCTGAACTGCGGCGTGACCACCGGCCTGGTCGGCTTCGCCGCTCCCGATGCGAATGGTGAATGGAATGGTTTCGACGTGGCCGTCTGCCGTGCCGTTGCCGCCGCCGTTCTGGGTGACCCCACCGCCGTCGAGTTCATCCCCACCACGGGCAAGACACGCTTCACCGCGCTGGCCTCCGGCGAAATCGACATGCTGGCCCGGAACACCACCTGGACCTTCAGCCGTGACGTTGATCTGAAGTTCGACTTTGTCGGCGTCAACTACTACGACGGTCAGGGCTTCATGGTGCCTAAGGCGCTTGGCGTTTCCTCCGCGAAGGACCTCGACGGTGCGACCGTCTGCATCCAGACCGGTACAACGACCGAATTGAACCTCGCGGACTTCTTCCGCGCGAACAACATCAACTACGAGCCGGTTCCGATCGAAACCAACGCTGAAGCGCAGCAGCAGTACCTTGCCGGTGCCTGCGACGTCTACACGACGGACGCTTCCGGTCTGGCCGCGACACGCGCGACCTTTGAAAACCCCGATGAGCACACGCTGCTTCCGGAAATCGTTTCCAAAGAGCCGCTGGGCCCGCTGGTCCGCCACGGTGACAACGAGTGGGGCGACGTGGTTCGCTGGACTCTGAACGCGCTGATCACTGCCGAAGAGCTCGGCGTGACATCCGCGAACGTCGGCGACATGGCGTCCAACACCACCAACCCCGAAGTCGCCCGCCTGCTGGGCACCGAGGGCAACCTGGGTGAGATGATGGGCCTCGAAGCCGATTGGGCCAAGAAGGCGATCATGTCCGAAGGCAACTACGGTGAGATCTTTGCCAAGAACATCGGCGAAGAAACCCCCATCGGCCTCGCACGTGGTCTGAACGCACAGTGGACAGACGGCGGCCTGCTGTACTCGCCCCCGTTCCGCTAAATATCACGACCGAAGGGCGCGGATTTCCGCGCCCTTCGTACCCCATGACGACCGACAAGAACCCGAGCCACCTTCGCACTACCGATGCGCCGCATAAAAAACCGGCCGGGACACAGGGAACAGTTTCATGACGTCACTTACCGACCCCCAAAGGGGTTCGTTCCGGCTATCTTCGCTGTTGAACGATACGCGGTACCGCTCGATGACCCTTCAGGTTATCGCTGCCGTGGTCCTCGCCCTTACACTCGGGTATCTTTATTCCAACCTGATGGCGAACCTGCAGGAGCAGGGGCTCGATATCTCTTTCGACTTCCTCTACAGCCCTGCCGGCTACGACATTAACCAGACGCTGATCGACTATAACAGCCAGTCCACGAACCTGCGCGCCGCGGTCGTCGGTGTGCTGAATACCCTTCTGGTCGCATTCCTTGCCTGTGTGACCGCCACGGTCTTCGGCGTCATCGCAGGGGTGCTGCGGCTGTCGAAGAACTGGCTCGTGCGCAAGCTGATGGCCTTTTACGTTGAGATTTTCCGTAACATTCCGGTGCTGATCTGGATCATCATCATCTTCACCATCATGACGGCGGTGATGCCGGCCCCCAGCGCCTTCAGGGGGGACACGCCGTCTTCCTCGATGTTGTTCGATCTTTTTGCCTTCACCAACCGCGGCGTCTATGTCCCCGGTCCGTATTTTACCCGTGGCTTTGGCGGAGAGGACGGGAGCTGGATCAACTGGCTGCTGGTCATCGGCGTTCTGGTTGCATCCTTGTTCGCCACGCGCGCGGTTTCGGCCCGGGCGAACGACAAGCAGGCGAAAACAGGTGTACGGCCAAAGACCTTCTGGCTGAACCTCGCGATCTGGTTCGTGCCGGTGATCGTTCTTCTTTTCGCCCTCGGGCTGCAGTGGGACATTCCCGAACTGCGCGGGTTCAATTTTGGCGGTGGTATCAAGATCGGTGGCCCGCTGATTGCCCTGTGGTTCGCCCTGTCGATCTATACCGGCGCGTTCATCGCTGAAAATGTCCGTGCAGGTATTCAGGCGGTTTCCAGAGGTCAGACAGAGGCGGCCTCGGCCCTTGGCCTACGCCCCCGGCGTGTGATGAACCTCGTCGTTTTGCCGCAGGCGCTCCGGGTGATCATTCCGCCGCTGATCTCCCAGTACCTGAACATTACCAAGAACTCTTCGCTGGCCATCGCCGTCGGCTACGCCGACATCACTGCGACACTGGGGGGTATCACCCTGAACCAGACAGGCCGTGCCATTGAATGCGTGTTGCTGCTGATGTTGTTCTACCTCGTGATCTCGCTCTGCATTTCCGCGGTCATGAACGTCTACAACAATGCCATGAAGCTGAAGGAGCGCTGAGATGTCTGATACACACGCAGAATCAGTCGCTTTCGTCCGTGAAACGGCTTTGCCGCCCGTGCCTCCGCCGGTGGCGGAGCGGGGCATCTACAAATGGGGCCGGGAAAACCTGTTCGCGACGCCGCTGAACGCCCTGCTTACCGTGGCGGCGATATACGTGATCTACCTCGTGCTTGCGGGAACCTTGCCGTGGATCCTTGGCGGGGTCTGGACCACAAGCTCGCTCGCGGAATGCCGTGAAGTGCTCGACGGGCGTTCGGCTGCCTGTTTCTCGGTACTGACCGACCGGTGGAACCAGCTGCTCTTCGGGTTCAAATATCCGCCTGAGCTTTACTGGCGCCCGCTGCTCGCCTTCGTTCTGATGTTCTTGGCGGCTGCCCCGGTGTTGTTCTTCGACCTGCCGCGAAAGCTCCTGTTCTTCACGGGCATCTATCCGTTCCTTGCCTACTGGCTGATCTGGGGCGGTACGATCTGGACACCCATCGTCGCACTGCTGGGGTTCGTCGTGGGCTATTTCGTCTACGAAAAACTCGTCCATCGCAGTTTCGCGACAGGGTTCTTCGGTGGTGTCATCGCCGCGCTGGCGGTCTGGTATGTCGGCGGGCTCGCCATTCCCGACCTCGCCCGGATCACTTCGGGCCTGCGGCTCGAAGCGGTGCCGTCGCGCGATCTGGGTGGCTTCATGCTGAACATGATGCTGGGCGTGACCTGCGTTTCGCTTTCACTGCCCATCGGTATCGCACTGGCGTTGGGTCGTCAGTCCTCCATGCCGTTGATCAAATGGATCTGCGTCATCTTCATCGAGTTCATTCGCGGGGTGCCGCTGATCACGCTGCTGTTCGTGGCGAACGTGATGCTGGCCTATTTCTTCCCGCCCGGCTCCGGCGTGGACCTGTTCCTGCGGGTGGTCATTATGATCACCATGTTCTCTTCGGCCTATATCGCCGAGGTGATCCGGGGCGGGCTCGCCGCGCTTCCGAAGGGGCAGTACGAAGCGGCCGATAGCCTCGGGCTCGATTACCCGCAGGCAATGCGGCTCATCATTCTGCCGCAGGCGCTGAAGATCTCCATTCCGGGCATCGTGAACATCGCTGTGGGTCTCTTCAAGGATACGACGCTGGTATCGATCATCTCCATGTTCGATCTGGTCGGCATGATCCGTGGCCCGATCCTCGCTTCGACGGACTGGAACGGCGTCTATTGGGAACTGCTCGGCTTTGCTGCGCTGCTCTTCTTCATTGTCTGCTACGGCATCTCGCAATACTCGCAGTGGCTGGAACGCCGCCTCGCGACAGATCATCGTTAAGGAGGCCCGAAGAATGGCTGACATCGCTGAAACCCACGTGACACCCAACCCCCAGATGAAGGTCTCCGACGAAGTCGCGATCTCCATCCAGAACATGAACAAATGGTACGGCAGCTTCCACGTGCTGCGGGATATCGACCTGACAGTCTATCGCGGGGAACGTATCGTTATTTGTGGTCCTTCGGGCTCGGGTAAATCGACGCTGATCCGCTGCATCAACGCGCTGGAAGAGCACCAGAAAGGCACCATCGAGGTGGACGGCACATTGCTGTCCTCAGACCTCAAGAACATCGACAAGATCCGCTCCGAAGTCGGTATGTGCTTCCAGCATTTCAACCTCTTCCCGCACCTCACGATTCTTGAGAACTGTACGCTTGCCCCGATATGGGTTCGCAAGGTCCCCAAGAAGAAGGCCGAGGAAACAGCGATGCATTTCCTCGAAAAGGTGAAGATCCCGGATCAGGCGGATAAATATCCCGGTCAGCTTTCGGGCGGGCAGCAGCAGCGGGTGGCGATCGCCCGGTCGCTGTGCATGCGCCCCCGAATCATGCTTTTCGATGAGCCGACCTCCGCCCTCGACCCGGAGATGATCAAGGAAGTGCTCGACACCATGATCGAGCTCGCCGAAGAGGGTATGACGATGCTCTGCGTGACGCACGAGATGGGCTTTGCCCGTCAGGTCGCGAACCGGGTGATCTTCATGGATGACGGGCAGATCGTCGAACAGAACGAGCCGGAGGAGTTCTTCAAGAATCCGAAGTCGCCGCGGACCCAACTGTTCCTGAGCCAGATCCTCGGCCATTGACCGAAACCATGCGGACCGGGCGGTTTGCGCCGCCCGGGCGCCTGTTCAATTCAGGTCGCGCGGGCTGGTATAGTCGTGCAGCTGACCGGTTCCCCAATCAATATTTCCCCAGTCTTCGACGTCGAAGTCGATAACGCTGGTTGCGCCGGGCGGATATTCCGCACCTCGTTCGCAACGGGCAACCACTGTGCGCAGGTGGCGCAGCCCGGGTTGTGTGCGACCATCAGCACCGCCTCGCCCTCTGCCTCGCGCAGCAGCTCCAGAATTTCCGGCGGCCCGGCGAGGTAGAGCGCGCGCAAATGCTCGACTGAATTTGTTTGCAGTTCCAGCAGCAGAAGCGTTTCGCGGGTGCGGCTCGCGTCGGAACAAAGGACGCGGTCCGGCAGATAGTCATGTTCCTTCATCCACTGCCCGAGCCGTTCCGCCCCAAGGCGGCCCCGGGCATTCAGAACCCGACTGTGATCGGTGCCGCTGCTGCCGCTCCAATCGGACTCCGCGTGCCGCATAAGGATCAGGCGTTTCATGGGCTACCTTTGATAAAATACTGCATATGATAGGCCGATTGCGCCGATAGCCGGCCCGCTGTCTTCGATACGGGGCAGGCCCGCCGCGCGAGGCATCCGTTTTCCCGACAATCCCGCCCTGCGTCGGACCGTATATATGCCTTGCAGGCTGCCACATCATATCCCTGGGGTGTCAAGGCACGGACGGGACAGGCAGTGGCGCAGGGCTGGCTTGCACAGGTGGCGCAGGGCGTGCTTTCCGGTGAGGGGAGGGGGATCCGTTCCGAAAGGGCCAGGGCACCACGAAATGACAGAAACAGCCCCGCACGATCATGGACGAGAAACCGGATCGGCGACACGTGGGCCCGGCCTGATTTTAACGCCCAGGAATAGAAGGGCAGGTAGGGCGGGCCACCGAAGGGAAAAAGCGCCTGTGCGCCGATCCTTTTTGCGCAGTCCCCCACCACACGCAGGGACCATCTGTCCATCGCGTCGGGCGCGTCGTCGCGATACTCAGGTGTCTGGATGAAATACGGCCAGAACCGAGGTTCATCCGGGCCGAGAAGCAAAAGCGTTTTGCAGCCCTCCGGGGTGCCGTCATCCGGCCCGGGGTGGAAGCCGCCGAGGATGCGCAGATACGCAGGGTCCAGCAGCGCTTCCAGCTCCGGCAGTGTCATCCTTTGCGGATGATGCTGCCTGCCCCGTGCTCGGTAAACAGTTCGAGAAGGCAGGCATTTGGCGCACGACCGTCGAGGATAACGGCAGCCCGCGCCCCGCCCTCCAGCGCATCGAGCGCAGTTTCGGTCTTGGGGATCATCCCGCCCGCAATCGTCCCATCGGCCACCATTTCGCGGATCTGCGCCGCGGTAAGCTCTGTCAGCACGTCCCCGGCAGCGTTCTTCACCCCGGCGACATCCGTCAGGAGCAGGAGGCGATCCGCCTTCAGGGCCGCGGCAATGGCCCCGGCGGCGGTATCGCCGTTGATGTTGAACGTCTCGCCCCCGCGGCCCATTCCCAAGGGGGCAATGACGGGAATGATCTCCTTTTCCGCAAGGTCGAGGAGAAGACGCGGGTTCACCTCTGTCGGGCGACCGACAAGGCCGAGCGCGGGGTCTTCCGCTTCGCAGATGATCAGCCCCGAATCCTTGCCCGATACCCCTACGGCACGCCCGCCCTGTTCGCTGATTGCCTGCACGATCTTGGCGTTTACCAGCCCGGAGAGGACCATTTCGACCACGTCCATTGTCGCCGCATCCGTCACGCGCTTGCCGTTCACGAATTCGGATTTGATATCCAACCGCTTGAGCATGTCATTGATCATCGGGCCACCGCCGTGGACGATCACGGGGTTCACACCAACCTGCCGCATCAGGGCGACGTCGCGGGCGAATTCATCCATCGCCTCATCGCTGCCCATGGCGTGACCGCCAAGTTTGATCACCACGGTCGCATCCGCATAGCGCTGCAGATAGGGTAGTGCCTGTGACAGGGTGCGGGCGGTGGCGATCCAATCGCGGTTCATGTCTTGCGTTCTCATCCTTTGACCCTTTGGTGGCGCGCTGCGCCAGCTATTCCAGAGCGGCGATGATGGCACGCATCGTGGGGATGCCCCAGCCCTTTTCCGACGAAGTCACAAGGATTTCGGGGTAGGCGGCGGGATGTCGCGATAGCGCGGCGCGCACCTGATCGAGCACCTTTTCCCGATCCTTTTCCTTCACCTTGTCCGCCTTTGTCAGAACAGCCTGGAACGTGACGGCGGAACTGTCGAGGAGGGACAGGATTTCCTCATCCACTTTCTTGATACCGTGGCGCGCATCGATGAGCACGAAGGCGCGGCGCAGGGTTTGACGACCCGAAAGGTATTGCCGCAAAAGACGCTGCCATTTTTCGACCACCGCCAGCGGCGCATTGGCGAAGCCATAGCCGGGAAGGTCGACAAGGTAGAGATCTTCGCCGGTCGCAAAGTAATTGATCTCTTGCGTGCGACCGGGGGTGTTCGACGCACGTGCCAGACCCTTGCGCCCTGTCAACGCATTGATGAGGCTGGATTTACCAACGTTCGAACGTCCGGCAAAGCAGACTTCGAGCCGATCGGGATCGGGCAGCCCGTCCATGGCGACAACGCCTTTGACGAATTCGGTGCCGCCCGCGAACAGCAGCCGACCGTCTTCGGCATCCTGAGGCTCCGGTTCATCGGCGAGGGGGAAGGGTAGGGCCATCAGGTCAGTTCCAGACTGTCGCCAACGCTTACCGTCCCGCTCTGGACGACACGCGCATAGATGCCGAAGTCACGATGGCCCATGGTCTGCAGCAGTTTGAGCGTATCCACATCGCGTTCGCCCGTACGGGGGTTCGCGGTGGTTGCGAGGCATCGTTCGATCCTTTCGGCGACCCGCAGAACGGCCCCGCCGATTTTCACATCCCGGTTGATCCATTCGAATTCCGCCCAAGGCGAAGCGCCTTCGAACCAAATGTTGCCACGCCAGCGTAGAGGCGAAAGAGCCTCCCCGGCGAGGTCTTCGACCTCCGCGTGAGAGGCTGTGTTGCACAGAGATACCGAGGGGAATTCCGTATCCGTGAATCCGCGCCGGTCCAGACGGAACACCCGGTGCGGCAGGGCGCGGTTCTGGGGCACGAGGGGGGCCACCCATTCCAGCAGGCGCGCGGCATCCCGCTCCGGATGGAGGGTGATTTCCGGCCTCTCGGGGTGGCGCAGCGTGATCTCTTCTGTCTTTTCATCCAGAACAGCGTCAATAGCCACAAGCTTCGGCGCCTTCGCCCCGATAGAGAAATTCTGGCAAGGTGCCCATTCCGAACCATCGGCGCGGGCGTGATCATGTGCGACCGCCCAGAGCCTGTCGAAGGGCATGGCCTGCCCTTCGGCGAGATATACGGTCTTGAGGTCCTCGCGCCCGTGACTTTTCAGCGGGTGGCGGAAAAGTCGGGAGACCTTCATCATTTCTTCGCATCCGGCTTCGACTTGCGGGCGAAACCACTTTTGATGTTGCCGAGCAGGTCAGGCTTATAGCCCTGACTGCGCATGATCAGGTACTGCTGGGTAAAGGTGATCGTGTTGTTCGCGATCCAGTAGACGACAAGCCCGCTGGCAAAACCGCCGAGCATGAACATGAAGACCCACGGCATCCAGGCAAAGATCATCTGCTGGGTCGGATCGGTGGGCGCCGGATTGAGCTTCTGCTGCAGCCACATGGAAATGCCCAGCAGAAGCGGCAGGATACCGATGAAGATGAGGGCGAGGATCGTGCCCGTTTCCGGCGCCGCAAAGGGAAGCAACCCATAGAGGTTGAAAATCGAAGTGGGGTCAGGCGCTGAAAGGTCCTGGAAGGGGCCAAAGAAGGGCGCATGCCGCAATTCGATGGTGACGAAGATCACCTTGTAGAGCGAGAAGAAGATCGGGATTTGCAACAGGATCGGCAGACAGCCCGCCGCGGGGTTCACCTTTTCCCGCTTGTAGAGCTCCATCATGCCTTGTTGCATCTTTTGCCGGTCGTCACCCGCTTCTTTCTTCAGCTTCTCCATCTGCGGCTGAAGTTCCTTCATCTTCGCCATGGAGACATAGGATTTATAGGCAAGCGGGAAGAGCAAGGCCTTGATCAGCAGCGTCAGGGCGATGATCGCGATACCCATGTTGCCGATAAGCTGGTTCAGCTCGTGCAGCACCCAGAAGATCGGCTTTGTCAGGAAGAAGAACCAGCCCCAGTCGATGCTGTCGATGAACTTGGTAACGCCCAGATCTTCGTAGTGGCGGAGGATTTCCCATTCCTTCGCACCGGCAAATAGCTGCGTGGTCACGGTTGCGGTCTGGCCGGCGGCGACTGTCTGCGTGGGCAGACGGGTGAAGGCATGGTAGATGTCCGACCGCGGGTTATAGGTGAGCGCCTGATCGACGCCCTGATTGTCCCCGGGGATAAGGACGGCCTGCCAGTAATGGTCGCTGAACCCGATCCACCCTTCCATGACGTTTTCACGTACGATGGCCTGGCGGCCCCATTTGGGATCGACTTCGGCTTCGGGAATTTCATCCCAATCGGTTTCCAGCAGCTCCCCATCGGCCATGGAAACGGCGCCTTCATGAAGAATGAAAAAGCTTTTCAGATCGCTCGGCACGCCGTGATGGGCCACCATGCCATAGGGGGCAAGGGACACGACCGTATCACTATCGTTCAGGACACTCTGCGTGATGGTGAACATGAAGCGGTCGTCAACGGAGATTGTCCGCCGGAACGTCAGACCGGCATCGTTTTGCCATTGGAGGGTGATGGGGGAATCCACGCCAAGGGTTTCCCCTTCGACCACTTCCCACAGGGTATCGAGACCGGGAACGGCTTCGGGGGGCAATCCGGCGCCGGCGGCCCAGCCCTGCATGGCATAATAGGCGTCTGGCGTGCCTGCGGGGGAGAGCATGGTAACGATGGGGGCGTCTTCGTCGATCGTCGTGCGGTAATCGTTCAAAGACAGATCATCGATCCGACCGCCGAGAAGGGAAATGGAACCGCTCAGCGCATCGGTGGCGATGGGCACGCGGGGCGCCTCCGCCAGTGTTTGCGCCGTCGTATCCGCCCCGACGGCAGCATCGCCCACGGTTACATCCGCGCTATCGGATGAAACAGCGGGGGGGACTGTTGCCGTTCCGGTGTCGGATTGTTCGACGGCGGCAGTTTCGGTGGGCGCCTGCGTTTCTGGAGGGGGGAAGACGACGAACCACACCAGTATCACGATGAAACTCAGGACAGTCGCGAGGATGAGATTCTTGTTCTGTTCGTCCATGGGACCGTTCCCTGCTGTCTCTGCGTATCAGCGTGGGTTCAACAGAGTGCCGGCCCAAAGGTCAAGCAGATTCAGGGTAGCGCCGCGTCGCCAACCGGCAGGGCGAGTGGGCATCGTAGCCCTTCAGCGTGATCTTCCTTCCATGATACGCGGAGTGTCCTCCAGCTTGGCATTGTGGCTGACGATCCAGTCGAGCGTCTCCTCGAACGGCATCGGGCGCGCGATGCCGTAGCCTTGTACATGATGGCAGCCGAGTTGGGCGAGAAGCACATGTTCCCCGACGCTTTCAACCCCCTCGGCCAGCGTTTCTACATTCAACCTCTCTGCCATGGTGAGTATCGCGGAGATCATACGCTGCTGTTCTGGATCGCGGTCTGCCTTCATAACGAAGGAGCGGTCGATCTTGATGCGGCTGACGGAAAATCTGCGGATCGAAGCGATGGAGGCATGGCCCGTGCCGAAATCGTCCAGATCGATACGACAGCCGAGTTCACCAAGTGCGATAACATTACGGGTGATCATGTCGTCCGGTTCCGAAGTGACGACCGTTTCGAGGATTTCGACCGAGAGTCTTTCGGGGGAAAGATCGAAGCGGTCGAGTTCCCATTCGATCTTGTTGATGAGCTGCGGATTCTTGAGTTCGGCGCCATCGAAGTTCACCCCCACCTGCGGGACCGATACGCCCGCGCTGTCCCATGCCTTTACCGCGGCGAAGGCGTGGTACATGACAACTTCGGCCAAACGTTCGAGCTTTCCTGCAGCCTCAACCACCGGGAGGAATTCTGCAGGAAGGATCAGGCCGCGTGTCGGGTGGCTCCACCTAGCGAGCGCCTCGAACCCGGAAATCAGCCCGGTATCGGTTGAGATCTGTGGCTGGAACCACGGCTTGATCTCTCCGCTCTCGAGCGCCTGTTCGACATCGTCGCGCAGCGCGCTGCGGATCTGTGTCTGGCGGCGCATGCTGTCCGAATATCCGCGCATGGCCGACGGACCCCGCGATACGGCCTCGGCGGCTGCGGTGGCGGCGGCGGCCAGCCAGGCGGCCCCATCGTCCCCCGGTGCACGGGCCAACTGGCAAAAGCCGACCGAAACGCTGACATATACCGATACACCATCAACGGAAACGGGAAGTTCCGCCACGGATTGCATCCGCCCCGCCATCTGTATGCAGCTTTCAAGATCGAGATAGCGCACCAGCGACAGGCAAACCGCAAGCTGCGAATCGGACAACGCACCGACCGTGTCGTCCGCGCGCATGGCGGCCAGCAACCGGTCGCCGATCTGTTCGCGTACCCTCAGCGCGGCAGCCGTACCATGGGTTGCGGTGATCTTTTCCAGATCTTCGATGGTCAGGACAAAGAGCGCCGATTGCCGGCCTGTTTGCGATGCCCGGGCATGTACCCGGTCCACCTGCCGGCCGAAGTGACCGCGCGATGCCAACCCCGCGTACCCATCGCTGCCTTCCGCCTCTTCTGCCGGTGTCCTACGGAAACCACCGGCCAGAAGATAGAGGATCGGCATGACACAGGATACGATGACGAGCGCGATTTCCCCGCCGAACCAGAAAGCGGACAGGGATATCGCGGGGACGAAGGCAAAGGCCGGGGGGCCGGTGAGGGTCTGCAGAACGATGGTGGCGAACTGCGCGCCTAGCGGGTTCCTTGCGGTGGACATCGACAGCTCCTTCCACGGGCGAAATGCCGCGTTTCCAGGGAAACCTAGCAAGGGGAGGATGGTCGCGGGTTAACGCTGACCCATCCCGGGGCGCAAAATGCCTAAAATTATTCGCAGTTCCGGGTGAGCGCAGCGAAGTCGAACAGCCCTGCGTCCAAGAGGTGGGAGGGCCGCGCGTTGGTCAAAGCCTTGAACATGACCTGCCGCCGCCCGGGCGAATTGCGTTCCCACCCATCGAGGATCGCCTTGACCTGCTGGCGCTGCAGCCCGTCCTGAGAGCCGCAAAGATCGCAGGGAATGATCGGATATCCCATGGCGGTGGAGAACTTTTCACAGTCGGCTTCGGCCACATGGGCGAGGGGCCGATAGACGAACAGATCGCCTTCCTCGTTCAGCAGCTTGGGCGGCATCGTCGCCAGCCGCCCCCCGTGAAACAGGTTCATGAAGAATGTTTCGAGGATATCGTCCCGGTGATGGCCCAGCACGACAGCGCTGCATCCTTCCTCGCGCGCGATCCGGTAAAGGTTCCCGCGCCGCAGCCGCGAACAGAGCGCACAGAAGGTCCGCCCCTCGGGCACCTTGTCCATGACGATGGAATAGGTGTCCTGATATTCGATCCGGTGGGGCACACCCATCCGTTCCAGAAAATCGGGCAGGACCGTGGCCGGAAAACCGGGTTGCCCCTGATCGAGGTTGCAGGCGAGGATCTCAACCGGCAAGAGACCGCGCCACTTAAGCTCATGCAAGACAGCCAGCAGGGTATAGCTGTCCTTGCCGCCCGACAGGCAGACAAGCCAGCGCGCGCCCGGTTCGATCATCCCGTAGCTTTCGATGGCTTCACGGGTCTGCCGAATGATTCGCTTGCGCAGCTTGCGGAACTCCGTGGTGCGGGGCGCGCCATGGAACAGGGGGTGAATATCGTCGGGATCGTCCAGCATGGAATGGGCTTATGCCATCGCTTCACGCCGTTCAAGCGTGGTCGAACGGACGGTTCAATCCGGCACTTCGTCGATGCCCGTCCCGCCCCACGGATGGCAGCGGCCCAAGCGGCGCAGTGTCAGGTATCCGCCGCGCAGACCGCCATGCCGTCGCAGCGCTTCGAGCGCGTAGGCGCTGCAGGTCGGATGGTAACGGCAGTTGTACCCGACCCACGGGCTGAGGATCAGCCGATAGGCTCGCACAGGCAACGCAAGGATATGGGCGAGCGGTGTCACGATTTTTCCCCGTGCAGGATGGCAAGCGCGCGGGCAAAGTCAGTTTGCAACTGGGTAAAGGGCAGCTCCGCGGTTGCGCCGCGCCGCCCGATCAGCACGTAATCCGCCCCCGGTTGCCCGAGCATCGGCAGTTGCAGCCGTGCCACTTCGCGCAGGCGACGCTTTGCCCGGTTTCGCGCCACGGCATTGCCGACCTTGCGCGAACAGGTGAAACCGACGCGCAGCGCATGGGGATGGGGGGCGGGCTCTTCGGGATTGCGCTGGCGCATCTGCAGGATGAAACCCGGCATGGCGACGCTGCGTGCCCGGGCCGCGCGCTGAAAATCCCGACGTTGCCGGATGGTGTGCAGACGCAAAGAAACCGCCGGGGGGTCTTCCCCCGCTTCGGCCAACTGGCCTGACTGGGGTGCCTCCGGCGGTATCATCGTTCTTTCCGTCGTGCCCGGGCGAAGAATGCCCGTTCTATCAGGCGCTCAGTTCCTTGCGGCCCTGACGGCGACGCGCGTTGATGATCTTGCGGCCGGCCTTCGTGGCCATGCGCGCGCGGAAACCATGGCGCCGCTTGCGCACGAGGTTCGAGGGTTGATAGGTGCGTTTCATCGCTCCGTCTCCACTTTTTGGGCCCGAACGCCGCGGAATCGTCGCGCCGGGTGCAATTCAGGCCCGTCCTCTACTGCCCCGTGCCACGCAAGTCAAACCCGTTGGCCGGTTTTTCGGCGCCGACTGCAACAATTCCCCGCATTGGGGCGCAAATTGTTTCAAGCGGGCGGCTTTACCGTCCAGATCAGGTACACATAGCATAGCTGCATCAAGGGAGCGTGAGAAGGCTGTCCTTTGCAGGGGGGAGGGTGCATCTGTAGTGAAGCCCGATATTTCGCAGAAAGCGCCAGATGCCCGATACGACCGATCCTGCGGAAAAATCCGCCTTCATGCATTATTTGCCGTTGATCGCGATCCTTATCGTTGCGGGAATCGGGGCCTTCACCCTGCGCGATTACCTCAGCTTTGAAACGTTGCGAAACAATCGGGAAGCCTTGTTGGCCTACAGGGACGACAATTTCGTGCTGACGGTGCTTTTGTTCCTGGCGGCCTATATTGTCATTGTGGGGTTTTCCCTGCCGGGGGCCACCATCGCCACGCTGACCGGGGGGTTCCTTTTCGGCACGTGGCTGGGCGTGGTGCTCAATGTTACCGGCGCCACACTGGGGGCGATCGTGATCTTTCTGGCCGCCCGGATGGGGCTGGGCGACAGGCTGAAGGCGCGAATGGATGCATCAGACGGGATGGTCAGCCGGATTCGCAAAGGGCTGGACGACAATCAATGGTCGATGCTGTTTTTCATCCGTCTTGTACCCATCGTCCCCTTTTTCGTCGCGAACCTCATCCCGGCACTGCTTGCGGTGCCGCTTTACCGGTTCGCGATTTCCACGGCGCTCGGGATCATTCCGGGCACTTTGGTGTTCACCTCCGTGGGCAGCGGGCTGGGACAGGTCTTTGCCCGGGGTGAAACGCCGGATCTCGGAATCATATTCGAGCCGCATATCTTGCTGCCGATCCTCGGTCTGGGGCTGCTGGCGCTCGTACCCGTCGTTTACAAGGCCCTGTCGGGTCGCAAGGAGACCTGAAAATGAACCGGATCAAGACCGATATCCTCGTGATCGGGGCGGGATCGGCGGGGCTTTCCGTGGCCGCCGGGGCAGTGCAAATGGGCGCCCGTGTCGTATTGCTCGAAGGGCACAAGATGGGGGGCGATTGCCTTAACTACGGTTGCGTGCCTTCGAAGGCGCTTATCGCCACGGGAAAGGCTGCTCATGCCCAACGCACCTCTGATCAGTACGGTGTCGCCGCGGCGGAGGGCAAAGTGGATTATGCAGCCGCAAAGGACCATGTGGCCCGGGTGATCGAGCAGATCGCCCCCGTGGACAGTCAGGAACGGTTTGAGGGGCTGGGCGTAGAGGTCATTCGCGAATACGGGCGTTTCATTTCCGACCAAGAAGTGCAGGCAGGCGAAACAGTGATCGAGGCGCGGCGGATCGTGATCGCCACGGGCTCTTCGCCGATGGTGCCGCCGATCGACGGGTTGCAGGACGTGCCTTTCGAGACCAACGAGACGCTTTTCGATCTGCGGGAAAAGCCCCGGCATCTGTTGATCGTGGGGGGTGGCCCCATCGGGATGGAAATGGCGCAGGCCCATATCCGGATGGGCTGCGAGGTGACCGTGATCGAAGGGGATCGCGCGCTGGGAAAGGACGACCCCGAAACCGCTGCCGTCGTTCTGCGCGTCCTGAAGGACGAAGGCGTCGTGATCGAGGAAAACGCCAAGGCGGCACGCATCAGCGGCACCGCCGGCGACATCAAGGTCGAAGCCGAAGACGGGCGGGTCTTCACCGGTTCCCACCTCTTGATGGCGGTAGGGCGCAAGAACAACACCGAGAAGCTCGATCTCGACAAGGCCGGGATCGAGGCGGAGAACGGCAGCGTGAAGGTCGACGCTTCCATGCGCACCTCCAACCGCCGCGTCTATGCGATCGGGGACGTTGCGGGCGGTATGCAGTTTACCCATGTCGCGGGCTACCACGCCGGGGTCATTATCCGGTCGCTGTTATTCGCGATACCGTCCAAGGCCAAGACGGCGCATATCCCATGGGTCACCTATACCGCCCCGGAAATTGCGCAGGTCGGCGCGACCGAGCAAGAGGCCCGGGAAAAGCATGGCGACAGGCTGGAAGTCGTGCGTTTCCACTACAACGAAAACGATCGCGCCATTGCCGAGCGGCAGACCACCGGGTTGATCAAGGTAATGGTCGTGAAGGGAAAACCCGTGGGAGCGTCCATCGCCGGGCATCTCGCCGGGGAGCTTATCGGGCTTTGGGCATTGGCACTGGCAAATAACCTGAAGATGAGTCAGATTGCAGGCATGGTTGCACCCTATCCGACCTATGGAGAGATCAACAAGCGTGCAGCGGGCGCCTATTTCAGCCCACGCCTGTTCGATAGCAAGCTTGTGAAAACCGTGGTCTCGCTCGTCCAGAGGCTCGTGCCGTAATCGTGTGAGCGCGATGTTCAATTCCCTTTCCGGCCGGCTTCTGGTTCTGACGACAGTATTCGTGATGCTGGCCGAGGTTATGATCTTCGTGCCATCGATCGCACGATTCCGCGAAGACTACATGTTGAACAGGTTGGAACGGGCACAGATCGCCTCGCTCACCCTGCTGGCGGAGGATATGATCGAACCTGAACTTGAAGAGGAGCTTTTGCGCAATGCAGAGGTCTTCAACGTCGTTCTGCGCAGGGATGAAGTGCGCCAACTCGTTCTGTCGTCGCCCATGCCGCGTGCCATCAGCGCCACCTATGACCTTCGGGATGCCCGTGCGGCCACGCTGATTCGCGATGCGCTGCGCAGGCTCGTCAACCCGCGCGAAGAGGTGGTGCGGGTCATTGGTGCCCCCGTCCGCGAAGCGGGCCTGCTGATCGAGATCACGATGGAGACAGCCCCGATGCGGGCCGCGATGATCGACTACGGCATGCGTATCCTTGCCCTTTCCGCCGTCATCTCCGCCGTGACGGCAGTCTTGCTGTTCTTTGCGATGCGGGCCTTGCTGTTGAAGCCCATCGCCCGTGTGGTGACGCAAATGCAGAACTATGCAGCCGCGCCAGAAGACGCGCGACGCATTATCAAACCCTCCGCCAGCGTTACCGAACTGCGGGAGGCCGAAGAGGCGCTGAACAAGCTGGAAACGGAATTGACGCAAGCTCTGCGACAGAAGGAACGCCTTGCGCAATTGGGTCGCGCCGTCAGCAAGATCAGCCATGATCTGCGAAATATCCTGACCTCGGCCCAATTATTCACCGACCGGATCGAGGCCTCTGAGGACCCGACGGTAAAGCGCATGGCGCCGAAGCTCGTGGCTTCCATCACCCGCGCAGTCCACCTGTGCGAATCCACACTGGCCTTCGGACGGGCGGAAGAGCCGGGGCCTACGCTCAACGTGGTCCCCTTGATGGGAATCGTCGAGGACGTGATGGAGGGCGAACGCCTCGCGGTGGGGGATTATCCGCTCACGCTCACCACAAAGATCGATCCTGCAATGATGATCCGGGCCGATCCGGAGCAGATGTTTCGGGTTCTGTCGAACCTCGTACGGAATGCGCGGCAGGCGATCATGGCCACCGGTGAACCCGGCGAAGTCGTCCTGTCGGCGGAGGAAGACCGCCATGCTTGGCGGGTAGAGGTCTCGGATACCGGGCCCGGATTGCCCAAGAAGGCGAAGGATCATTTGTTCAAGCCGTTTCAGGGCGGGGCGCGCAAGGGGGGCAGTGGCCTTGGCCTCGTGATCGCAGCGGAACTTGTTCGCGGCCACGGCGGGGAGTTGACGCTGCGGGAAACGGGGCCTGCGGGAACCCTCTTTCGGATCGAGTTGCCGAAAGGGGACGGCACCTTCTGACCCGGTGGAAAAGGCTGGCGAAACGCAATTCAGCCGAAGTGCGATTGAAGTGCGATTACAGGGTTGCATTGCCTCGCTGCGCCCACTAAACCGCCCGTCAGTGGACCGATAGCTCAGCTGGATAGAGTACTTGACTACGAATCAAGGGGTCGGGGGTTCGAATCCTCCTCGGTCCGCCACTTTGCCCCATATTTAGTCATTTTTCGAACCTCGTTCAGTATCGCGTGCCCTCCGGGGCACGATCGCGACACTCAGGAAGTTTTGTGCGAATTGAGGATTGGGACCTTGAATTGGCGCGCCCTATCCCCGAAAAGTCTTTGAGTTGTTCTGCCTGCGCGAGGTCTCGATGTATAAACTATCAAGTGCGATTGCATTCGTTCTGACTCTTGCAGGATGCAGCGCGATATATGTTTCCCCGCAGGTGGACGAACGGGATGGCAAGGTTCGGGTGATCCCGCTCAATGCCGAAACCGTGCTGATCGCAAACCGTGCCTCTTATAACCCGCGCCAGATACCGGCGGTGTTCTTCCAGAATGCCGGAAGCGGTGGCGGCGTTCGGGGCGCAGGTGCGCCGCCCCCTGCTTCTCTGGGGCCCGAGCGGCGGCCTGCCGCCTTGGCGACGCGCATTCCGACGAACGTGAATCCCGGCCCCTATCGGATCGGCGTCGGTGATGTGCTCTTGCTCGCGACGAAGTCGCCGGCGAGCACTGTAGAAGAACTCAGCGGTTTACTCGCTGCCCAGAACAGCCGCCAAGGCTACACCGTGCAGGATGACGGTGCGATTGCCGTTCCGGATGTTGGCCGGGTGATGATGGCGGGCCTCACCCTTGAAGAAGCCGAGGCGCAGCTGTTCCAGAGCCTCGTTCAGAACCAGATCGATCCGACGTTCAGCCTGGAGATTGCCGAGTTCAATTCGAAGCGCGTTTCCATCGGCGGAGCGGTCGCGCAGCCCACCGTGGCCCCGATCACGCTGACGCCGCTATTTCTCGACGAAGCGCTCGCCGCTTCAGGCGGGATCAGCGCAGGCGACCTCGACTTCGCATCCATCCGTATTTACCGCGACGGAACACTTTACCAGATCCCGCTTGAAGAATACCTGAGTCGGCCCGAGCTTCAGAAGCTCCGTCTGGTGGATGGGGACAGCGTTTTCGTGGATACGGAATACGACCTCGAAAAAGCACAAGCCTATTTCGCAGAACAGATTGCGCTTGCTCAGTTCCGCCAGCAAAGCAGGGTTCAGGCATTGAACGAATTGAACGCTGAGGTGTCGCTGCGTCGCGAAGCACTGAGCGAGGCGCGTTCGACGTTCAGGGATCGTCTTGAGTTCGATGCGGTGGATCGTGATTATGTCTACCTGACCGGGGAAGTCACAGCGCCGGGTCGCTTCGTGATGCCCTTCGGGCGCCAGGCCAGCTTGGCCGATGCGCTTTATGATGGTGAGGGGTTCTCGACCCAGACCGGCAACCCCGGCCAAATCTATGTGCTGCGCGGATCGTCCAATCCCGCAGAAATGGGCGCGGTGACGGCATGGCATCTCGATGCCGAGAATGCAGCCAATCTGACGCTGGCCACGCAAATGAAACTGCAGCCGAACGACATCGTCTTCATCGCAGAGCAGCCCATTACGGTCTGGAACCGCGCGTTCCAGCAGATATTTCCGACTGTGATTTCGACTGGTACAGCCCTGACAAGATAACGGTTCGACCTGTTGTTCAGGGCCGCGCGTACATCGATTTTGCAACTCGCCCGGGTGGTGGCTGTTTATCGCAGACTTATACGGTAAATTTCGCCAATTGTATTTTACCGATCGTTAACGGGTTCATGAAACCGTCGAATTGAGTAAAGTTGTCTAATCGCGGAGTTGCCTCCCCGCCTGACGACTTTCGTTTGCGAAAGGTATTGAACACGTGCCCGATGATCGAAGAACGAGGTTGCGTGTTCTTGTAACCGGCTCCGCTGGTTTTATCGGATATCATCTGTCCCGATTGCTTCTGTCTGAGGGCCACGATGTCTTGGGCATCGACGCGATGACCGATTACTACGATGTCACCCTCAAGGAAGAGCGGCACGCGATGTTGTTCGCGTTGTCCGGGTTTCGTGCCGAAAATACGCGTCTGGAGAACGCCGAAGAGGTTCGGCGTCTGACAGTGGATTTCAATCCTGACGTAATCGTGCATCTCGCGGCGCAGGCCGGTGTCCGCTATAGTCTTGAGAATCCGCGCGCCTATCTCGACAGCAATATCACGGGCACTTTCAACGTAATGGAAGCTGCGCGGGAAGCGTCGGTGCGGCATCTCCTCATGGCATCCACGAGTTCTGTCTATGGTGCCAACAGCGAGATGCCATTCGATGAATGCCAGAAGGCTGACACCCCGTTGACCTTCTATGCCGCGACCAAGAAAGCGAATGAGGCGATGGCCCATTCCTATGCGCACCTCTGGTCCCTGCCGACGACGATGTTCCGTTTCTTTACCGTCTACGGGCCATGGGGACGCCCGGATATGGCCCTCTTCAAGTTTACGAAAGGTATCCTCGAAGGGACGCCGATCGATATCTACAACCACGGTGAAATGTTCCGCGACTTCACCTATGTCGAAGACCTCGTTTGTGGCATCCGCCTCTTGATGGATGCTGTCCCCATCCGGCCCAATGCGCAGTCGGATATTCCGGAAGGCGACAGCCTGTCGCCGGTAGCGCCCTTTCGCATCGTGAATATCGGCAATTCACAAAAGGTCCGGCTGCTCGATTTTATCGAAGCGATCGAAGACGAATTGGGGAAAAAGGCCCTCCGCAATTACATGGAAATGCAGACGGGTGATGTCCCCGCGACTTGGGCGAATGCGGATTTGCTGCACAAGTTGACCGGTTATCAGCCGCGAACGGATATTCGCGACGGGGTGAAGGCCTTTGTCGACTGGTACCGCGAATACCATGAAAAACGGGGATAAGCCGCCCATGTTTTCAATAGAAGAGAGCCGGATCGGAATTATCGGACTTGGCTACGTCGGCCTGCCCCTTGCCGTGGAGTTTGGCAAGCAATTCGATACGCTCGGTTTTGACATTGACCCGGTTCGGATAAATGACCTGCGCGGTGGAGTTGACCGGACCATGGAAACGACCGCTAAGGACCTTGCCGAAGCGGACCGGTTAACCTTTACCGAAGACCCAAAAGCGCTCCGGGCGTGTAACGTCTTTGTCGTTACAGTTCCGACACCGATTGATCGCCATAAGCAGCCCGATCTGGAACCACTGAGGCGCGCTTCCGAAGCAGTCGCCGAAGTCATCGATCATGGAAACGTCGTCATCTTCGAAAGCACCGTCTACCCCGGTGCGACTGAAGAAATATGCGTGCCGATCATAGAGGCTCAGTCTGGTCTGACCTATAACGAGGACTTTTTCATAGGCTACAGCCCTGAGCGTATCAATCCGGGGGACAAGGAACATCGCCTGCCGACAATCCGCAAGGTGACGTCGGGCTCCACCCCGGAAGCGGGTCTTTTCATTGACAGTCTCTACCGCCGTATCATCAGCGCAGGCACCCACCTTGCCCCGTCGATCAAGGTCGCGGAGGCGGCGAAGGTTATCGAGAACACACAACGAGACGTGAACATAGCGCTTGTGAACGAACTGGCGCTGATCTTCGACCGGCTGGGCATAGATACGCTCGATGTTCTAGAGGCAGCCGGCACGAAATGGAATTTTTTGCCGTTCAGACCGGGGCTGGTAGGGGGGCACTGTATCGGCGTCGATCCCTACTACCTTACCCACAAGGCGCAGGCCGTGGGGTATCATCCGGAGGTTATACTTTCCGGTCGTCGACTGAACGACGGCATGGGCAGCTATGCGGCACTGCAGACCGTGAAGGGGCTCTTGAAGCGACGCATACAGGTCGACGGGGCACGGGTTCTGATCCTCGGGCTGGCATTCAAGGAAAATTGCCCTGATCTCAGGAACACGAGGGTGGTCGATGTAATTTTCGAACTGCAGGGATTCGGCGTTGAAGTAGACGTGCACGACCCATGGGTAGATCGGGAACAGGCCATGCTTCAGTATGGCCTTTCGATGACAGATACTCCTGAGAGCGGCCTCTACGATGCCATCCTGCTGGCCGTGCCGCACGAATTGTTCGTCAAAGGCGGTGCAGGTAAAATACGCGCCTTTGGCAAGCCATCGCATATCTTTTATGATTTGAAGTCCGTCTTTCCGAAGGACGACAGCGATATGCGCCTCTGACCCGCTCCGGTGGGTGAGGCCGGGCTTTCGGAGATCGCTATTTCGTTTGAAGAAACTCGCAGCCGCCCTGACGGATAGCGGCCACGGTCAAGGTTTCTGTCCGGTAGGCGCCCGTGTCCACCGCGATACGGCTTGAATGGCAATGCGCCTGTTTCATGATCGTATGCCCATGCGCGACCCAGAATTCATCTTCCCGTGGTCGGGTCAGAAACTCCCGATGGCCCCAGAGCAAGACTTTATCCGATTGATCCTCAGGCGAGAGGTCCGGGTCCAGTGCAGCATGGGTTACGATCACATTTCCGCTCCGATAGGTCAGGGGAAGCGCACGAAGCCACTTCATAAGACCCTCAGGCATGGCAGCGGCCATCGCATCCCCCGCTTCCATCATGTCTTCTGCGTCGGACTTTGGGTGCAGACCTTCGATACCGTAGCTGTCGAGCGTTTCCGAACCGCCGTTGATCAGCCACCGCCCGCCGCGTTCTGCCGGGTCGTCCACAAACTCCAGCAGCATGCTTTCATGGTTCCCCTTGAGGCAAATGATACGGTCGGGATCGCTTTGCTGCATGCTGTAGAGCGTAGCAAGAACCTTCGACGATTCCGGCCCGCGGTCGATGTAATCACCGACAAAGACGGTCTTGGCTGACCCGCTGCCGGCATCTCTATGCCCTTCGATCAGATTCAACGCTTGACGAAGCAAATCGGCGCGACCGTGGATGTCGCCTACCACGTAAAGCGGAGCTTCGGGTGCCAATGCCTCCGCACCGGGGCCTTGAATCCGATTTTCCCATGTACCGAACAGTCCCTTCAATTTTCCAAACATACCTTAATCCTTCGCCGGTGCGACCGGGTAGGATGATATTTCGTTTTTTCGGGGGAAAGTCCAAGATAAAAGGGAATGATTTGGTCCGTTGTTTCTGGAAAGGCCCGACTGCGGCACCGTTTTTGACTGGGTGCAGGACGCGCCAGGTGACCTCAGGCCCGTATCCTCCTCCAGTTTGAGGTAGAGTCCGTCCCAACGAAGGAGACGGACAGAATGAAGAGATCAAGGTTCAGCGAAGAGCGGATCATCGCGATCCTGAAGCAGCAGGAGAGTGGCGTGGCGACGGCGGAGGTTTGCCGGGAGCACGGGATCAGCTCGGCCACGTTTTACAAGTGGAAGGCGAAGTTCGGCGGGCTTGAAGTGTCGGATGCCCGGAAGTTGAAAGCGCTTGAGGACGAGAACACGAAGCTGTTGGCCGAACAGATGCTGGACAACGCCATGTTGCAAGACATTGCATCAAAAAAATGGTGACGCCCCCGGCCAGGCGGGAAGCCGTGGCGCACCTCTGCGAAGCGCATCAGGTGAGCCAGCTGCGGGCGTGTTCTGTTCTAAGCGTTGATCGGTCGAGCGTGCGATATCGCAGTTTGCGGCCGGACGATGCCGATCTGCGCAAAGCGATGAACGCCGTGGCAGCGGAGCTTCGTCTGTTCGGCTACCGGCGTGTAAACGTGATGCTGGAACGGCAGGGCTGGCAGGTGAATCAGAAGAAGCTGAGGCGGCTCTATCGCGAAGAGAAGCTACAGGTGCGCAAACGCGGCGGTCGGAAGCGGGCTCTCGGCACGCGAAGACCGATGCTGGCCCCCGGAGCGTTCTAACGAACGTTGGAGCTCGGACTTCGTGTCGGACGCCTTCACCGACGGGCGCAGGTTCCGGGTGCTGGCCATCTTTGATGATTTCAGCCGCGAATGCCTCGCCCTCGTCGCGGACACGTCGCTCTCCGGTCTGCGAGTCACACGAGAACTGTCGGCGATCGTCGTGCAACGCGGCCGGCCCGGGACCATTGTCAGCGACAACGGCACGGAACTGATCAATATGGCGGTGCTCAGATGGTGCCAGGAGACCCGGATCGAGTGGCACTACATCGCGCCGGGGAAACCAATGCAGAACGCCTTCGTCGATTCGTTCAACGGCAGCTTCCGGGACGAACTCTTGAACGAAACCCTCTTCTCATCCCTGGCGGAGGCCCGCGAGAAGATCGGCGCATGGAAGGAGGACTACAACCGAAACAGACCCCACTCATCCCTCGGCAATCTCACGCCGCAGGAATTTCCCATGAAATCGAAACTGGAAAACAAGGCCGCATGAGGCCAGAAATCAACCGACGGATTCTCCCAAAAGCTGGAGGGAATTCTGGTCTCAGGTCACGGCTTAGCCTCAACCACAAGTGCCGCAAACATCGGATCGTCAGCCGTCTCGGCGGGTAAAGCCAGCGCACCGGCCCTTGAGAACCTCAATCCTGCCCGCGTAGCCACTCGTCGAGCCCTCCAAAAAGACGTCCACTTTGCCGTCCTATCCTGCCCCACATCGGCAGCAGGACTCGCACAGCCAGCTTCAAAGCGGCAGGAGGGATCGGCGTAGCAACTATAACGAAGTCAGATCCCACAACGTGATCGGATGCAAGGTCCCGATCACCATGCATTATCCTGATGGCGCAGTCAGCCGTCATCGTGAAAGAGTGGAAAAAAAATCAGTTTCCGGCGGTCAAATGTTGGGTAGCAGTGCACGGTGAAAAACGCATAAGGTTATCATCACAGCTGCTGCACGAAAGCCTGTTACAATCGCAAACGCCTTTACCAAATCAGGTGAACCGTGCTGTTTGTAAACTGCCTGAGAAATATTGTTGCTAGTTAGGGTCAGGACTCATAGCCAGTAAATGACGAGGGCGGCCAGGGCGATAGCTGACAGGAAGACCTTCGGGCATCTGTCGTATCGGGTTGCCACCCGCCGCCAGTCCTTCAACCTTCCAAACATGACCTCGATCCGATTGCGACGTTTGTAGCGGCGCCTGTCGTACTTGACGGTTTTCTTGCGCTGGGTTCGGCCGGGGATGCATGCGCGTATCCCTCTGTCTTTC
>NZ_LWEX01000223.1 GCF_001634885.1 Sulfitobacter sp. HI0040 | reverse complement strand
GCTATTGGTCGCTTGCACCTGTCGACCCGGTCAAGGCTGGGCTGAGCCGGGACGATGCAGCGGGCGAACTCCTCGAACGGCTGGATGAGGCCATCGCCATACGCCAGCGGGCGGAGCTGCCCATCGGTGCCATGCTCTCGGGCGGGATCGACAGTTCGGCCATTGTCGCCCGGCTCGCCCCCCGGATGACGCAACCCTTGCAGACCTTCTGCGCCGGTTTCGATCGGCCGGATTATGACGAGAGCCCCCATGCCCTCGCCGTCTCCCGCCTATTTGGGACCCGCCACCGTACCTTTACCATGGATGACAGCCTGGCCCGGCTGCTCCCCGATGTGGCCTGGCATTATGATGAACCGTTCTCGGATTCATCGGCGCTGGTGACCATGGCCATGGCCCGCCATATGCGCGCGCATCTCGGTGTGGCCATGACGGGCGATGGCGGGGATGAGCTTTTCCTCGGCTACAGCCGCTATCTCCGCTTCGGGGCCGATCTCGCACAGGCTGACCGCTCCCCCCGCTTGCTGCGGGATTTCTATGCCGACCGTCTGGCCGTCTTCCGCCAGCGACATCTTGAATGGGGCCTCGGCCCCGCCCTTGCGGACGGTCTGCTGACCCCGGCAGGCGACGCCCTTCCGGCGCTGCTCGAAACCGCGATGCCCGATACGGCGGCAGAAATCGCCGCGCGCGTCGAAACCGGCACGGCCCTGCCGGATGACCTGCTGGTCAAGGCCGATATCGCCCAGATGTCCGCCGGTCTCGAAGGCCGTAGCCCCTTTCTCGATCATGAATTTGCGGATTGGGCCGCATCCTTGCCCGCCGCGCTGCGTCTTTCGGACGGGGCGGGGGGAATGCAGCCCAAGGCATTGCTTAGATATGCTTTGCGTCGCGTCCTGCCGGGGGAGATTCTTCAGCGTGAAAAGCAGGGCTTTTCCGTCCCGGTCAAGCATTGGCTTTGCGGCAGCCTGCGCGATTTTACCGGCGATCTGCTGACAAGCGGGCGTTTCCGCAATCGCGGCTACATGCGCCCTGGCTTTGTCGATCTGATGCTCGACCGGCACCTTTCCGGGCGGGAGGATCACGGCACCCGGTTGTGGAACCTGCTGATGCTGGAACTCTGGCATCTGACACACATGGACCCGGGCGTACCCGCGCCCTTGACCGGGCTTGATCCCATGGCCGGGCGCGCCGCCCCCCTGCAGGCAGCGGGCTGACCCATGCCGCAGGATTTCACAGGCGCGCGCTCTCTCACCCGGGCATTGGCCTGCCTGCAGGGCGGCGATTACCCGGCGGCCCTGCGGTGTTTCGAGGTATTTCTGACCGCAGAGGCCGAAAATACCGCAGCGCGCGAGGCCGCTGCCCGCGCCGCCGAGCGGATGGAGGACTGGCCTCAAGTCGCCCGCCATTGGCTTGAACTGCACAACGCCGATCCGACGGCAATCGGTCCTGTGCGCCGCCATGTGGCGGCACTGTTCAAATCGCAGGATTGGCTCGCCGCCAAAAGCTTCTGCGACCGCGCGACCGTCCTGCACGAAAACCGCCACCGCATGGAGGCGACGCGATATCGGCTGCGCATCCTGTTGGAACGCGGCGATCTTCCCGCCGCTGAGAAGCTTACCACCACCGCCCGCCAAGACGCCCCCGTCCCATCGGGCCTGATCCTCGCGCTGGCAGAGGCATGGCTGGCAGCGGGCTACGCCTGCCGGGCCCTTGTTCTTGCGCGGACGGCACCACCGTCTGACGACCCCGAGCGCGCATGGCTGATCGCCCGCGCCCTTGGCCAGAAGCAAGCATGGCAGGCGGCCCGCATCACGTTGGAGCCGCTGTTGAACGGCCCAATGGCCACCCGCGCCCGGCTGGCGCTGGCGCGAAACGCCGCCGCCCAGAAGGACGAAGCGACCGCCCGGCGCCATTACGAAGCAGTGCGGCAGGACGCCCCCGACCACCCCGAAGCGGTCGCACAGCTTGCACGTCTCGCCATCGCCGACCGCGATCCCGGGCAGGCCATCGCCCTGCTGGAAGATCATGGCAAAGCGCTCACCCCGGCCCGCCGCGCCCATCTGCGTGCACGCGCCGCCCATCTCCAAAAGCCGGGTGCGGGCCGCGAGGTTTTCGAGGCGCTGCTTCGGTCGCAGCCCCGCAACATCGCGCTGCAGATCGCCTTCGCCCGCCATCTGCGTGAAATCGCAGCGCTTGAAGAAGCGCGCGCCCTTGTGGATACCGCGCTCGAAGCCGCGCCCGAGCATGTCGAGGCTCTGCGGCTGCGGATGGCAATCCTCAGGGACGCGAACGCATCCGACGATCTCCAGCTTGCCGCGGCAGAAGCGGCACTCGCCCAGCTTCCGCAGGACGCGGGCCTGCTGCACGCTGTCGGGGGGCTTCTGGCCCGAAAAGACAGGGACGCGGGGGCCGCCTTCTACCGCAGTGCTATCGAGCGCGCGCCCCGGTCGGCGGTGCTCTGGCGGAACTGCGTCTATCATACGTGGATGTGTAACCGGGTCGAAGAGGCGCGTCGCCTTGCCGATCAGGCGCTGGAACGGCTGGGCGCGGCCGAGGCCGCGACGCTTGCCGATGTCGCATGGATCGAACAGGCCGCCGGGCGGCTGGAGCGCGCCTTGCGGCTGATCGACCGTGCCGTCCGGGCGGAGCCTTCGGACATCCGCACAATATCCCGCGCCGTCGACATCTGCATGGAGGCAGGCAGCTACGCGCGGGCGTGGTCGCATCTGGAGATGCTGGATAGATTGCAACCGGAACGCCGCTCCCCCGGCATGGCGGGGGCTGCCGCCCGGTGCACCGCCGCCTTCCGGGCGGTTGGCCGGGCATCGGCCAGCGCGCAGCCCATGGTGCCCGCCCCGGTTCCCGGTCGGTTCCCCGACAGGCTGTTCGACGCCATTGCCGCCTGCTCCAGACCCAATCTTTCGCCGGGACGCTCCGGTATCTTGGTGCTGACCTCCAACCTCGGCGCAGGCGGGGCGGAACGTCAGGTGACCTACAGCATGCAGGGCCTTTCGGACCGGGGGCCGGGGGCCGAGCCGGTCACGCTGGCCGTCAATTCGCTCGATCCCCTGCAGGGCAATGACTTCTTTCTGGAAGAGGTCCGATCAGCCGGTATCGCCCCCGTCGAACTCGCCGCGATGCACCAAGGGGGCGCCATCCGCGGCCTGCTGGCAGAGGCCCCTCAGCATGCCGAGGCCGTGCGCACTCTGTCGGCACTGCCGCCAAAGATCGCGCGGGTGGCCTTGCCCTTTTACGTCTTGTGCGTGCGCAACAGGCCCCGTGTCGTGCATCTGTGGCAGGACGCCATTGCGGTCGCGGGGGGCATGGCGGCGATGCTGGCCGGAGTCGGGCGGATCGTGCTCTGCACCCGTTCCACCCGACCGGCAGAGATACGTCGCTATCGTCGTTTCCTGCGGGCAGGCTATCGCGCGCTGGACCGCTACGCAGGCGACGTGGTGATCGTGAACAACTCCGCCAACGGGGCGCGGGATTACGAAAACTGGCTCGGATTGCCCGAAGGGCGCGTGCAGGTCTTCTACAACGGTTACGATTTCGCCGCCATGAACGATCGTGCCGCCGCGGTGCCGCAGGGCCGGTTGCGTGCGGAGCTGGGCATACCGCCCGCGGCACCGGTACTGGGCGGGGTCATGCGGTTTTCCAGCGTCAAGCGCCCCGATCTCTGGGCAAAGGTCGCCATTGCCGCGGCCCGGCGACAGCCCGATCTTCACGGTCTTATCGTGGGGGACGGGCCGATGCGCCAGGAGGTGATGGACCACGTCGCCCGCGCCGGATTGTCCGACCGCATCCATTTCGCCGGTCGTCGCAGCCCGGTGGAGCCGTGGATGAAGGCGATGGATATGCTGTTTCTGTCCTCGGTGACCGAAGGCCTGCCCAATGTGCTGATCGAAGCGCAGGCCATGGGGCGCCCCGTTGTCACCATGGACGTGGGCGGTGCGGCCGAAACCATCGCCCCGGGGAAAACCGGCCTCGCGCTGGGCGAAGCACCCCCGCAGGAACTGGGTCGGAAAATCGCGAAGCTTCTTGCCGACAGGCCCCGCAGCGCCGCCATGGGCCGCGCCGCCCGCCAGCATGTGGAGGCCCGCTTTGGTCTTTCCCGGCTGATCGAGGATCTGGGCCACTTCTACGGCCCGCGCACCGGCCCCGCCAATAAAGGGAGCACCCCGTTATGCTGACGATCACCCCAATCGGTTCCTGCCGCATCGCGACGCCCCTGCGACTGGGCCGCCAAGAACTGGGCTACGCCATCAATGGCGGCAGGCTTTACGGATATTCCCATTCCGCCTCCGAAGCGGTGCAGCAGATGCGCTACCTCAAAGGCGAATATACCCCCTCGACGGAGGTATGGCCGCTGATCGCCCCCGGCACGCCCTTGGCGGTCAAGAACGCCGAGAGCCACCAAGAAAGTGATATCTACGTGGTCGAGGTTTCTTCCGCCAAGACTTTCGCGCTGGACGGCGAATTCGTGCAGTTGAACTACCTGCGCCGCCATTTCGCCGACTTCTTCGCGGATGTTCCGCGCACGCTCGCCTATATGCGCCTCTGCCGGGCGCGTGACCGGATGGCCATGCGCGATTTCCTCGGCGACGTTTGGGGGGCGACGGCACGCCAGCGCAAAGAGGCCGCCGTGCTGGAACGGATCGAACTGCAGTTCTGCGATGCCGGGATGCTGGAGCGTGACCTTGCACAACTGAAGGACGGGCTTGGCAGACTGCTCATCGTGTCGCATGTGGATGCGAAATTGCCCAATGGGCAGAGCCTGAACGGCCGCGATGTCTTTATCCGGCAGGTGTGCGAAGTGGCGCGGCGGCTCGATCTGCCCCTATGCGATCCGACGCAGGCGATGCGGCGCATGGGTCAGGGACGGGCCATCGCGGACGAAAGCAGTGGTCTTGCCCATTACACCGAAGTTTTTGCCCGCGCATTGGTACATGAATGGTTCCGCGACTGGTTTCGGCCCATGACGCAGGACGCGATGCTGCACGACCCGGCGTGATTTGTGGCCCTGATTGTGCCGCTTGGCGGACGGGGGCCGACCTGTCGAAGGTCAGATATGGCGACTATCGCGAGGTTCGCTGCCGGCCCGGATGCTGACGGCCGAAGACCGCCAGAGAACACTACCTATCAATCGACACGGCCCGCGCGCAGCAGTTTTGCAACGCCGAAGGCCGTGGCCAGCGTCACGAAACACAAAAGGGCGATCCGCAGAAGGTTCGGGTCCGTCGCCACGGCGGCGGTGCGTGGGGGGACGACGATCTGGAACTGGCTGCGGCCCAGTTCGGCTTCCTTTCTGGCCTGTGACAAGGCTGCAAGCGCCCCTGAGAGTGTCTCCTGCGCAATCTCCACCCTCAGCGTTGCAAGTTCATGTTCCAGCAACAGGGCATTGAGCGGCGAGGTGCCGTTCGCGCTTTCGAAAAGCTGTCGGCGCAGGTCGGTGATCCTTTGGGTCAGCCGCGATTCCAGTTCGCGCAGTCGCCCCACTGCGTAGTTCTGACTTCGGTTCGCAACCTCCAGCGTCGCGATTTTCGAACGTGTTTCCTCCACCTCCGTCCGCAGCTGCCCGACCGACGCATAGATCGCATCGACCCGGGTTCTCGGATCCGCTTCGCCGCTGTCGATCTGAAGCTGCGTGAGCGCCCGCTGCGCCTGCAGAAGTTCGCGCCGCGCATCTGCCGCCGCCGTTTCGGACTGGGCCACGCGGCGGGCGAAAAGCTCTTGCGACAGCGCATTTATGTGCTGCCCCAAGAGCACCAGCACCTGGTCGGACGTGATGCGCGCCTGTTCGGGCGAGACATCGCTGACATGGATGGTGAGCAGACCGCTCTGAATATCCACCGCGGCGCGCAGGAAACGCGCCATCATGTCCAGCCGGTCCAGCCCCAGCACCGGATAGGACCGCGCGCGGCGCAGCGGGTCCATCTGCGGCCCCGACAGCCGGGTCACGAAACCGGTATCATCCTCCAGCTTCGTGAGCAGCGCGCGCGACCGAAGGTATTCATGCGCCATGAAGGTCTTTTCAAGGCTGGGGCCCGCCGCCAACCCCCCGGTGAATATTCCACTGTTGCCCGCCTGTTCCTGTGGCGCCGCCGATGAAATCGCGGTGACGGAGCGTGCTTCGAACAGCGGTGTGGCAATCCGCGCCATATAAAGAGTGATCAGCAGCGTCGGCAGCACGACGAAGACTGCAAAGGCGGCCAGCGTCCGCCCCCGGCGCATGCGCGCACGGCGCAAAAGGTGCGCGCGCTCCGCCTCGATCTCTCGCGGATCGGGCAGCAGGCGTGCCGCTTCTTCCTGTCGGCGCAGTTCCGCGGCGCGGGCTTCCTCCTGCCTTTGGCGGATGCGTTCCTGCCGCTCCCGCTCCCCCACGGCCTGTCGTTCCGCCCGCCAGTTGGCGATACGTTCTTCCTCCGCGACCTCCCTCATTTCGCCCATTGCAGCCGGACTCCCTTGTCAGATGTTCTGATGCTGCGTTCTTTTGGTTAACGGGGCGTGAACACAGGTAAACAAGACATGTCACAATCCCGCCTCAGCGGCGGCCACCCTCTCTTGGAACACCGGGGCGCGCCGTCCGTTATGGTTGTACCGGTCCCGGGCGATCCCGGACCAACAGAACGAAGGAAAGAGCCATGCAGACCGAAGACATTGACGGAAAAACACTGGAGACATGGACCCCGGAAGAGGTCGCGACCGCCATGAAGAAGGGCGAAATCGTGCTGATCGATGTACGCACGCCAGCCGAATATGCCTTCGAGCATGTCGAAGGGGCACTGCTCTTTCCGATGGCTTTCTTCGATCCGCATTACCTGCCCAGCCAGCGCGAAAAGCCGATCGTGCTGATGTGCGGCTCCTCCGCGCGGTCGGGAAAGATGGCACGCAAGGTGCTCGAAGCGGGCGCGCAGAGCATTGCCCACCTGGAGGGCGGGTTCGGCAAATGGAAGAAGGACAACCAGCCCTATATCGGGACGGATATGCCCAGCGGCGCGCCCAAGCGCATGGAGAACGCGCCGGAGTGATCTAGCCCGGCAGTTCGGTCGCGACCGCCTCTGCCATGGTATGTGCGATCAGGTCGATCTCCGCTTCGGTGGAGGTAAAGCAGGGGGCCAGCAGAACATGGTCCCCTGCTGTTCCATCCGCGCAGCCCTGCGAGGGATAGCAGACCACCCCGGCTTCCATGGCGCGGCGCTGGATTTGCCCCGCCACGTTCCGGCCCACGGGGAAGGGCGCCTTGGTGGACCGGTCCGCGACCAGTTCGAAGGACCAGAACAGCCCGCGCCCGCGAATGTCCCCCACGTGGGGATGATCCCCCAGCCGTTCGGTCAGGTTCTCGCGCAACCGGGCGCCGAGGGTTTTGACGGCTCCCAGCAGGTTCCGTTCATCGATCTCCTGCATCACGGCGAGCGATCCGGCCGTGGCGGTCGCGTGGGACATATAGGTATGACCGTTCCACAGCCGCCCGCTGCCCGCGAGGATGGGGCGCACCACCTTTTCACTGGCCAGCACCGCCGCGATGGGCTGATAGCCTGCGCCGAGCCCCTTCGCCATGGTGGTGATATCGGCGCAGATACCTTCCTGCTCCAAGGCGTAGAGCGTTCCGGTCCGGCCCATGCCGCACATGACCTCATCCGCGATATAAAGCACTCCGTAACGGTCGCAAATTTCGCGTATCCGTGTGAAATACCCCGGTGGCGCGGGTTGCGAGCCGAGCGAGGCACCCACGACAGGTTCCGCCACGAAGGCCGCGACCGTCTCCGCGCCGAGCGCGACGATGCGCTCTTCCAACTGGGCGGCAAGACGTGTGGCGAATTCATCCTCCGTCTCGGTGTCCTTGCGCATCCGGTAGGCATAGGCGGCATCGATGTGCGAGACGTCCATCAGCATCGCCGCGAAAGGCGCGCGCCGGCCAGCATGGCCCCCCACGGCCAGCGCGCCAAGGGTATTGCCATGATAGCTGGGGGCGCGGGCGATGATCTTTGTGCGGCCGGTATCGCCGCGTTCCAGATGGTACTGCCGGGCCAGTTTCAGCGCGGCTTCCATCGCCTCGGACCCGCTGCCGAGATACATCACCCGGCCTTCGCCGGTGCCTGCGGGCGCCCGTGCCACAAGGTGGTCCGCCAGTGCTTCGGCGGGTTCGTTGGTGAAAAGGCCGGTATGGGCGAACGACAGCTTTTCAAGCTGATCGCGGATCGCGTCCCGCACCCGCCTGTTGTCATGGCCGAGCGAGGATACCGCCGCGCCGCCACAGGCATCGAGATAGCGGTTCCCCGCGCTGTCGATCAGATAGGCGCCCTCGCCCCGGACGATGACGGGCTGATCCCCGGTGAGGGTACGGCGCAGGACATGGCTCATCACGGATCCTTTGGTGTGTCGGGCGCAGTTTACCGTCCGGGGTGGCGCAACGGCAAGTTGCGATTCTCCGGGCCGTGGCAATCAGGCGGGCGGTTCGCCGGACCAAGTCGTGCGGTAGAGCAGGCGGCGGGTACCGTCGTAGTCATTGGTGGCGTAATGCAGGCTCATGCGGTTGTCCCAGACGCAAAGCTCCCCCGCCTGCCATTTGAGGCGGCAGCAGATGTCGGGCCGGGTGGCGTGGTGGAAAAGCTCAGCAAGGATCGGCGCGCTTTCCGCGTGATCCATCCCGTCGAGGCGCGTGGTATAGATGGGGTTGACGAAGAGCGCCCGCCGTCCGCTGCGCGGGTCGGTCACCACTGCGGGATGAAAGCGTTCCTCATCCGCGCTGGGATCGCCGCGTGTCATGCGGATGGATGCCCCGCTGCGGCTGTCCTCGGGTGGGGCATGTGCGACGCCATAGGGCGCACCCACATGGACGGCCTTTCGCCCATCCACGATGGCGCGCAGCCCCTTGGGGAGCGATTCGTAGGCCGCAACCTGCGACGCCCAGAGCGTATCGCCGCCGACGGCCGGAATTTCCACGGCGTTGAGCACCGACCCCGCAGGCGGATTGGGCAGAAAGCTGAAGTCCGAATGCCAGTCCCCGCCGAAGACACCTACGTTCGTCTCTGTCGCCTCTTTCAGAACCGCGATCACCTCCCGGTCTTCGGGGAGCGGCTCCACATAGGGCAGCTGCATGGGGTCTCCGAACAACGCGGTGACACGCTTTTGCGCTGCGAGATCGAGATGCTGACCGGGGAAGACCAGCATCTGGTGTGCCGATAGGGCCTCGAGCAACGCTTCACGGGCGTCACCTGACAATTCGGCCTTCAGGTCCACCCCTGCAACCCGGGCCCCGACGAAGCCGGTCAGTCGTTCGATACGCATGGCTCTCTCCTTTCCTTGCCAGACTAGGGGCGGGGATGCGAAATTCAAATCGGGTGTTGAAGCATGATCGGCGCGGCGCTATGTTAGCGCTAACAAGTAGGCACGAGAGTGCTCGCCAAAGTTGACGCTATGCGGGAATGAGGGGAACAGCATGAAAATCGCGATCAACGGATTTGGCCGCATCGGGCGCTGCGTGCTGCGCGCGCTGATCGAACGGGGTTTCGACGGTATCGAAGTGGTTGCGGTCAACGACCTCGCCCCGCCTGAAACGCTGCTGCACCTGCTGAAATACGATTCGGTCCATGGACGGCTGCGCGCCGACGCGCGGCTGGAAGGCGATCGGCTTCTGGTCGCGGGGCAGACGATCCGGATGACGGCGGAGCGTGAACCGGCGAAACTGCCCTGGGACGATGTCGATGTCGTTTACGAATGCACGGGGCTCTTCACCAGTCGTGACAAGGCGGAGGAGCATCTGAAGAACGGCGCGCGCCGGGTCCTTATCTCCGCCCCGGCGAAGGGGGCGGACCGTACGGTCGTCTTCGGCGTGAACCACCGGGATCTGACCGCCGAGGATGTGATCGTTTCCAACGCTTCCTGCACCACGAACTGCCTCGCCCCCGTGGCCAAGGTGCTTGATGACAATTTCGGGATCGAAACCGGCTATATGACCACGGTCCATTCCTACACCGGGGACCAGCCTACCCACGACAAGCCGCATCGCGACCTGCGCCGGGGGCGGGCCGCGGCGCTGTCGATGATCCCCACGTCGACCGGGGCCGCCGCTGCGATATCCGAGGTGATACCGGCGCTGGAAGGAAAGCTCGAAGGCTCCGCCATACGGGTGCCCACGGCAAACGTCTCGCTGGTCGATCTCTGCGTGATGCTGCGCAAGGAAGCCGATCCCGAGCAGGTGCTCGCCGCCATGCGCGAGGCGGCGGAGGGCGAGTTGCGCGGCGTCTTGTGTGTGGAGACCGACCCGCTGGTATCGGCGGATTTCAACCACGATCCCCATTCTTCCTGCTTTGCGGCTGACCAGACCCGCGTTACCGATGGCGGCATGCTGCGCGTCGTGTCGTGGTACGACAATGAATGGGGATTCGCGAATCGGATGAACGACGTTGCCCGCCATATGATGCAGCTGGGCTGAAGTTTTCGGGGGTCGCGATAACGCACGGTCACGCGGCCCTCGAAACCCACCCGTCCGCTCGCCATGGGCCAATCGTGGCAGCCAGACGGCCCCCGTGGGGCAGCGCGTCTTTGCATTCATAGCGAGTGTTGCGGGCGCGCACTATGCGTCAAAGGCGAATCGACCTAGAGCTTCTGTCGCCCGGGGGGGCACCAGACGGCAGGCCGACACATGCTCCGATTCAAGACTCTGGCACTTTGTGTGCTATGCCTCCTTCCCGTTTCCACCAGCGCGCAGGAACGTGTCTACCTCGGCTACGGCGGGCTGCTGACGAATGATTTCCTAGGCGATGGCGGGGACCGCTGGCGCAGCGGTTCGCTCGTCTCGTCCTTCACCTTCGGCCCCGCCGACGCGTCGGCGCGCGCCCCCCGGTTCGGAGAGGTGATCGAGCTGCGTCTCGGGCTGGAGGCGCTGGGGCCGCGCAACCTGCGCCGCCCGGCGGCAGACGACCGCCCCTATGCCGGGATTCTGACCGCGGGGGTGCACACCCATTTCCGGCGGGGGGAGGTTGAACTGTCGATCGGCGGTGATCTCGTCTTTACCGGGGAGGGGACCGGCGTGGGCCGCTTGCAGAAGGAATTCCACGAGGCGCTGGGCGCTTCGGCCCCCTCCGCCGCCACGCTGGCCGCACAGATCGACGATGGCGTGCATCCCACGCTGGTGGCCGAAGCGGCGCGCCCCGTTGTCGTGGCCCCGGCGCTGCGGGTGATTCCCTTTGTCGAAGGGCGCGCCGGTGTGGAAACCTTGGTCCGGGCCGGGCTTGACCTGTCGTTCGGGGATTTCGGCTTTGGCGGGCTGACGGCGCGTGACGCCTCCACCGGGCATCGTTACCGCACGTCACGTGACCCCGAAGCGGCCGGGCTTTCGTTGACTTTGGGCGCGGATATCGCCCATGTGACCGACAGTGTTCTGCTGCCCGAGGGTCGTGGATTCACGCTCACCCAGACAAGGGACCGGGTGCGGGCAGGCGTTCACTGGCAGGGCGAACGGGCTTCGGCCTTCTATGGTCTGACCTGGCTCGGAAAAGAGTTCGAACGGCAATCCGACGATCAGGTCGTAGGGTCGCTTTCGATAAATCTCGATTTCTGAACAATAGGTTACAGGGCGTTCCTTACCTAAATACCCACGCGCGGAAGTTGCGTTAACCTTAAATTGCAACACATTGATGAATCGTCGAAATTGAACTTTCCCATTTCAATTGTGCCTGCTAGGTTCGCCTCAATAAAAACACTCTGAGGCAGGCAACAGCATATGAAAACGGGCTTTCGGGGCACGTTTGTCATCAGCTGGTCGCAAACTGAAATTGACGGTCTGGATGCCGCACCCTTGCACAACCTCAACGTTGGCGCGGCGTGGGCATGGCGCGGAGACGCCATTCGGGTGGATGGACCGTCGGATGTTTTGCGACTGGATCAGGCAGACGGTGCGGAAAATTTACGCAAGCGGGCGGCACGCATGGTGCATCGCCTTGTGGGCGCGGCACTCGAAGAAGATCTGCCGACAGTGCCCAAGGCGATCTTCGACAAGGACAGCACCCCGCTGATGGACAACAGCTTTGTTGTCACCGACGGGGCGCAGAGTTTCACGGTCACCATCATCGAACTCGGCAAGGGCAACCGCCCGCTGCTGATGTTTCTGGATGAGCTGCCGCCGCGCAACTGCGATCTCTGGGTGGTGCATCATTCGCTGGGTGCGCTGCGCAATGAAACGCAGTGGCAGGGGGACGGCGGCGTGATCTGCTTCACCCCCGGCACGCGCATCCGCACGGCCTCGGGCACCATCGCGATCGAAGATGTCCGCGCCGGGGATCTGGTACAGACCAAGGACAACGGTGCGCAGCCCGTGCAATGGGTCGGTGGCCGCCGGATGAGCGGTGCGCGACTTTTCGCGCTGCCGCGTCTGCGGCCCGTGCGGCTGCGCGCCGGGACCTTCGGCGATACATGCCCCGATGACGACCTGCTGGTGTCGCCCGAACATCGCATCGTCTTTACCGGCCCCGAAGCGATGGATCTCTTCAATACCGACGAAGTCCTCGTCGCCGCGAAGGACCTGATCGACGGGGTCAACGTCACCGTCGATCTCAAGGTGCGCGAGGTGACCTATATCCACCTGCTCTTCGAAGAGCATCAGGTGCTCTGGGCCAACGGGATGGAGACGGAAAGCTTCCACCCCGCGAACGCGGCGCTCAGCGTGCTGGGCGCGGACGACCGCAGCCGCCTTTTGGCCGAACATCCGCAGCTGGAGTTCGATCCGCATACCTATGGCAGCTTTGCCCGGCGCAACCTGTCGACGTCAGAGGCGGCGATCCTCAGCCACGCGGTCGCATGACGGCTTCGGCCCGCGCCGGACGGGTTCGCCCCGGTTGGCGCGGGCTGATTGCATTGGTGCTCATCTGCTGGGGCGGTATCGCCGGGGCGGTCGAACCGGGGCAGGGGGAAAGCGACATCGCCATGCACATGGCGAAGATCGGCATCGGATCGGTCGTGACAATCGCCAATTCGGCGGGCGAGGTCTTTACCCATGTGCACGAAGGCCGCCATGACGGATTGTGGGAGCTGCGCAGTTTCGCCGGTCGGACGCGGACGGGCGAAAGCCTTGGCAGCCTGTTTCTCGACGACCGGGGCCAGATCGTCCGTCAGGTCGATTCAGACGGGGCCGTCACCCGGTTCGAGCCGCATCGCTGCATGCGTACCGTGGGCGAATGCACCTATACCCGCATCGCCCCGGACGGAAGGCGGGAACAGCGGCGGCGCATCACCACGCCGATCCTCGGCGGCTTCACCTATGTGATCGAAGGGCCCGGGGGCCTGCGTCTGGAAGGCATGGCAAAACTGGACCGCATGGGGTGGATCAAACGCGGCTGGTTCATCCATGAAGGCACGGGCAAACGGCTCGACCTGCGCATGCTGCGCGCGATCTACCGCTAGCGTTGCGGATCAGCTTTCGGCGCCAACCAGTTCACGCACGATGGCGCGGGCGCTGTCGCTGTACCATTTCGCATCCCCGCGCAGCCGGGCGATCTCTCGTCCCTCGGGGTCGATCAGGATTGTGATCGGCAGACCGAAAACACCCATCTGGCTGGCGAGCGCCTGCCGGGGATCCTGATGGCGGGGCAGGGATTCGACCCCTGCCTCTTCGAAGAAACGCTTGATCCCCTCGGGCGTGTTGCGCCCCGTGGCGATCGTCAGCACTTCGAACTCATCGCCGCCGAATTCCTTCTGCAATGCTTCGAGCTGCGGCATTTCCTTGCGGCAGGGCGCACACCACGTGGCCCAGAAATTCAGCAGGATGTATTTGCCTTGATAATCCGCCAGCGTGGCCTCCCCCGCGCCATCGGCCAGTTGGAAACTGGCGTTCGACGTGGCCTTGGGCGCATCGTGGATCATCAGTTTCTTCATGTCGCCGTCGCGCAGGGCCAGCAGCGCGGCCTCATCGGTATCGGCGAAGGCTGCGTTTGCACCCAGAACGAGGGCCGTATACACGAAGCCCAGAACCGTTTTCCTCATACTTCCCTCCAAGGGTGCCAAATGACCGATACGACCTCGAACAAGATGTGGGGTGGCCGTTTCGCCGCCGGGCCGGACGCGATCATGGAGGCGATCAACGCCTCGATCGGTTTCGACAAGCGGATGGCCGCACAGGACATTGCCGGGTCGCGGGCCCATGCCGCCATGCTGGCGGCCACGGGTATCCTGAGTGATAAGGATGCAAAGGACATTCGGGAAGGGCTTCTCACGATCTTGTCAGAGATCGAGGAAGGGCGTTTCACCTTTTCCGCTGCCCTCGAAGACATTCACATGAACGTGGAATCCCGCCTCAAGGAGCTGATCGGCGATGCGGCGGGCCGCCTGCACACGGGCCGGTCGCGCAACGATCAGGTCGCCACGGATTTCAAGCTTTGGGTGCGCGATCAACTGGATGCCGCCGAAAGCGGTCTGCTCGCGTTGATCGATGCGCTGCTGGGGCAGGCGGAGGCGGGGGCCGATTGGGTCATGCCCGGTTTCACCCATCTGCAGACCGCGCAGCCGGTGACATGGGGTCATCACATGATGGCCTATGTGGAAATGTTCGGGCGCGATCTGGGCCGCATGCGCGATGCCCGTGCGCGGATGAACGAAAGCCCGCTGGGGGCCGCGGCGCTTGCCGGCACCTCCTTTCCCATCGACCGGGAGATGACGGCAGAGGCGCTCGGTTTCGACCGGCCGGCGGCCAATTCGCTGGACGCCGTCAGCGACCGTGACTTCGCGCTGGAATTCCTTGGCGCCGCCAGCATCTGCGCGATGCACCTCAGCCGCTTCGCTGAAGAGCTGGTGATCTGGTCCTCGGCGCAGTTTCGGTTCGTGACTTTGTCGGACCGGTTCTCGACCGGCTCGTCGATCATGCCGCAGAAGAAGAACCCCGACGCGGCGGAGTTGATCCGGGCAAAGGTGGCAAGGATCTTCGGTGCGAACACCGCGCTGATGATGGTGATGAAGGGCCTGCCGCTGGCCTATTCGAAGGACATGCAGGAAGACAAGGAACAGGTCTTTGACGCCGCCGACAACCTGATGCTGGCGCTCGCTGCGATGGAAGGAATGGTGCGCGACATGACCGCCAACCGAACCGCGCTCGCCGGTGCGGCGGGGGCCGGGTTCTCCACCGCGACGGACCTTGCGGATTGGCTCGTCCGGGTGGCGGGCCTGCCGTTCCGCGATGCCCATCACGTCACCGGCTCGCTGGTGGCGCTTGCCGAAAAGCAGGGCTGCGACCTGCCGGATCTGACGCTGGATCAGATGAAATCCGCCCATGCCGACATTACCGACGATGTCTTCGGTGTCTTGGGCGTGGAAAATTCCGTGAATTCGCGTATGTCCTATGGGGGAACCGCACCGGAGCAGGTGCGGCGTCAGATCGCCCGCTGGAAGGAGATACTGTCATGACCCCCCTGAGGCTTTTGTTGGCGCTGTCGGCTTTGCCCATACTGGCGGCCTGCGGTGCGGATGGCGAGCCTGTCCGCCCCACGGCACAAAGCCAGATCACCCTGTCGAGCTCCGGAACCTATGTGAGCACGAACCTCGGGGTCACGCGCGGCCCCTTGAGCCTGTCGCTGGGCCTGGGACTGTGAAGGCAACCGCCTGCCTCGGAATTCTCTTGGTAGCGTTGTCCGGCTGTGGCGCGGACAGATCTGAACCCCGCAGCGGTGTCGCGCCGCAGCAGACATCATCCCCCCAGCAGATGCCCAGCACGACGGAGCCGGGAGTGCACCTGTCGGGGGATGTCTCCGTCGGGGTGGTGAGGCGCTTCTGATGCCCTCTCCGCTGCGGATGGCCTACCTCGCCCTCGCGATCTGGGGCGCGATCCACCCCATGTGGTATTTCATACAGTGGTTCCGCGCCGAAGGCTTCGCGCTGGCCCCGATGATCGAAGCATGGCACGCCAATGCCGCGACCAGCGGCCTTGTCTGGGACCTGACCATTGCCGCGATCGCGCTCACCCTGTGGATTTTCGCCGAGGTTGCGGTGCGGCGGAACTGGGAGGCGCTACTGGCCATCCCCGCGACCTATCTGGTCGGCGTCAGCTTCGGCCTGCCGCTTTATCTCTTCCTGCGCAGCCGCCCCGTCGTCTGACGATTGATCTGGGCGGCGCTTTTGCGTAAGTGCCGCGCATGGATCACTTTCTTTATCGCGATGGCATGCTGCATGCCGAAGACGTTCCCGTAGCCGATATCGCGCGGGCCGTGGGCACGCCCTTCTACGTCTATTCCACCGCGACGCTCCTGCGCCATTACGGCCTGTTCGATGCGGCCCTCGCGGGGATGGATCACCTCGTCTGTTATGCGATGAAGGCCAATTCCAATCAGGCAGTGCTGCGCACGCTGGCGCAGGCCGGCGCGGGCATGGACGTGGTATCGGGCGGCGAATACCTGCGCGCCCGTGCCGCCGGCGTCCCCGGCGAGCGCATCGTCTTTTCCGGCGTGGGCAAGACCAAGCAGGAGATTACTCAGGCGCTTGAAGGCGGCATCCGCCAGTTCAACGTCGAAAGCGAGCCGGAGCTGGAGATGCTGGACGCCGTGGCGCGCAGCCTGGGCAAGGTCGCGCCGGTGACGATCCGCATCAACCCGGACGTCGACGCGAAGACCCATGCCAAGATCGCGACCGGCAAGTCGGAAAACAAGTTCGGCATCCCCATCGCCCGCGCGCGGGAGGTCTATGCCCGCGCCGCCGCCATGCCCGGTCTTCAGGTCATCGGCATCGACGTTCATATCGGCAGCCAGTTGACCGATCTGGCCCCGTTCGAACAGGCCTATGCCAAGGTCGCCGACCTTACCGTTCTGCTGCGCGAAGACGGGCACGATATCCGCAGGCTCGATCTCGGCGGGGGGCTGGGCATCCCCTATGAGCGGTCCAATGCCGCCCCGCCCCTGCCCACCGACTATGGCGCCATGGTCCAGCGTACGCTCGGGCACCTTGATTGCGAGATCGAGATCGAGCCGGGCCGCCTGATCGCCGGTAACGCGGGCCTGATGGTGAGCGAGGTGATCTACCTCAAGTCGGGCGAGGGGCGCGATTTCCTGATCCTTGACGGCGCTATGAACGATCTGATCCGCCCCGCGATGTACGACGCCTACCATGACATCGTGCCCGTGGTGGAGCCGGAGGCAGGCGTGGCGCAGCAGCCCTATGACATTGTCGGCCCGGTCTGTGAGACCGGCGATACCTTTGCCCGCCAGCGCATGATGCCGCCCCTGTCTGCAGGCGATCTGGTGGCGTTTCGCAGTGCCGGTGCCTACGGTGCCGTGATGGCGAGCGAGTATAATTCGCGCCCCCTGATCCCCGAAGTGATGGTGAAAGGGGATCAATTCGCGGTTATCCGCCCGCGTCCCACCTTTGACGATATGATAAATCGCGATACCATCCCCGAATGGCTCTGACGGCATGATGCCGTGCGGCCACCGGAGGCCCCGATGGCGACATTCACCCCGAACGACATGCGGCGCAGCATGGATGCGCTGCGCAGGCCCCTGCGGCTGACACGCCTCGGCATGGCGGCGGAGCGCGCGGTTCAGACGCTCTGGCCGCTGATGACCGTTCTTTTGCTGGTGCTGGCGGCGCTGATGCTGGGGCTGCATGAAAGCCTGCCGCTGGAAGTGGTCTGGCTGGGCATGGCCCTTGCCGCGCTAGGTGTTCTGGGGGCGCTGGCCTTTGCGGTGCTGCGCCTGCGACTGCCCAGCCGGGAAGAGGCGCTGGAACGGCTGGACGCGAGCCTGCCCGGTCGCCCGATCCGTGCCCTGCTGGATGACGCGGCCATCGGTCAGGCCGATCCGGCCTCCATGGCCGTCTGGCGCGCGCACAAGCAGCGCATGGCCGAACGTACCGCGACCGCGCGGCCCGTTCCCGCCGATCTGCGGGTCGCGCGCCGCGACCCCTATGCGCTGCGCTATGTGGCGGTGCTGGCCTTCATGGTGGCGCTTGTCTTCGGGTCCGTCTGGCGGGTGGGCACCGTCGCGGGGATGGCGCCGGGCGGGGCAGGTACCCTTGCGGAGGGGCCGGTCTGGGAAGGCTGGGCGGAACCGCCGCGCTATACGGGCAAGCCCACGCTCTACCTCAACGACCTTGACGAAGGCGATCTCTATCTGCCCGAGGGCACGTTGATCACCCTGCGGCTTTATGGCGAAGTCGGTGCTCTGGACGTCAACCAGAGCGTTTCCGGCAGGGCGGAGGTCCCCGCCGAAGACGCCGCACCACGGACCGCGCATGATTTCACCGTCCTTCAGAACGGCGAAATCGCGGTCTCCGGCCCCGGCGGGCGCAGCTGGAACGTGGTCATGCTGCCGGACGCGGCGCCCCATGTCGAAGTGGTCGGCCCCCCGCAGGTCGAAGCTTTGGGCGAAATGCGTCTGCCCTTCGCCGCCCGGGATGACTACGGTGTCGAAGCGGGCGAGGCGCGGATCACGCTCGACCTCGTCTCGGTCGATCGCCGCTACGGGCTGACGGTGGACCCTGAACCCCGCCCCGAAATCGTTGTTCCGCTGCCCACCCCGATCACCGGCAGTCGCGACCAGTTCGAGGAAAACCTGATCGCGGATTTCTCCAAACACCCCTGGGCCAACCTGCCGGTGACGGTATCGCTGTCGGTGCTCGATGCGGCCGAGCAATCGGGCATGGCCCCCCCGGCCGAGATGGTGCTGCCCGGGCGGCGCTTCTTCGACCCGCTGGCGGCCGCCGTGATCGAGATGCGGCGCGATCTTCTGTGGTCCCGCACCAACGCGGCGCGCATGTCGCAGGTGCTGCGCGCCGTCTCATGGCGCCCGGAGGAGATTTTCCGCAACCAGACCACGGCGCTGCGGATGCGCAAGCTGATCGACCGGCTTGAGGTTCATGCCCGCTACGGCATTGCCGAGGACGTACAGGAAGACCTTGCCGAAGACCTCTGGTCGCTTGCCATCGAACTGGAGGAAGGCGTGCTCGCCGATGCGCTGGAGCGGATGCGCCGCGCGCAGGACCGGCTGAGCGAAGCGATGAAGAACGGCGCCACCGACGAGGAAATCGCCGAACTGATGGACGAGCTACGCCGCGCGACAGAGGAATACATGCGCCAGCTTCAGCGCCAACAGGCGCAGGAACGCCAGGGCGGCGACCCGCAGCAGCAGGGCCAGCAGGGCGAGACCATGCAGATGACGCAGGATGACCTGCAGCGCATGATGGACCGCATACAGGAGCTGATGGAACAGGGCCGCATGGCCGAAGCCGAACAGGCGCTCAAGGAGCTTCAGCAGTTGATGGAGAACATGCGCGTCACCGAAGGCCAGCCGGGCCAGAACGGGCAGAACCCCGGCGAACAGGCGATGGAGGGGTTGTCGGAGACGCTGCGCGAACAACAGGGCCTCAGCGATCAGGCGTTCCGCGATCTGCAGGAACAGTTCAATCCCGGTGCGAATGCGGGCGAAAGCCAAGGCAACGAAGGCCGCAACGGCGGGCAGGGCCGGGGCCAGAGCCACGAGGGCCAGAACGGTCAGGGGCAAGGGCAGGGTCAGGCCGATGGCCGGAATCAGCCGGGTGAGAACGGCCAGCCCGGCGCCGAACCCAGCGAGGGCGATCTGGCAGACCGGCAGCAGGCGCTGCGCGAAGAACTGGACCGTCAGCAAAGCGAATTACCCGGTCAGGGCACCGCCGAAGGCGAAGCCGCCCGCGACGCGCTGGACCGGGCGGGCCGGGCCATGGACGATGCCGAACAATCGCTGCGGCAGGGCGATTTGCCCGGAGCCATCGACGATCAGGCCCAAGCCATGGAGGCGCTGCGCGAAGGCATACGCTCCCTCGGGGAGGCGATGGCCCAGCAGGAACAGGAACGCCAGCCCGGTCAGGGCACCGTGGAATCCGACCGCCGCGCGGATGCGCGTGATCCGCTGGGCCGGGAACAGGGTGGGAATGGCAATTCCAGCAGCGACGGGCCGCTGGCGCTGGATGAGGACGGCTACGACCGGGCCCGCCGCCTGCTGGACGAAATCCGCCGCCGCTCAGGCGAGACGGATCGCCCCGAGGTCGAGCGCGACTATCTCAACCGGCTGCTGGACAGGTTCTAGAGCTGTTCCGGCGTCACCGCGGGGGCGGTGGCGCCAGCCCGTGGTGCAAAGAGATCAGGCTTCCGACTGTTGCGCGATCGTATCGAGCCAGCGCAGCAATCCTTGCGCCTGACCGTCGAGCCAGAGCCGTGCTGCATCTACCTGCGCCACATAGGCCGACAGGTAAGGGTCTGCCTGCGGAACCGCCTCCGCGATATCGGGCGCATATCCGTAGAGCACGAAGAGCAGGGCCCCCAGCGCGAGCATGGCGGCAAAGCCCAGGCGGAAGCCGCGCCGCTTTTGACGAACGGTCGCAGGTTCTGCCGCCGCCGGGGCGTGTTTGTCCTGGGGTCTGCGCGTACCCGATGACCGCAGCGTTGAATTGATTTCGTCGATGTCGGGCAGCAGGTCCCTGCGGGAGGATATGGCGGCGGCATGCGCGGCGTCGTCCGCGGCCGGCTCGCCCCGCATCCGCGCCATACGCTCGCGCGCGGCGCGCGTGCGGGCCTCCGCGTCCGCCCGGTCGGAATCGAAGGGCGCATGCACCGGCCCGTGATCGGCTGTGCCGTCCGTATCGTCTTCGTCTT
>NZ_LWEX01000222.1 GCF_001634885.1 Sulfitobacter sp. HI0040 | reverse complement strand
GGGAAAGCAGGTGAGACGACCAAAACAACCAGGAGGTTGGCTTAGAAGCAGCCATCCTTTAAAGATAGCGTAACAGCTCACTGGTCTAAATAAGTTGTCTTGCGGCGAAGATGTAACGGGGCTCAAGCCATGAGCCGAAGCTGAGGATGCACTAGTTGCATGGTAGCAGAGCGTAGTGTGACATAATTCCATGTCTCCTTAACCCTTCGGGGTATTGGAGACGCGGAGTTTTCTGTGAAGCCGGCGCGTGAGCGATCCGGTGGAGAGATCACTAGTGAGAATGATGACATGAGTAGCGACAAAGAGTGTGAGAGACACTCTCGCCGAAAGTCCAAGGGTTCCTGCTTAAAGCTAATCTGAGCAGGGTAAGCCGACCCCTAAGGCGAGGCCGAAAGGCGTAGTCGATGGGAACCAGGTTAATATTCCTGGGCCAGATGGAAGTGACGGATTTCGAGGGTAGTTCATCCTTATTGGATTGAATGGGCTGCTTAGAAGTCCCTGGAAATAGCTCCATCGCTAGATCGTACCCTAAACCGACACAGGTGGACTGGTAGAGAATACCAAGGCGCTTGAGAGAACTATGTTGAAGGAACTCGGCAAAATACCTCCGTAAGTTCGCGAGAAGGAGGCCCGGTTCCTAGGCAACTAGGGGCTGGGGGCACAAACCAGGGGGTGGCGACTGTTTATTAAAAACACAGGGCTCTGCGAAGTCGCAAGACGACGTATAGGGTCTGACGCCTGCCCGGTGCCTGAAGGTTAAAAGGAGGGGTGAGAGCTCTGAATTGAAGCCCAGGTAAACGGCGGCCGTAACTATAACGGTCCTAAGGTAGCGAAATTCCTTGTCGGGTAAGTTCCGACCTGCACGAATGGCGTAACGACTTCCCCGCTGTCTCCAACATAGACTCAGCGAAATTGAATTACCTGTCAAGATGCAGGTTTCCCGCGGTTAGACGGAAAGACCCCGTGCACCTTTACTACAACTTCACACTGGCATTAGGCCGAACATGTGCAGGATAGGTGGTGGGCTTTGAAGCGTGGACGCCAGTCTGCGTGGAGCCTCCCTTGAGATACCACCCTTGTTCTGCTTGATGTCTAACCGCGGTCCGTTATCCGGATCCGGGACCCTGTGTGGTGGGTAGTTTGACTGGGGCGGTCGCCTCCTAAATCGTAACGGAGGCGCGCGAAGGTTGGCTCAGAGCGGTCGGAAATCGCTCGTTGAGTGCAATGGCAGAAGCCAGCCTGACTGCAAGACTGACAAGTCGAGCAGAGTCGAAAGACGGCCATAGTGATCCGGTGG
>NZ_LWEX01000221.1 GCF_001634885.1 Sulfitobacter sp. HI0040 | reverse complement strand
GCGGGGGGCTGCGGCGCTCGGGACAATGGGTCAGCACGGCGGAGAGAAGAGCGGCCGTGGTCGCGCAGGTCGGATGATAGGCGCCATCGATGTTGACAGGTGCGGTCTCGCCTTCGCCCATCGCGCGCTTGTCGATCACCGTCAACCGGGTGTCGATCGAAGTGCCATGCCGCGAAAAGACCTTGCCGTCGATGGCGGCGGAAAACACCACCTCTGAGCTCTGGCCTATCCGCTGGAACGTCGACTGGAAGCACTTGGTGGAAGGACGGAAACTCTCGCCGGTGATGACAAGGAGACGCCCACCGGGCGCGAGGCGAGCAAGGGAAGACAGAACATGTTGGCTGGTCGCCTGCCGGAACTGACCTTCGACATGGTTCGCAGCCGAAAACGGCGGGTTCATCACGATGACCGAGGGCGTGATCGACCTATCGAGACGGTCGTCGATCGACGCGGCATCGTGATCCGAGACGACTGCCTCCGGAAAGAGTTGTTGCAGCAAATTGCGGCGGGTTTCGGCAAGTTCATTCAGCGACAAACGCGCACCTGCGATACGGGCGAAGATCGCCAGCATGCCGGTGCCTGCGGAGGGTTCCAGAACCAGGTCGTCACCGCGAAACCCCGCCGCCTGCGCAACAATGGCCGCGAGCGGAAGAGGGGTCGAGAATTGTTGCAAGCGCACGCTGTCTTCGGAACGCCGCGTGTGCGACGGCGCCAGACCGGCGAGA